>NZ_JBVHHL010000033.1:0-80875 GCF_055561075.1 Streptomyces sp. NPDC022910
GTCAGTTCTACCGGGGCTCCGCTTCTCACGTCCGGCGTCCTCCCAGATCAGACCCCACTTGCAACTACACCCAGACCCATAACTTCATGGCCTTGCCCTTTAGACACCAGTACGATGACGCGTGATCAGACCGTGACGTGATCACGGGCGTGCGAACCGGTGTCCTGCTTCGGCTGCGAGGGATTGAGGGATCACATGTCGTCCTACTTCACCGATCTGGCTCAGCAGTACATCGGCGGTGAGTGGCGCCCGGGCACAGGCTCCTGGGACATCATCGACTTCAACCCGTACGACGGCGAGAAGCTGGCCGCCATCACGATAGCCACGGTCGACGAGGTCGACGAGGCGTACAAGGCCGCGGCGGCCGCCCAGAAGGAGTGGGCCGCGACCAACCCGTACGCCCGTCGCGTGGTGTTCGAGAAGGCCCTCAGGCTCATAGAGGACCGCGAGGCCGAGATCACCGACGCGATCATCGCCGAGCTCGGCGGCACGCGTCTGAAGGCCGCCTTCGAGCTGCACCTCGCCAAGGAGTTCCTGCGCGAGTCGATCCAGCTCGCGCTGCGCCCCGAGGGCAAGATCCTCCCGTCGCCGATCGACGGCAAGGAGAACCGCCTCTACCGCGTGCCGGTCGGCGTCGTGGGCGTGATCAGCCCCTTCAACTTCCCGTTCCTGCTGTCGATCAAGTCCGTCGCCCCCGCGCTCGCGCTCGGCAACGGCGTCGTCCTCAAGCCGCACCAGAACACGCCGATCGTCGGCGGTTCCCTGGTCGCCAGGATCTTCGAGGACGCGGGGCTCCCGGGCGGTCTGCTGAACGTCGTCATCACGGACATAGCCGAGATAGGCGACGCGTTCCTCGAGCACCCGATTCCGAAGGTCATCTCCTTCACCGGCTCCGACAAGGTCGGCCGGCACATCGCCACCGCCTGCGCCTCGCTCTTCAAGCGCTCCGTCCTCGAACTGGGCGGCAACAGCGCGATCGTGGTCCTGGACGACGCGGACGTCGACTACGCCGTCGACGCGGCCGTCTTCAGCCGGTACGTGCACCAGGGCCAGGTCTGCATGGCCGCCAACCGCGTCCTGGTGGACCGCTCGCTGCAGACGGAATTCACGGAGAAGTTCGTCGCCAAGGTGAAGTCCCTCAAGGTCGGCGACCCGCGCGACCCGGGGACCGTCATCGGCCCGGTGATCAACTCTTCGCAGGCGGAGGCCGTCTCGGGCGCCGTCGAGCAGGCAATTGCCGAGGGGGCGACGGCGCTGGTGCACGGCACGACCACCGACAATCTCGTCGAGCCCTCCGTCCTGACGGACGTCCCCGCCGACTCGGCCCTCCTCCAGCAGGAGATCTTCGGACCGGTCGCCTTCCTCATCCCGTTCGACGGCGAGGAGGAGGCCGTGCGCATCGTCAACGACACCCCGTACGGCCTCAGCGGCGCCGTCCACACCGGCGACATCGAGCGCGGCGTGAACTTCGCCAAGCAGATCGACACGGGCATGTTCCATGTGAACGACGGCACCGTCCACGATGAGCCGCTCGTCCCCTTCGGCGGCGAGAAGCACTCGGGCATCGGCCGACTGAACGGCGAGACGACCCTGGAGTCCTTCACCACGCTCAAGTGGATCTCGGTGCAGCACGGGCGGAGCGGCTTCCCGTTCTGATTTCTCCCGCAGTGCGTTTCCTCGCTCCCACGGGCCCTTGCGGACAGAAGCTGACCGCAAGGGCCCGTAGCGTCGTCGGTGTCAGGCAGGGGACGAACCCGCTGGAACCGACGAAAGGCGGCCGGTCATGGTCACTCATGTGCGTGCGGAGGCGCAGGGCGACGAGCGTGGAGCACTGCTGTCCTTCCTGGAGGAGCAGCGCCGCGGCATCCGCCGGGCCCTGCTCGGTCTGACGGAGGAGCAGGCCGCGAGCAGGCCCAGCGCCAGCGAGCTGTCCCTGTCCGGGCTGCTCAAGCACGTCGCCGAGGTCGAGCAGGGCTGGATCGCCCGGGCCGAGCAGGAGCCGCCGGCGGTCAGGCGCGACGAATCGAACTGGCACGAGTGCTTCCGGCTCATGGGCGACGAGACGGTCGAGTCGCAGCTCGCGTACTGGCAGAAGGTCGCGGACGAGACCGAGGCGTTCATCCGCTCGGTGCCGAGCCTCGACGACACGTTCCCATTGCCGAACGAACCGTGGTTCCCGCCGGACGAGCGGGTCTCGATGCGCTGGCTGCTGCTCCATCTGATCCGCGAGACCGCCCGGCATGCGGGGCACGCGGACATCATCCGGGAGTCGCTGGACGGGAAGACGGCCTTCGAGCTGGTGGCCATGGAGCAGGGCACGTCCTGGGGCTGACCTCGGGCGGCCTACTCTGAACACATGTCAGCGATCCGTCTCCTCGTGCTGGGCGCCGTCCGCCAGCACGGGCGGGCCCATGGCTACCAGGTGCGCAACGACCTGGAGTACTGGGGCGCGCACGAGTGGTCCAACGCCAAGCCGGGCTCGGTCTACCACGCCCTGAAGCAGATGGCGAAGCAGGGACTGCTGCACGCACACGAGGTCGCCCCGTCGACGGCCGGTGGGCCGCCCCGCACCGAGTACGAGATCACGGACCAGGGCACCGGGGAGTTCCTGCGCCTCCTGCGCGAATCGCTGGTCTCGTACGACCAGAAGATGGACATCCAGTCGGCGGCCATCGGCTTCATCGTCGACCTGCGGCGGGATGAGGCGGTGGATCTGCTGAAGGAGCGGATCCGGCGGATCGAGGAGTGGCGGGCCGCCGTCACCGAGCACTACATCCCCGAGGGCGGCCCGGAGCAGCTCGGCCACATCGGCGAGATCATGAACCTCTGGGTCCACACGGCCGACTCCGACGCGGCATGGACCCGGGGGCTCCTCGCACGGATCGAGGGCGGGGCGTACACCTTCGCCGGCGAGGGCGAACCGTTCGTCGGCGTCCTGGCCGAGGGTGAGGAGAACCCGTACGCGACGGGGGAGCGGCATCCGGAGGACAACCGCTAATCAAGTTTGACCAGTGGGTGTAGCGGCGCTACTTTAGGTGCGTAGTCAAGTTTGACTAGCGAAGGAGTGGCCGGTGGCCGACACGACGATCAGCGTCGAAGGAGTACGGAAGAAGTACGGCGGCAGACCGGCACTGGACGGGCTCGACCTGCTGGTCGCGCGCGGCACGGTGCACGGGGTGCTCGGCCCGAACGGAGCGGGCAAGACGACCCTGGTCCGGATCCTGTCCACCCTGCTGCGGCCGGACGGCGGTCGCGTCGAGGTGGCCGGGCACGACGTGATGACCGACGCCCGGGAGGTCCGGTTCCGCATCGGCCTGCTCGGCCAGCACGCGGCCCTCGACGAGGAGCTCGGCGGCCGTCAGAACCTGGAGATGTTCGCCCGTCTCCACCACCTGGGCGCCCGCCGGGCACGCCTGCGCGCCGACGAACTCCTCGGGCGCTTCGGGCTCGAGGACACCGGACGCAAAGCGGTCAAGCGGTACAGCGGGGGCATGCGGCGCCGCCTGGACCTCGCCGCGTCCCTGATCACCGAACCCGAGGTGCTGTTCCTCGACGAGCCGACGACCGGCCTCGACCCGCGGGGCCGGGCCGAGGTCTGGACGGCGGTCCGCTCGCTGGTCGGCGGCGGAACGACGGTCCTGCTCACCACCCAGTACCTGGAGGAGGCCGACCAGCTCTGCGACCGCATCTCGGTGGTCGACCACGGCCGTGTGATCGCCGACGGTACGGCCGGCGAACTCAAGGCGCGCACGGGGGGCGACCGCATCGACGTGGTCCTGCGCGACGCCGGCCAACTGGGCGCGGTCCTTGCCCTGTTGCCCGTCCCCAAGGACGAGGTCTCGGTGGACGCGGACCGCCGCCTGCTCAGCGCCCCGGTCACCGATCGCATGGCGGCGCTCTCCGGAGTCGTACGAGCCCTGGAGGTGTCCGGAATCGAGGCGGAGGACATCGCCGTGCGCCGCCCCACCCTGGACGAGGTGTTCCTGCACCTCACCGGAGAGGACCACCGCGTGAAGGAGGCCGCGTGAGCACGACCTGCGCCACCCCGGGACCGGTCCGCCCCACGGCAGCGCCGGTATCGCACCTTCTCGCCGACTGCGGGACCATGACCCGCCGCGAACTCGCCCACTGGGCCCGGCAGCCGGTCCAGGTGCTCGTCGCCCTGGTCTTCCCCGTGATGCTGCTGCTGATGTTCGGCTATCTGGTCGGCGGTGGCCGCGGCGTCACGAGTGACTACATCGACTACCTCGTCCCCGGCATGCTCGCGCTCACCATGGCCTTCGGCCTGGAGGGCACGATGCTGGCCGTCACCCAGGACCTCGACAAGGGCGTGATCGACCGCTTCCGCGCGATGCCTATGGTCAACGGAGCCGTTCTGGTGGGACGTTCGGCCGCGGACATGCTCCAGTCCGCGCTCGGCCTGGCTGCCCTCACCGGCGTCGGGCTCGCGCTCGGCTGGCGTGCGCACGGGGGGATCGCTGCTTTCTTCGGTGCCATCGGCCTCCTGCTGTTGTTCCGTTTCGCGATGCTGTGGATCGGCATCCACCTGGCGCTGGTGGCCGGGAAGCCGGAGCTGGTGCAGGCCGTGCAGATCCTGGTCTGGCCGGTCGGCTTCCTCTCCAACGCCTTCGCCACCCCCGACTCCATGCCCGGCTGGCTGGGCACGGTGGTCCAGTGGAACCCGATGTCCCAGACGGCGACGGCCGTGCGCGACCTGTTCGGCGGCCCAGGCGGCGAATCCGGGCATGTCTGGTCCGCCGTTGTCTGGCCGCTGGCACTGCTGGCCGTCTTCTTCCCACTGGCGGTACGGAGGTTCGGGCGCCTGAGCCGGTAGCCGCGCCTGGTGTCCTTGTCCCGTGGCCCCGACGGCCGTCCTCGCTGCCGGCGCGGGCGGCCGTTCCGGCCCTCAGTGATGGAAGCTCGTGGACTTGTGCTTGTCGCGGGTCAGCGGGTGCGGCTGCCGTCGCAGCCCGGGCAGCAGGCGGCTGAGATCCTCCAGGAACAGATCGGCGAGGTCCGTGGAGAAGCCGTTGCGGCACACGATCCGCAGGACGGACAGGTCCTCGCGGTTGGCGGGGAAGGTGTAAGCGGGGACCAGCCAGCCGAACTCACGCAGGCGCCGGGAGACGTCGAAGACGTCGAACGCCTTTACGTGCGGTGCGGTGGTGAAGGCCAAGACAGGCAACTCGTTGCCCCGGGTGAGGAGTTCGAAGTCGCCCAGCGCCTCCACCCGCTCGGCGAGGCCCTGCGCCACGTCCCGTGTGGTCTGCTGGACCGCTCGGAAGCCGTCCTGGCCGAGCCGCAGGAACGTGTAGTACTGCGCGACGACCTGGGCTCCGGGCCGGGAGAAGTTGAGTGCGAAGGTCGGCATGTCGCCGCCCAGGTAGTTGACCCGGAAGACGAGTTCCTCGGGGAGCGCCTCCTTGTCGCGCCACAGCGCCCAGCCCACACCCGGGTAGACCAGCCCGTACTTGTGACCGGAGGTGTTGATCGACGCGACCCGAGGCAGCCGGAAGTCCCACACCAGATCCTCGTCGAGGAAGGGTGCGATCATCGCCCCGGACGCGCCGTCCACGTGCACGGGGATGTCCAGGCCCGTGCGCGCCTGGAGGTCGTCCAGGGCCGCGCACAGCTCGGCGATCGGTTCGTACGACCCGTCGAAGGTGGACCCGAGGATGCCCACGACCCCGATCGTGTTCTCGTCGCAGAGATCGGCGGCCGCCTGCGGGTCGAGGTGGTACCGGTCGCCCTCCATGGGCACCTGGCGAGGCTCGACCTCCCAGAAGTTGCAGAACTTCTCCCAGCAGACCTGTACGTTCACCCCCATGACGAGGTTCGGACGGGCGTCCCGGGACGGGTAGCGGTCCGCGTTGCGGCGGGCCCAGCGTCGCTTCAGCGCCATCCCGGCGAGCATGCACGCCTCGCTCGAGCCGGTCGTCGAACAGCCCACGGCGGACTCCGGATCCGGCGCGTTCCACAGATTGGCGAGCATGGCCACGCAGCGGCGCTCCAACTCGGCGGTGCGCGGGTACTCGTCCTTGTCGATCATGTTCTTGTCGCGGCACTCGGACATCAGCCGGTCGGCCTGGTCCTCCATCCACGTCGTGACGAAGGTGGCGAGGTTCAGCCGTGAGTTGCCGTCCAGCATCAGTTCGTCGTGGACGAGTTGATAGGCGACCGAGGGCAGCATCGGTCCCGAGGGCAGGCAGTGCCTGGGCGGCGCCTCGGTCATCTCGGTGACCGGATTCGCCTCCCCGAAGAAGGGGTTCATCGACATGGGGCGCTCGTCGGGCTTCCCCGGGCCGGTGTGGAGCGGCATGGTGTCAGGTCTCCCATCGCGTCGGTGGCGCGCGTCTACTGGTTCATCGGATCCGGATGTCCTGCTGGTTCATGAAGCTCGTTGATCCATGGTTCCCCGCGTCCGGCCGCCCCATGGACACGCCCCTCACCGGTACATCGGACCGGACGGGCTCCACGGTTCACCGGACCGGGGTTCCGTCCGCCCGCAGTTGCATCTGGGGGCGGCCCGTGACCAGGATCCAGGCCGGGAGGGACGCGATGCACAGCAGGGCAAGGATCGACGGGAAGGGCGCCAGCACCGCGGCCGTGAACAGGCTAGCCCTGCCGGGTCACCGCGAGCAGCATGTCCAGCACCCCCGCGGCGACCCCGGGCGCCGGATGCACGGCGGGGACGAGGGCGTGCGCGCACAGCCCGAGCGCGGCGCCGATGAACACGGACGGGAAGATCCGCCCGCCGCGGAACCCGCAGGACCCCGCCACCAGCATGGCCGCCGGCTTCACCGCGGCCGATCGTCGCGAACTGCCCCGCCGACCAGCCGTCCGGATTCCGCGCCAGTTCCGCCACCTCGTCCAGCCCCTTGAACAGCGTGAGACGGCCGCCGAGGGCGCCCCGGAGCCCCAGGATCAGTCCGCCGACCGGAAGTGCCACCATCGGGTGCCGCAGACGCCTGAACGCTCCGTGGACGTGCGGGAAGGCGTACACCGCTGTCATCCCGAGCAGCGCGCCCGCGGAGGCGACCACGAGCACGCTCAGCAGGCCGCCCCAGCCGGGGCGGCCGTAGGGCGGAAGGCCCAGGTCGAACGTCGGCCGGGCCACCAGTGTGGTGGTCAGCGAGCCCGCGGCGGCAGCGATCAGCGGTCCGAACACGTTGTCCCACAGCCGGCCCGGGACCGGCCGCCCGGCCAGCGCCTCGGAAAGCACCAGCGCCGCAGCGACCGGCGTCCCGAACAGCGCGCCGATCGTCGCAGCCTCGGCCAGTGCGAGCCACACGCCGCCCGGCAGCCGAGGCGCGATCCTGCGGCCCAGCCAGAACGCCAGCGCGGCGCTGGACACGATGACCGGGTTCTCCGGGCCCAGGCTGGGACCGCCGGCCAGCATCAGCATGGCCGCCACCAGCAGGCCCGGCACGACAGCGGACGGCAGTGGGGCCCGTCACGGCCAGCCCCACGGTCGCCGCGTCGGGACCCGCGCGCCCCGGTGCCTTCCAGACGAGCAGACCGACCAGGGCGCCCGTCATGGTGAGCATGACGAGCGTCCAGAACACGGAACAGCGACCGACGCCCAGTGCGTCGGGCAGGTCCCGCCACAGGACGTGCTGGAGCCGTTCGGCGAGCCCGCTCACCCCCAGGAAGAGCAGACTGGCTCCCACGCCGACGACGAGTGCCGGCAGGACCAGCGGCAGCAGACCCCGCGCGGGGGTCGCCGGAGTGGTGGCTGCCTGCGGCGCGGTGTCATGGGCCACGGGCTCACCATAAAGGAGCGAATCCGGCATGAAGCATCAAATGTGCTGGTGCGGGCTCGTGCCGCGGCACCCGGCGGAATGGCGCTTGCACCTCACGCGACGTGAGGCTCCAGCCTGAAGCGCGTACCCAGAAGGGAGCGGAAGTGAGCTACTCGGTGGGCCAAGTGGCCGGTTTCGCCGGTGTGACCGTGCGCACGCTGCACCACTACGACGAGATCGGCCTGCTCGTACCCAGCGAGCGCACCCACGCCGGTCACCGGCGCTACGGCGACACGGACCTCGACCGGCTGCAGCGGATCCTGTTCTGCGGATCCTGTTCCACCGAGAACTCGGCTTCCCACTCGACGAGGTCGCCGTCCTGCTCGACGACCCGGACGCGGACCCGCGCGCGCATCTGCGCCGCCAGTACGAACTACTGACCGCCCGGATCGAGAAGTTGCAGAAGATGGCGGCGGCCGTGGAGCACGCCATGGAGGCACGGAAGACGGGCATCAACCTCACGCCCGAGGAGAGGTTCGAGGTCTTCGGGGAGTACGACCCGGAGCAGTACGACGAGGAATCCCGGCGCCGCTGGGGCGACACCGAGCCCTACCGGCAGTCCCGGCGCAGGACGTCCGCCTACACGAAGGAGGACTGGCTGCGCATCAAAGCCGAGGGCACCGGGAACACCAACGCCTTCGTCGCCCTGATGGACGCCGGGGTCGCCCCCGACTCGGAGTCGGCGATGGAACTGGCCGAGCAGCACCGGCAGCAGATCAGCCGGAACTTCTACGACTGCGGCTACGAGATCCACACGGGTCTCGGCGAGATGTACGTCGCGGACGAGCGGTTCGCCGCCGCCTACGAGCAGATCAAGCCGGGCCTAGCGGCCTACCTCCGCGCGGCGACCCTGGCCAACGCGGCACGGGCAATTCCTCGGGCTGCCAGAGGCCGAAGACCTCGTCCATGCCCTGCTCGACAGGGTGGCCGGCCACGTCGTTCGTCGTCACGACCAGCACTCCGCCTGCGGCCGCCGACCGTCGCCGTGGTCCTCGATGCCCAGCGCCCACAGCTTCGGCCCAGTTCCCGCACAGTGCATCCCGAAGACACCGGTGGAACCTGGTGGGCACACCGTGCGTTGATAGCTTTGTCCGGCCACTGTCGTGTCGGCCGCCCGCAGGACGCCGCACTCCCCTCACCCATCAGGAGCCCGGAACCGTGACGATGCTTGCCCTCGGACCGAGCTGGATGGATCCGAACCACCTGTTGGACACCTTCGGAATCTGGGGCCTGCTCCTCGTCGTCTTCGCCGAGTCGGGCCTGCTCATCGGCTTCTTCCTGCCGGGTGACTCACTGCTGTTCACGTGCGGCCTGCTGATCACGTCGAACCAGCTGCACTTCCCCCTGTGGGGTGCCATCGCACTGATCTGCGTCGCCGCGATCCTGGGCGACCAGGCGGGCTACATGTTCGGCAAGAAGGTCGGACCGTCGCTCTTCAACCGCCCGGACTCCCGCCTCTTCAAGCAGGAAAACGTCGCCAAGGCCCACGAGTTCTTCGAGAAGTACGGCCCGAAGTCCCTGGTCCTGGCCCGCTTCGTGCCCGTCGTGCGCACCTTCACGCCGATCATCGCCGGCGTCAGCGGCATGAAGTACCGCTCGTTCGTGACCTTCAACGTCATCGGCGGTGTCCTGTGGGGCGCGGGCGTCACCCTGCTGGGCTCCTGGCTCGGCAACATCGCCTTCGTCAACAAGAACATCGAGGCGATCCTGATCCTGATCGTCTTCGTCTCGGTGATCCCGATCATCATCGAGTTCCTGCGGGCGCGCGCCAAGGCCAGGAAGAACCCGCAGCAGGCTCCGGCCCAGCAGCAGCCGGCCATGGACGACGCGACGACGCAGCTGCGACGCGTGGCGCCGACCTACCAGGACCAGCAGACGTACCGGGGTCAGAACCCGGCGTACGGCAACCAGGGCCAGGCCCATCCGCAAAGCCAGCAGCCGTACGACCCGAACCAGGGCTATGGGCAGAACTACGGCCAGGACCAGCCCTACCCCCAGCAGTACCCCCAGGGCTACCAGCAGCCGCAGCAGTACCCCTACGACCAGGGCTACTCGCAGAACGGCTACCCGCAGAACTGAGCTGCCGGGCGCGCAGGCGCCGGCGCTCAGAAGCCTCGGGTCCGCTTGGCCGCCCGCCGCCCCCTGGCGGAGCCCACCCGCAGGAACAGCCGGAAGATCTCCGACCCCAGGTTCACACCGATCGCGATGGCCATGGCGAGCGAGGCGGCCTTGGCCAGCGACACCAGGCCCTTGTCGACGTTGTTCTGGGCGATCGACAGCAACCCGAAGTACGTCGAGGAACCGGGCAGCAGCGGCCCGATCGCGGCCGTCGTGTACGGCAGCGCGGACGCGAACCGGTAGCGCGACAGCAGCTGCCCGAACAGGCCCACCAGACCTGCGGCGACGGCAGTGGAGGCGACCGGCGAGAGGCCGCCCGGGTAGTGCATCGCGCCGTACACGCTCCAGGCGACGCCCCCGTTGAGGGTCACCCACAGCACGGTGGAGCGTTCCTGCTGGAGCAGCACGGCGAAGGTCAGGGACAGGAGCATGGACGCGGCGATCTGCACGACCGGCCGTTCGGAGAGGTTCAGCGCCGCGTCCGGGTTCAGCTGGGCGCCCAGCTTCACGCCGAAGTACAGCACCACCAGGACGCCGATGACGATGCCCACGAAGAAGTACATGACCTCCAGCAGACGCGCGGCGGCGGTGATGTAGAAACCGGTCAGCCCGTCCTGCACGCCTGCCACCAGGGCCCGCCCGGGCAGCAGCGCGAACAGCCCACCGGTGATCACCGCGGACGCCTTCACGTCCACGTGGGCGACCGTGAGCGCGACGCCGATCGCGGCCGGGGGCATCGCGGCCACCGTGAACTGGTAGAACTCCGGCAGCCCGCGCCCGACGCACAGCCAGGCCAGTCGGTCGCCGAGCATCGCGCCCAGTGCGGCCGCGACGAACACGATCAGATCGCCGCCGACGAGTACGGAGGCCGCGCCGGCGAGCAGCCCGCTCGCCCCGGTCAGCACCCAGCCGGAGTAGGGGTGCCGGTTGCGGCGGATCTCGGCGAGCCGCCGGTAGGCCTCCTCCAGGGAGGTCGTCGTCTCCGGGTCGCTGAGGTCGGCCACGAGCCGGAAGACGGCCGCCAGGCGCGTGTAGTCGGTGGCGCGGCGGCGTACGGTCCGGGACGCCGTCACCGGATCGTCCACCAGGGACGGCTGATACGAGATCGACAGCAGCGTGAAGGTGACGTTCGGCTCGCAGCGGTCCAGGCCGTAGGACCGGCAGACCGCGAACATCGCCGCCTCCACATCCTCGGCACCCTCGCCGCCCGCGAGCAGCAGTTCGCCGATGCGGAGGGTCAGGTCGAGCACGCGCGGCACGGCGGGGCCCGACTCACCCGTCTTCGGCAGGGGCTCCAGCGCGGGCCGCTCGGCCACCGGCATGCGCAGCATCGTGCGCATCCGGTCCTGCCAGGGCGCCTCCTTCGTCAGCTGGACCGTGGGTACCCCGGAGGGCGGTGTGAACGCGAGCGGTGCCTGTCCGGCGCTGTAGGTGCTCGGCGGGCTGAACGCCGACCCCTCCGTCTCGCCGGAGGACGGTTGCGGGATCTCCAGGCCCTCCGGGAGGGCGAACTCGGACGTCGTCTCGGACTCGGCACTTCCCGCCGACGGCACATCAAGACCTTCGGGGACGGCGAACTCCGACGTAGTGGACGAGTCGGTACCGATCCCCGGCGGCACACGGAGGCCCTCGGGAACCGCGAACTCGGACGTCGTGGCGGCATCACTCCCGCCGCGTCCCTCGGTCGCGAACGCACTCCTCGCCTCGTCCGACCGCGGTTTGCGGTCCTCCGCGTCCGGCTCCGCCACCAGCTCCCGCCCTCGCCTTTCGTTCACGTGCTTCCCCTGCGTACCTCCGTACGCCTCAGTATGCGCACCGGTACGCGAACGGGCCGCGTCACCCCGTGAGGGTCACGCGGCCCGCAGGACGACAGGGGTCAGTGACCGCCGTGCTCCTTGAACCGCTTGTAGGAACGCTCGATCTCGGCCTCCGCGTCCGAGCGACCCACCCAGTTGGCACCCTCGACGGACTTGCCGGGCTCCAGGTCCTTGTAGACCTCGAAGAAGTGCTGGATCTCCAGGCGGTCGAACTCGGAGACGTGGTGGATGTCCCGCAGGTGCTCCACACGCGGGTCGGACGCCGGCACGCACAGCAGCTTGTCGTCGCCGCCGGCCTCGTCCGTCATGCGGAACATGCCGATGGCGCGGCACTTGATGAGGCAGCCGGGGAAGGTCGGCTCCTCCAGGATGACCAGGGCGTCCAGCGGGTCGCCGTCCTCGCCGAGGGTGTTCTCGACGAAGCCGTAGTCGGCCGGGTAGCTGGTCGAGGTGAAGAGTCGACGGTCCAGGCGGATACGACCGGTCTCGTGGTCCACCTCGTACTTGTTCCGCGAACCCTTCGGGATCTCGATCGTGACGTCGAACTCCACCGGTGGCTCCTCCATGATCAGCACATAGTTCTGGTGGTTAAGTGTCCCTCACGCAGGCGTGTGATCGCGAAAGGGGCTGGTGGTCGTGCCGGAGCTGAGGGCTTGGCGGGCCGTGCGACCACGTCTCGTGCGGGTGGCACGGGGCGTGAAGCCGCGCCTCGCGCGCGTGGCCCAGGCTGTGAAACCCCGTGCGCGGCGGATCACCGAGGCCGTGAGACCGCGTGTGACACGGCTCACCGGGGTGGTGAAACCGCACGTCGCGCGGGTCGCGCGCGCCGTGCGCCCGCGCTCCGGAGGGCTCACGACCCCGCAGTTGGCGGCTGTCGCCGCCACCGTGGGCCTGGCACTCGCGGCCGCGACCGCGACCGCCGCCGGTCCCTGGGACTCCTCGGGTCAGCGTACGGCCGAGCGCGAACGGGCCGCAGCGTGGGGCCGCGAGGGTGGTGCAGATCACGGACGTGATTCCGGTACGGCGGCCGAGGCACCCGCGCCCGCGCCGAGCGCCGGGGCCGTGCTGGCCGGCCTGGTCGGCGCCGGGAACACCACCAAGTCGGCGCCGTTCGTGCCGAACGTGACCGCCGTCCTCGACAGGCTCCTGGGCGACGGCTCTCTCGGCACCCGGCGCACCGCCGCCGTCGTCGACGTGGCCACCGGCGAACGCCTGTACGGCAAGGGCGCGGACGACGCGCTGACCCCCGCCTCCACCACGAAGATCGCCACGGCCGTCGCCGTGCTCTCCGCGGCCGGCCCCGACCACCGCCTGACCACGCGCGCCGTGCTGGAGCCCGGCACGGACAAGCTGGTGCTCGTCGGCGGTGGCGACCCGACCCTGACCGCCCGCGAGAAGGCCGGGGGTACCTCCCAGCTCGAGCGAGGCCGAGAGCCTGGGGAAGGGTGGGCGAGCCTGCGCACCCTCGCCGACGAGACCGCCGCCGCGCTGAAGAAGCGCCACGTGGCCTCGGTGACCCTCTCCTACGACGCCTCCCTGTTCACGGGTGCGGCGCTGCACCCCATCGGGGAGAACGGCAATCTCGCGCCGGTCACCGGCCTGATGGCCGACGAGGGCCGCACGGACGACTCCACCAGTGGGCCGGCACGGCGCAGTACGGACCCCGCGGGGGATGCGGCCCGGACGTTCGGCGACCTGCTGCGCGACCGCGGCATCAAGACCTCGGCCCCCGGCGCCTCCCAGGCGAAGGCCACGTCCCGTGCGCAGACCGTGGCCTCGGTCCAGTCGCCGCCGCTGTCCGCCGTGGTCGAGCGGATGCTCACCAACAGCGACAACGACATCGCCGAGGCGCTCGCCCGCCAGACCGCCCTCGCCACCGGCGGGCAGCCGAGCTTCGAGGGGGGCGCTGCCGCGATCGCCACCCAGCTCAGGAAGCTAGGACTTCCACTCGGCGGCGCCCGGTTCCACGACGGCAGTGGACTCAATCGCGACGACAAACTCACGGCGGAGCTGCTGACGGACCTGCTGGCGACCGCCGGCTCCCCGTCCCACCCCGAACTCCGCCCGGCTCTGACGGGCCTGCCGGTCGCCGGTTTCACGGGCACTCTCAGCGACCGCTACGAGGACGCCGCCGAACGCTCCGGTGTCGGCGTCGTACGCGCCAAGACGGGCTCCCTGACCGGCGTCAACACACTCGCCGGGACGGTGGTCGACGCAGACGGCCGCCTGCTGGCGTTCGCGTTCCTGACGGACGGCTCGATGGACCAGACGGCGGCCAGAGGGGCGCTCGACCGCGCGGCGGCCGCACTGGCGGGGTGCGGCTGCCGGTAACAGCGGCACCAGCGGCATCACGGGCCCCGTATCGGGGCTCACGCCGGTGCCGTACCCCTCACCGCCCTCGCGCACGAGCACGTACGGTTGACACATGACGAGCATCGGTGGTGCCGAGATGGTCGACTGGAATCTCGCGGTGGCGACCGCGACCCGGCTCGTGCGGCCGGGCCCCGAGGTGAGCCGCGACGAGGCCCGGGCCGTCGTCGCGGAGCTGCGCAGGCACGCGAAGGCCTCGGAGGAACATGTCCGGGGCTTTACTCGTATGGGTGAAGAGGGCGTATACGACACCCCTGTCCTGGTCGTCGACCGTCCCGGCTGGGTCCGGGCGAACGTCGCCGGGTTCCGGGAGATCCTCAAACCCCTTCTCGACAAGATGCAGGAGCGGCGCGGGAGCACCCCCGGCGGAGCCGTCCTCGGGGCCGTCGGCGGCAAGGTCACCGGCGTGGAACTGGGCATGCTCCTGTCGTTCCTCTCCTCCCGGGTGCTCGGCCAGTACGAGACCTTCGCCCCTGCCACGCGAGAACTGCCCGCCGGGGAGAACGGCGGTGGCCGCCTCCTGCTGGTCGCTCCGAACATCGTGCACGTGGAGCGCGAACTGGACGTGCGCCCCCACGACTTCCGCCTCTGGGTCTGCCTGCATGAGGAGACGCACCGCACGCAGTTCACCGCGGTGCCCTGGCTGCGCGATCACCTCGAGGGTGAGATCCAGTCTTTCCTGGAGCAGACCGAGATCGACCCCATGACGGTCCTGGAGCGCATCAGGGAGGCGGCCCAGTCGCTCGCCGGCGGACGCCCGGAGGGGGAGGAGGGCGACGACGGACACTCCTTCGTGGAACTCGTGCAGACGCCCGCCCAGCGGGAGATCCTCGGCCGGCTGACCGCGGTGATGTCCCTTCTGGAAGGCCATGCCGACTTCGTGATGGACGGTGTCGGTCCGGACGTCGTCCCGTCGGTCGCGGAGATCCGCGAGAAGTTCCAGCAGCGCCGCGCCAGGGGCGCCTCCCGTCTCGACCTGGCCCTGCGCAAACTGCTGGGCCTGGACGCCAAACTCAGGCAGTACCGCGACGGTGAGCGGTTCGTGCGGTCGGTCGTGGAGCAGGTCGGCATGGACGGCTTCAATCGTGTGTGGACCTCCCCGAACACCCTCCCGACCAAGGCGGAGATCGCCAAACCGGCGGACTGGGTCGCGCGGGTGCACCGCAAGGCGGAGTCGTGAGCCTCGCGCGAGCGTAGTGAAACGAATCCGGCCGTCGGCAGGCGAACGCCTCGCCAATCACCCGTCCGAGGGACCGTGAGGCATGGGTAGGCGTGCGATGCTCGGGGAACCGCCCGTTTCTGTCACCATCTACACACTCTGAGTGACCGACTTCGGGCTCACCCCCCGAAAACATCAGAAGGGAACCGGACATGGGTCCCCATCCTGCGGTCGCGGCGATACGCCTGGCGGTTCGCCGCGTCCTCCACGACATCCTCACCGAGCAGAGCACAGCGCACACCGAAGATCAGACGCCCCACGAGCCCCCGTTCGCGCCGCTCGTGCTCGTGGCGTGCTCGGGTGGCGCCGACTCCGTGGCGCTCGCCTCCGCCCTCGCCTTCGAGGCCCCCAAGCTCGGCATCCGCGCCGGTGGCATCACCGTCGACCACGGTCTGCAGACCGGCTCCGCCCTGCGCGCGGAAGAAGTCGTCCTGCGCCTGCGCGAACTCGGCCTGGCCCCGGTCGAATCGATCGCCGTGAGCGTCGGCCGCGACGGCGGCCCCGAAGCGGCCGCTCGCGACGCTCGCTACGCCGCCCTGGACGCCGCCGCCGAACGCCACGGCGCCGCCGCGATCCTCCTCGGACACACCCGCGACGACCAGGCCGAAACCGTCCTGCTCGGCCTCGCCCGCGGCTCCGGCATCCGCTCCCTGTCCGGAATGGCCGCGGTCTCGGGGGCCGGTGGCCGTTACCGTCGCCCCTTCCTCCACATCGACCGGCAGACCGCCCGCAATGCCTGCATGGCCCAGGCACTGCCCGTCTGGGACGACCCGCACAACACCGACCCCGCGTACACGCGCTCCCGCCTCCGCCACGAAGGCCTGCCCGCCCTCGAGAAGGCGCTCGGCAAGGGCGTCGTCGAAGCCCTGGCCCGCACGGCGCAGCTCTCCCGTGACGACGCCGACGCCCTCGACGCCTGGGCCAGGCAGGTCGAGGCCTCCGTACGCGACGCCTCCGGCCTCCTGGAGTGCGCCAAGCTGTACGCGTTGCCTCCCGCCGTGCGCCGCCGGATCCTGCGCCGTGCCGCCATCGAGGCCGGCGCCCCGGCCGGCTCCCTCTTCGCCCGTCACATCGAGGAAGTCGACCGTCTGATCACCGGCTGGCGCGGCCAGGGTGCCATCAATCTCCCGGGCAAAGTGGTCGCCCAGCGGCAGGGTGGCAGACTGGTGATTCGGCAAGGCTGAAAACACGCCCCCCGCGGAGGCGCCCGGTCACCCCTTCGGGAGGGACCGGTCAGCCGCGCGAGCGAGTCGAAGGGCGCGCTGCTGTCGAAAGGGAGAGCGCGCTCAGGCCGCGCGGGCCGCAGCTCCAAGCTGCTGCCCCGGCGCGGAGATCCGGGCCCGGCCGACCGTCGACGGCGACGCCGGCACCCGGAGGCGAGCGGGCGACAAGTGCGGGACGACCGAAAGTGATGCGGGTGGACGCGAAAGACATGGGTGCCGACCTCAAGCAGGTACTCATCACCAAGGAAGAGATCGACGCGAAGCTGGCCGAGCTGGCCGCGAAGATCGACGCGGAGTACGCGGGCAAGGACCTGCTGATCGTCGGCGTCCTCAAGGGCGCGGTGATGGTCATGGCCGACCTCGCCCGGGCGCTGTCCACCCCGGTCACCATGGACTGGATGGCCGTGTCCTCCTACGGTGCGGGCACCCAGTCCTCCGGCGTCGTACGGATCCTCAAGGACCTCGACACCGACATCAAGGGCAAGCACGTCCTGATCGTCGAGGACATCATCGACTCCGGTCTGACCCTGTCCTGGCTGATCTCCAACCTCGGCTCCCGCGAGCCCGCCTCCCTCAAGGTGTGCACGCTGCTGCGCAAGCCCGAGGCCGCGAAGGTCGCCATCGACGTCCAGTGGGTCGGCTTCGACATCCCGAACGAGTTCGTCGTGGGCTACGGTCTCGACTACGCGGAGAAGTACCGCAACCTCCCGTTCGTCGGTACGCTCGCGCCCCACGTCTACGGCGGCTGAACTCCTGGGTCCGGCCGCTCTCCAGGGCGGTCGAACCCCCAGGTCCCAGTCCTTTGCGGACGTTCGGGAACCCCAGCGGGTCTGTCGCCGTTGGAGCATGCGTGGACGCTATACCAGCGGTCCCCTGCGGCTTCGGGTAACAATCCTGGGGTACCGTCAGAAGAACTGTCTTTATCAAACTCACTATGGCAGGAGGGACGGGGCGGCACCGCTCCGTATGGATGGACGTGAAGCGATACTTCCGTGGGCCGGTCATGTGGATCGTGCTGGCCGTCCTTGCCGTGGTCGTGTTGATGCAGGTCGTCGGCTCATCCGGCGGCTACAAGACGGTGGACACCGGCCAGGTCGTGGCGGCGATCAATGACAACCGGGTCCAGTCGGCCAAGCTGACCACTGGCGACGAGCAGATCATCAAGGTCTCACTCAAGGACGGCCAGAAGGTCGATGGCAGCTCCAAGATCCAGGCGAGCTACATCGGCGACCAGGGTGTGACCCTGGCCAACACCCTGCAGGACAAGTTCCAGAACAAGCAGATCCCGGACGGTTACACGGTCGCGCCGTCCAAGCAGAACCCCTTCGTCGGGATCCTGCTCTCCCTGCTGCCCTTCGTCCTCATCGTGGTCGTCTTCCTGTTCCTGATGAACCAGATGCAGGGCGGCGGCTCCCGGGTCATGAACTTCGGGAAGTCCAAGGCGAAGCTCATCACCAAGGACACCCCGAAGACGACCTTCACGGACGTCGCGGGCGCGGACGAGGCCGTCGAGGAGCTCCAGGAGATCAAGGAGTTCCTCCAGGAGCCGGCCAAGTTCCAGGCCGTGGGCGCCAAGATCCCCAAGGGCGTGCTCCTGTACGGGCCTCCCGGTACGGGCAAGACGCTGCTCGCGCGGGCTGTGGCCGGCGAGGCGGGTGTCCCCTTCTACTCGATCTCGGGTTCCGACTTCGTCGAGATGTTCGTCGGTGTCGGTGCCTCCCGGGTCCGTGACCTGTTCGAGCAGGCCAAGGCGAACGCCCCGGCGATCGTCTTCGTCGACGAGATCGACGCGGTCGGCCGTCACCGCGGCGCCGGCCTCGGCGGCGGTCACGACGAGCGCGAGCAGACCCTGAACCAGTTGCTCGTCGAGATGGACGGCTTCGACGTGAAGGGCGGCGTGATCCTCATCGCCGCCACGAACCGCCCCGACATCCTCGACCCGGCGCTCCTGCGCCCCGGCCGCTTCGACCGCCAGATCGCGGTCGACCGCCCGGACATGCAGGGCCGTCTGGAGATCCTCAAGGTCCACCAGAAGGGCAAGCCGGTCGCTCCGGACGTCGACCTGTCGGCCGTCGCCCGTCGCACCCCCGGCTTCACCGGCGCCGACCTGTCGAACGTGCTGAACGAGGCGGCGCTGCTCACGGCCCGCAGCGACCGCAAGCTGATCGACAACCAGATGCTGGACGAGGCGATCGACCGCGTGGTCGCGGGCCCGCAGAAGCGGACCCGGATCATGTCGGACAAGGAGAAGAAGATCACCGCGTACCACGAGGGCGGCCACGCCCTGGTGGCGGCGGCATCGCCGAACTCCGATCCGGTCCACAAGATCACGATCCTGTCCCGCGGCCGTGCGCTCGGCTACACGATGGTGCTCCCGGACGAGGACAAGTACTCCACGACCCGCAACGAGATGCTGGACCAGCTGGCCTACATGCTGGGCGGCCGCGCGGCCGAGGAGCTCGTCTTCCACGACCCGACGACGGGTGCCGCGAACGACATCGAGAAGGCCACGACCACGGCCCGTGCCATGGTCACGCAGTACGGCATGACCGAGCGTCTCGGCGCGATCAAGTTCGGCGGCGACAACACCGAGCCTTTCCTCGGACGTGAGATGGCTCACCAGCGCGACTACTCGGAAGAGGTCGCCGCGCTGGTGGACGAGGAAGTCAAGAAGCTCATCGAGAACGCCCACAACGAAGCCTGGGAGATCCTGGTCGAGAACCGCGACGTCCTCGACAACCTCGTCCTCGCCCTCCTGGAGAAGGAGACGCTGGGCAAGGAGGAGATCGCCGAGATCTTCGCCCCGGTCGTCAAGCGCCCGCCGCGGCCCGCCTGGACCGGTTCCTCGCGCCGCACGCCGTCCACCCGCCCGCCGGTGCTCTCCCCGAAGGAGCTGGCACTGACGAACGGGGCGAACGGCGCGACCCCGGCGATCGCCAACGCGACGGAGTCCCTCCCCACGGAGCCGGCTGCGGAGGACCGCCGCGAGAGCTGAACCACGGCTCTGCCGTGGCCTCACCGGCCCGGAATTTCTGCCGCGCTCCCCAGGGTTCTAGCCTGGGGAGCGCGGCATTTCCACAGGACCGCACATGAGACGCGTGATCGGTGCGCGTCACAGGCGCAGGAACGAGGCACCATATGACCGACCCGGTGACGCTGGACGGCGAAGGCACGATCGGCGAGTTCGACGAGAAGCGTGCGGAGAACGCCGTACGAGAACTGCTCATCGCGGTCGGAGAGGACCCTGACCGGGAGGGTCTGCGGGAGACGCCGGGGCGGGTGGCCCGGGCGTACCGGGAGATATTCGCGGGGCTGTGGCAGAAGCCCCAGGACGTCCTGACGACGACGTTCGACCTCGGTCACGACGAGATGGTGCTCGTGAAGGACATCGAGGTGTTCTCGACATGTGAGCACCATCTCGTGCCGTTCAGGGGGGTCGCGCACGTCGGCTACATCCCGGCCGCCAGCGGCAAGATAACGGGCCTGTCCAAGCTCGCCCGGCTCGTGGACGTCTTCGCGCGACGGCCGCAGGTGCAGGAGCGGCTGACGACGCAGATCGCCGACGCGCTGATGGAGATACTCGAGCCGCGCGGTGTGATCGTCGTCGTCGAGTGCGAGCACATGTGCATGTCGATGCGCGGCATCCGCAAGCCCGGCGCGAAGACGATCACCTCGGCGGTGCGCGGTCAGCTGCGTGACGCGGCCACCCGTAACGAGGCGATGAGCCTCATCATGGCGCGCTGAGTCCCGCACCTGCCGCGGCGCTACGACACCGGCGCCGTGCCGTCGTTGTTTTCGTCGTCCTCCGGGAGTTTGCAGACCCGTTCCAGGAAGAAGGCCGCCGCTATGACGGCGATGCCTGCCACCACCGAGAAGCCGGCGTAGATGGCCTGGTCCCGGCGGGTGGGGATGTCCAAGGACTCCAGGAGGAAGACGCCCGTGCCGCCGTACATGCCGGCGACCAGGGCCGCGACCAGGGCGCTCGCCTGGCCGAAGACGACCGCGCGGGCCGCCATCAGGGGGTCGACGCCCTTCGCACCGGGGCGGCGCTCCCGCTGTGCCTTGAGGCGGGCGCGGAGCGAGAGCGCCGTGGCCACCAGGACCACGGCGATCAGGGCGAGGACGATGGGCGCGGCCAGGGGGACCCGGGGCAGTGTGCCCACCGCGTTCCACAGACGGGCGGCCGCCCAGGACAGCACTCCGGCCACCACGAACACCGCTGCCAGCGTCCTGATGCGCAGCTCTCTCACGATGTCCCTTCGTCAGCCCGACACTCGCCCTTACACGGCGGTGGCGCGGGGAGCGATCCCCGGCCCGGTAGACCTTAACGACTACTCGGGCAGCCGGAGTTCCAGATCCGCGCGGGGAGTGACGCCGTCCCGTGTGACGGTGGCGAGCAGGTCGGCCACCGGGCCGCGGCCCGGGAGCTGAGCATCGGGGTCCAAGTCGTACCACGGGACGAGGACGAATGCCCGCTCGTGGGCGCGCGGGTGGGGGAGCGTCAGCACCGGGTCGTCGGAGACGAGATCCGCGTACGCGACGATGTCCACATCCAGGGTGCGTGCGCCCCAGCGCTCGTCCCTCACCCGGTGGAAGGCCTCCTCCACGGCGTGTGCGCGTTCGAGGAGGGAGGAGGGGGGCAGGGTCGTCTTCACGACGACCACCGCGTTGAAGTACGCCGGCTGGCTGCCCGGCGCCACACCCCACGGCTCCGTCTCGTACACCGGTGAGACCCCTTTGACCCGCACGCCCGGTGTGTCCTCCAGGGCGTCGATGGCGCCCTGGAGCGTCTCCAGGCGGTTGCCCAGGTTCGACCCCAGTGAGATCACCGCGCGCTTGGGGTTCTGCAGCGTCGTGTCGGCGGCGTCCACGCGCTCCACCACGGAGGCGGGCACCGGCTGGACGGTCGGGTCGCTCTGACCCCCGGCGAAGTAGGCGGTCATACTCGGCTCCTGGTGATGGTGACGGTCACGTCGTCGAAGGGGACCGTGATCGGTGCGTCCGGTTTGTGGACGCAGACCTCGACCTCCAGGACCGGGGCGTGCTTGAGGCAGGAGAAGGCAATGCGCTCGGCGAGCGTTTCGATCAGGTCGACCGGCTCTCCTTCGACCAAGGCCACGACCTCCTCCGCCACGACGCCGTAGTGCACGGTCTTCGACAGGTCGTCGTCGGCCGCGGCCGGTCGGGTGTCAAGACCCAGGACGAGGTCCACGATGAAGGTCTGGCCTTCCTCGCGCTCCTTGGGGAACACGCCGTGGTGCCCACGGGCTTTCAAGCCGCGCAGCGCGACACGATCCACGCGAATCACTCCTGCAATCGTCGGTAGCGGCAGATCCTCACCGAGTGCGGTCGGTACACCGGCCGCGAACGAATCTACCTGCGGGCACTGCCGGCATTCGCTCACGGGGGCGTGTGCCGGTGTGACCGTCAGGAGGGCTCATCGGGCGTTTCCCCTGGCGAACGCGCCGGCTCATGGGCTGGCGTGCCGGCGTACCCAGGAGTAGGTGATTCCGACCACTATCAGCCGCCTACCCACTCCAGCGGTGACCACCACCCACCTCACGCGGGGGAGTCGTCCTCCTCTTCGTCGGCGGATTCGGCCAGGACGGGGGAGGCGTGGTGCGACCAGAGTTTCCAGCCGTCGGGGGTGCGGCGGAACACGTTGGTGGCGACCACCAGCTGGCCGACGAGCGGGCCCAGCTCGTCGCTGTCCTCGGGGGCCGGGCCGCCGCTGAGGATGTTCTCGGTGCAGGTCACCAGGGCGGTGTCGCCGGTCACGGAGACGTGGACGTCCGTGAGGAAGAACTGGATGTAGTCGGTGTTCGCCATGATCAGTGCGTACGACCTGAGGACCTCGCCGCGGCCGGTCAGGACCGGCCAGCCGGGGTGCACACAGGAGATCACGCCGGAGTCGGCCGGGTCGTGGTACTGCTCGTCGACGCCCAGGTCGGCAGGTGTGAGCCAGAGCGAGGTCAGCTCTTCGAAGTCGCCCCGTTCCATCGCCTCGTAGAAGGCGGTGTTGGCCGCCTCGACCTGTTCGACGTCGGTGTGGGCGGTGCTCACCGGGCTCCTTCGAGGGCGCGTGCGACGCGTACGGCGTCCGCAGTCGCGCGTACCTCGTGCACGCGCACGGCCCATGCGCCGGCGCGTGCGGCGAGCGCGGAGACGGCGGCCGTGGCGGCGTCGCGCTCGCGCGCGGGCGGCGGTGCGCCGTCGGGGCCGGCCAGGATGCGGCCCAGGAAACGCTTGCGGGAGGCGGCCACCAGCAGCGGGTGGCCCAGGGCGTGCAGGCGGTCGAGGTGGGCGAGCAGGGACAGGTCGTGCTCGGCCTGCTTGGAGAAGCCGAGGCCCGGGTCGACCACGATGCGGTCGGGGGCGATGCCGCCCTCCAGGACGGCCTCCACGCGCGCGTGCAGCTCGTCGACGACTTCGGTGACGACGTCCTCGTACACACCTTTGACGTTGCCGCCCTCCAGGAAGCCGCGCCAGTGCATGACCACGAAGGGGGCGCCCGCAGCCGCGACGACCGGGATCATGGCGGGGTCGGCGAGGCCGCCGCTGACGTCGTTGACGAGGGCGGCGCCGGCGGCGAGGGCCTTCTCGGCGACGGAAGCCCGCATGGTGTCGACGGAGATCGTGACGCCCTCGGAGGCGAGTCCGCGGACGACGGGGATGACACGCCTGAGCTCCTCCGCCTCGTCGACGCGGGTGGCGCCGGGGCGGGTGGACTCGCCGCCGACGTCGACGAGGTCGGCGCCCTCGGTGATCAGGTCGAGGCCGTGCTTGACGGCGGCGGTGGTGTCGAACCAGCGGCCGCCGTCGGAGAAGGAGTCGGGGGTGACGTTGACGACACCCATGACCGCGCAGCGGTCCCATGTCGGAAGGCCTGCCACGTGGCCCCGCCCGGTCTTCGTGCTCATACGTTCAGCGTAGGCCCCCGGCCGGTTCCGGTTCGGCTCACGGGGCGGTCAAGGGCAGGTGGGGCGTCGCGGCCGGGTGGGACTCGGTGGTCGGGGCCGGAACGGCCGTACTTGGCGCGGCTCGCTCGGGAACTCCCGGGCCGGGCGGCTCGTGGCGGGCGCTACGG
The DNA here is from genome assembly GCF_055561075.1 of Streptomyces sp. NPDC022910. NCBI lineage: Bacteria > Bacillati > Actinomycetota > Actinomycetes > Kitasatosporales > Streptomycetaceae > Streptomyces > Streptomyces sp. NPDC022910. The sequence goes on from NZ_JBVHHL010000033.1 coordinate 23,637, forward strand.
GCTTCCGTGGTTGGTCTCGGGCGGCGACGGGGGGGGTGGCTGGGAACTCGCCGGAGGGCTGTGGGCGGGTCGGCGGCGGTTGGTCTCGGGCGGCGAACTCGCGGGCGGGTGGGAACTTGTCGGAGGGGCTGTGGGCGGGTCGGCGGGGGTGTACGGGCTTTTGCGTCGGGCTGGGCGGTGGTGTCGCGGCCCGAGCGGAATCGCCGGACTGGGTGGCTCGTGGCGGGCGCTACGGGCTTCCGTGGTTGGTCTCGGGCGGCGACGGGGCGGGTGGCTGGGAACTCGCCGGAGGGGCTGTGGGCGGGTCGGCGGCGGTTGGGCTTCTGCGTCCCGCTTCGGCGGTGGTGTCGCGGCCCGAGCGGGATCTCCGGGCCGGATGGGTCGGGGTTCTCGCTCGGGCCTGTCCTGGGCCGCTCGGTGTTCCGCTTCGGTCAGGCGCGGCTCGCGGCGCCGACTCCGCGTTCCGCCACGCCGTGGGCGCAGGGGCGGGGAGCCCGGGCCGTGCCGCGCAGGAGGCGGGGCAGGGCCAGGTTCACGAAGCCCTCCGCCTGCATGGCGGCGAGGCCGATCCGCGGGAGGTCGCGGGAGGAGGCGTACACCACGAAGCGCGGCTCCCAGCGCGGCCGGAACTTCGCGTTGAACTTGTACAGGGACTCGATCTGGAACCAGCGGGAGAGGAAGACCAGCAGGCCCCGCCACGCCCGCAGCACCGGGCCCGCGCCGATCTTCTCGCCGCGTGCCAGCGCCGAACGGAACATCGCGAAGTTCAGCGACACACGCTCGATGCCGAACTTCGGGGCGGCCTGGAGCGCGGCCACGATCAGCAGTTCGTTCATGCCCGGGTCCGCCGAGCGGTCGCGGCGCATCAGGTCCAGCGAGACCCCGTCCGTGCCCCACGGGACGAAGTGCAGGACGGCCTTCAGGTCCCCGTAGGGGCCCGCCTCGGCATCTGCCTTGTGCGCCGTCGCGATCAGGCAGTCGCCGTCGGACGGGTCACCGATGCGGCCGAGCGCCATGGAGAAACCGCGCTCGGTGTCTGTCCCGCGCCAGTCCTCGGCCGCGCGCCGTATGCGGTCCAGTTCGCCCTCGCCGAGGTCACGGATGCGTCGAACGCGGGTCTCGTAACCGGCGCGCTCGATGCGCTTCACCATCTGGCGCACGTTGCGCATCGCGCGCCCGGAGAGGGAGAAATCCGCGACATCCACCACCGCCTCGTCACCCAGTTCGAGCGCGTCCAGGCCGGTCTCCCGGGTCCACACCTCGCCACCCGTCTCCGAGCAGCCCATGACCGCGGGGGTCCAGGAGTGGGCCTTGGCCTCGTCCATGAAGCGTTCGATGGCGCCGGGCCAGGCCTCCACGTCGCCGATCGGGTCGCCGCTGGCGAGCATCACACCCGACACGACGCGGTACGTCACCGCAGCCTTGCCGCTCGGTGAGAAGACCACCGCCTTGTCGCGGCGGAGCGCGAAGTGGCCGAGGGAGTCGCGGCCGCCGTGCTTCTCCAGCAGTGCGCGCAGTTGTGCCTCGTCCTCCTCGGTGAGCCGGGCGGCCGGGTGTTCGGGCCGGAAGGCCAGGTAGATCGTCGTGACCGCGGTCAGCAGGCCGAGCGCCCCGAGCGAGAAGCCCACCGTCCAGGAGGTGTTGCCGGTGTAGTCGACCGGGCCCTCGAATCCGAACATGCCGTACAGGACGTGCTGGATGCGGTCGGATAGGCTGGGGTTGCCCACCATGCGGTGCGGGTGGACGCTGACGATGATCAGGCCGAGGCCCAGGGAACCGGCGCCCATGAGAACGAAGTTGGCGAGCGCGCGCCAGCGGCTGCGCGGGTCGGGCAAGGCCACGAACTCGCCGCGATGGCGCAGCAGCGGCACCAGCAGCGCCACGGCGATGAGGACGCCGACGACCGAGTGGCGGTAGACGTACTCCGCCACGGCACCCGCCGGAAGGAGCACCACGGCCGCGCGCCAGGCCCGGCGTTTGCGCCGCCGCAGCCCGTGCGCGAGGAGCAGCAGAAGGACGCCGGCACTCAGCGACAGGGCCGCCGCGAACGGACCGAGCGAGCCCGGCAGGACCTCGGCCATGCGGTGCATACGGCTGTGCCGGAAGCGCGGGAACACACCCGCGGCGACGTCCAGGACTCCCACGAGCGTGCAGGCCCTGGCGATCAGCGTGGGGACGGCCTCCGGACGCGGGCCGCGGAGTATGCGCCGCACCACAGATCGCTCCGGAACCTCGCCCGACTTTTCCCCATCTATCCTGACAGACATCGCATCCCGTAGTTCTGCGAGAGACCTTGAGCCCGGTGCCGATTCGGGCATCCGGCGACATTGCGCCCTCTAGGACGGTGTCTCGGGGAGAGAGGTTCACTCCCCATCACAAAGCCGGTTCAAAGTCGAAGGAAAGTCCGGGGCAAGGCCGCCCGAAATCGCGGGGCGCTGCAGGGGACGGAAAGCACAGGCAGGGAAAGATCGATGGGTCTCACGAGCAACAAGGTGCTGGTGCTGGCGGTGACGCTTGCTGTGCTGCTGTTCGGCGGCACGGTCTGGTACTGGCCGCGGCTGGCGCGGCGCAACTGGCGGGCCGTCAGCGGACGGGTCGGTCTGCTGTTCGCCACCCAGGTCACGGTCTTCGCGTCGGTCGGGCTGGCCGCCAATCAGGCCTTCGGGTTCTACGCCAGTTGGGCCGATCTGCTCGGACAGGAGAACGGGCAGGGCGTGGTGGTCGACCATGGCGCGGCAGGGGCGAGCGGTGGTCCCCTCCAGGTGGTCGACATGGTGACCGTGCCGGGCGGAGCGCGGCCGCAGGCCGGCGGGCAGATTCAGAAGGTCGACATAGTGGGCCGTACGACGCGTATCGCCTCCCCTGCGTTCGTGTATCTGCCGCCGGAGTACTTCCAGCCGCAGTACCGCACGCGGACGTTCCCCGCGTCCGTCGTACTCACCGGCTACCCGGGTACGGCCGAGGCGCTCATCAAGGGCCTGCACTACCCGCAGACGGCGCACGAACTGGCCAAGAACGGCAGGATGCAGCCGATGGTCCTGGTGATGCTGCGGCCGACGGTGGCACCGCCGCGTGACACGGAGTGCGTGGACATCCCGGGCGGGCCGCAGACCGAGACCTTCTTCGCCAGGGACCTCCCCGACGCGATCATGGCCCACTACCGGGTGGGCAAGAAGCCGGGCAGCTGGGGCGTCATCGGCGACTCCACGGGCGGTTACTGCGCGTTGAAGCTGGCGATGCACCACCCGGACGCGTATGCCGCCGGGGCGGCCCTGTCGCCGTACTACAAGGCGCCGATCGACCCGACCACGGGCGACCTCTTCCAGGGGAACAAGGACCTGCAGAACCGCGCCGACCTGTGGTGGTGCCTCAAGCACCTGCCGGCGCCGGACACCTCACTGCTCGTCACCAGCAGCGAGATCGGTGAGAAGGACTACAAGTCCACGCTCAGGTTCATACGGCAGGTGCAGGCCAAGAAGCTGACGAGGATCTCGTCGATCATCCTCGACAGCGGCGGCCACAACTTCAACACCTGGCGGCGGGAGATCCCGGCGGCGCTGCAGTGGTTGAGCGGGCGGCTCAGCGACCGGTGAGCGGGTGAATGGGCGGCGGCGCCGTCCGGAATTCGAGGCAATCCGAAGGCGGCCGGCTCGGCCGGGGCACCGGCCTGCTTCGGTGTTGTCGCGGGGCGGGTGCGGAATTCGCCGGGTGGGGGAGCACCAAGTCCCTTTACGGGCACGGAAGCGGGGCAGGGAGATCGCGATACCGGCCCGGCGAAAGAAACGATCTTGTAAGGCCGTGCCGTCGGCTTCGCAGGGCTGCCCCGGAACGCGGAAGGGGCTGGCCGGGCCGTGGATGCGCCGCCGGGCGCCCGCGGCGTATCCGGGGCCGAAGGGAATACGAGCGATTGGGGATGTGCCGGATTCGGGGAGGCGGCCGATCCCTTTCCGGAGCCCGTCGGCCGGTGTGAAGAGTTCGAGGTGGCCGTGTTTTTACCGGGCGGGGCACCATCATTCGCCTACGCGCGGTAAGTTTCTGGCCATGCCACGTGGACGTCACCGCCATTCTCCGCCCTTGCACAGGCTGTTGCCTCCTTCGGTGATCGCCGGCGTCTCGCTCGTCTGCGCCGTGGGGCCCTGGCTGTTCACGGAGCCGCTGGTGCTCCGTGGGCTGGCCGCGGGTGCCGCGGTGACGACGGTCGTGGGCGCGGTCGTCATGCGCCACTGGGACGCGGCCGCGGGCAAACGCGTCGCCGACCTCACGCGCGCGCGGGCGAGCGACGAGTGGCGCCACGAGGAGCGGGTCGCCGAACTGGAGACCGACCTCGAGGAGTCGCGCGAACTGCGCACCAAGCTGGAGCAGAAGCTGCGGGCCAAGCGCACCGAACTGGCCAACCTGCGCAACGAGCACGCGGCACTGCTGCGGCGATACGCCACGGCGGAGACGGAGCGCGCGACCGCCCTGGAGGGCCGCCGCCTGCTGGCGATAGAGGCGACGGTTCCCGCGCGCGAACTGCCGCCCGCGGACGCGGACACGCGGGAGGCGCCGGACGCCGCCGACGACGGCACCGACGGTGCGGAGGCCAGGGACCACGAGGACGTCGAGGCTCCGGTCGAGCCGGACACGGGCGCCGAGGCCGAGCCGCCGGCTGCGGTGTTCTCCCCGGAGGGCTCCTCGCTCTTCATGCGGGCCGACTCGGCGCTGGCGCGGCTGACGAACGATGACCCCGACGGCGCGGCACCGGAGGAGACGGACCCGGCCGGCGAGACGGGGAGCGACGCCCCGCAGACGACCGCTGCCGTCGAGGAGAGCGAGACGGACGAGGCGGGCGCCGTCACGGAGAACGGCGACATCGCGGAGCCGGACGCCGCCGCTGAGGACGGCGACGCGGCGCAGGCGAGCGCTGTCACGGACGAGGACGCCGCCCGCGACACGTCGGACAGCCCTGCACGGGGCACCGCCCGCAAGACCTCGCCGACCGCCAGGACCTCCCCCAAGAAGGGTGGTCCCGGCAACGGCGGCGGCAGGAGGCGGAGCTCCGTCGAGCCCGACGCCCCCGAGGCCGGTGCCAAGGGCAGCGGTTCCGCGGAGGAGGGCGAGGCCGGGGGGCAGCCCTCGGCGGTCGCAGGGCAGGAGCACGCGGCCGCCCCTGTCGCACAGCAGCACCAGCCGTCCGTGATCAGGCCCGCGCACGCCACCGGGCACTTCACGGTGCCGACCGCCGTGGCGGTCGTGCCGCCGGCCCCGCGGCGTCGCCCGGCCGTCGAGGGCGGGTTCGACTTCTTCGGCACGCAGAAGTCGCGGGAGACCCTGGAGTCCGTGCAGAACGAGGACCTCGCGGACGTCGTCGGCCAGGAGGCACTCGCGGTGCACAAGGCGGAGTCCGAGTCCGGCTTCAAGCCCGCCGACCCGCAGGCGCACGCCGTCGGCCAGGTCATCGACCTGACGGCCCACGACGAGACGGAGCAGATCGACGTTCAGGGGCTGCGCACCGCGGCGTCCTGAGAACCGGTCGGCACAGGTGAGGGGCGGCGGCACATCACGTGCCGCCGCCCTTCGTCGTCGGGGTCCTCGTCTACGAAGCCATCCACCGGTCCGGCCGGGCGTCGCGGCGCCCCGTGCGCGACCGGTCCGCCTGCGCGTGCAGCAGCGCCGCCGCCTCCCCGGCGTCCCGCAGGCGCGCCGTCACCGTCTTGTTCGCGCCGGTGTCCACATGGACGTCGGCGACTCCCTTGAACCGTTCCCACGGCCCCTGTGTCAGCCGCACGCTCTGCACCTTGGCATGCGGTACGAGGGCCAGGCTGCGGCGCAGCAGACCGTGCCGGGTCGCGAAGACCGTGTCGGTGACGGCGAGTCCGTGGCCGCGCCACCAGAAGGGCAGGCACCAGCCCGCGCGGCGCGGCGGTCGGGCCGGCGAAGCGGGCACGGTCACCCCCGGCAGCACCCGGGCGATCAGCGCCTCGGCGGCCTCGCGCGGGGCGACCGGCACCAGCACCGAGTTGGACGAACCCGCCACGTCCAGCCTGACGTGCACCCAGCCGAGCCGTCGCCACAACAGCGGTTCCACGATGCGTACGGTCTGCACCCGCCCGGGTGGCACGGTCTCATGGGCGCGGTCGAGCAGACCATGGTCCAGACGGAGCCCGTCCGGCGACTCGCCCACCGTCCAGTCGTAGTCACCGGCGAACCGTCCCGCGCTCCTCGTGGCCGCCCCGCCGAGCAGCGGCAGCCCGACGGCGAACACCGTCCACAGGCTGTGGGTACCGAACCACAGCACCGGCGGCACGACGAGCGCGGCGAACAGCGAGCCCCAGGTCGCGCCGGTGAGCAACAGGGAGACGGCCAGCATGCGCGGTGGCACGTGCAGCAGCACCCGTGCCGGCGCCTCGCCGACCTCGTGCGCCGTCTCGGGGGCGAAACCGGCCGCGCGGGCGAGGAGTTCGGCCCGCAGCGCCCGCGCCTCGGCCTGGCCGAGATAGGCGAGTTCATCCTTCTTGTCCGTGCCGATGACGTCGAGCTTCAGCTTGGCGACCCCGGCGATCCGGGCCAGCAGCGGCTGGGTGACGTCGACGGCCTGCAGCCGGTCCAGGCGGATGTGCGCCGTGCGCCGGAACAACAGGCCCGTACGGATGCGCAGTTCGGTGCCGGTCACCGCGAAGTGGGTGAACCACCAGCTCAGAAAGCCGTACAGGGAGGCGGCCGGAACGAGTGTCGCGAGGCCTATGAGGAGTGTGGTCGCGGTGAGCCTCGTCAGTTGTGCCTGGGCCTGGCCCGGGTCGTGCGCGGCCCAGCCGACGACGACGGCGACCGGCGCCCAGGCGCGCCGCAGCGGGGTCAGGGGGTGCAGCCGACGCTCGATGACCTCCCGTCCGCCGGATATGGCGGGCTGTGCCTCGGGCGCGCTCACAGCCCCGCCGATCGGGCCTCGCCCAGCTCGGTCAGCCGGTCCCGCAGCCGTTCCGCCTCGGCCGGGTCGAGACCCGGGATGGAGGCGTCCGTGGCGGCGGCGGCCGTGTGCAGTTGCAGGCTCGCAAGCCCGAAGTGGCGCTCCACCGGCCCGGAGGTGACCTCGACGAGCTGCATGCGCCCGTACGGCACGACGGTCTCCTCGTGCCACAGCACGCCCCGGCTGATCAGCAGGTCGTCGGCCCGCTCGGCGTAGCGCCAAGAGCGCCAGTTGCGGCCCAGCAGCACCCAGCCCCACAGCAGCAGCGCCGCCGGCAGCAGCGCGAACAGGACCCAGACAGGCCCCGCGAGCAGGCCGAGGAGCAGTCCCACGGCAACGGTCAGCAGTCCCAGCCACACCACCAGCAACAGTCGGCGCATCCGCAGCAGCCCCGGCGGCAGCCCTGTCCAGACGGGCTCGCCGTCCCTCCCCGCAGTCCCCGTTTCCATGCCGCAAGCGTACGTACGAGAGACTGTGTCCATGACTCCTACGACGGAGACCATGGTCGGGATCGGCGGTGCCGCGGAGAGCACCGACATGGTGCTCAACATCGGGCCCCAGCACCCGTCCACGCACGGCGTGCTGCGGCTGCGGCTCGTGCTGGACGGCGAGCGGATCAAGAGCGCGGAGCCGGTCATCGGCTATATGCACCGCGGTGCGGAGAAGCTGTTCGAGGCGCGGGACTACCGCCAGATCATCATGCTCGCCAACCGGCACGACTGGCTCTCCGCCTTCTCGAACGAGCTGGGCGTGGTCCTCGCCGTCGAGCGGATGCTCGGCATGGAGGTCCCCGAGCGCGCGGTGTGGATGCGCACGCTCCTCGCGGAGCTGAACCGGGTCCTGAACCATTTGATGTTCCTCGGCTCCTACCCGCTGGAGCTGGGCGGCATCACGGCGGTGTTCTACGCCTTCCAGGAGCGCGAGGAACTCCAGAACGTCATGGAGGAGATCTCCGGCGGCCGCATGCACTACATGTTCAATCGCGTGGGCGGCCTCAAGGAGGACCTGCCCGCGGGCTGGACCGCACGCGCGCGTGCGGTCGTCTCCGCGGTGCGCTCCCGTATGGACCGGTTCGACGACCTGGTGCTCGGCAACGAGATCTTCCGGGGGCGCACGCGTGGCGTCGGCGCCCTGTCACCGGAGGCCGTGCACGCGTACGGCGTGAGCGGGCCGATCGCGCGCGCCTCGGGTGTGGACTTCGACCTGCGCCGGGACGAGCCGTACCTGGCCTACCCGGAGCTCCAGGACACGCTGAAGGTCGTCACCCGGCAGGAGGGCGACTGCCTGGCCCGCTTCGAGTGCCTCCTGGAGCAGACGCACAACGCGCTCGACCTGGCCGACGCGTGCCTGGACCGGCTGGCCGAGCTGCCGCCCGGGCCGATCAACCAGCGCCTGCCCAAGGTGCTCAAGGCGCCCGAGGGCCACACGTACGCCTGGACCGAGAACCCGCTCGGCATCAACGGCTACTACCTGGTCAGCAGGGGCGACAAGACCCCGTACCGGCTCAAGCTGCGCTCCGCCTCGTACAACAACATCCAGGTGCTGACCGAACTGCTGCCCGGAACGCTGGTCGCCGACATGGTGGCCATCCTGGGGTCAATGTTCTTCGTGGTCGGGGACATCGACAAATAGCTCCCCGAGAGAGGCGTCCGGGATTCCGACGGGCTGGAGCAGCCAGCCGAAGTCACCGAGGCCGCCGGGCGCGATGAGTTCGGCGGCGGCCCCGGCCTGTGCGAGGGCGTGCACATAGGCCGTCGGGTTCGTGGACGCGAGCGCCAGCGGAGGGCGTGTGCCGGTGATCCCGAGGGTGCGCAGGGCGGCGCGCTGGGTCAGCAGCCGCGCGCCCGGCAGAGCACACGCGTCCAGCGCCACGTGCGCGGTGATGTCGCAGGAGCCGTCCGGCACGGGGACGGTCTCGCGGCCCGCACGGAATCCGGTGAGCGTCCCGAAGGGCGGCCGGGTCCTCGCGAGGTGCGCGTAGTCGACGGCGACGGCGAGCCCGCGGCCGACGGTGGCGACCGCCTCGGCCCAGGCGGCGTCCCTGGAGAGACCGATCTCGGCGCGGCCGCCTTCGGCGGTCAGCGGCCACCAGCGCTCCAGCCATTCCGCCTCCGCGCCCGCGACCGGCTCCCCGAGGCGCTCGGTGCCGTCCTCCCGTACGAGGACCAGCCGCGGTACTCCGTCGGGGCCGGCCTGCGCGACCTCGACCGGCACGTTGTCCAGCCACTCGTTCGCGAACAGCAGCCCCGTGATCCGCTTCGGGGGCTCGCCGAGCCACTCGATACGGGGATCGAGGCCCTCGGGGCGGTCGGCGATCTCGACGGCGTACGCGCGCGTGCGGGCCGCGACGTCCTCGGGCAGCGCGTCGAGGACACCGGTGACCAGCTCGCCCCGCCCCGCCGCCATGTCCACGAACGCTAGCCCGTCGGGCCGTCCCAGTGCCTCGTCGACCCGGTACAGCAGCCGGGCCACGGCGACGGCGAAGAGCGGCGAGGCGTGCACGGACGTCCGGAAGTGCCCCGCGGGTCCCTCGGGCCGCCGGTAGAACCCGTCCGCCCCGTACAGCGCCTCCTCGGCCGCCGCCCGCCATCCGCGCCACTCGTCGCCGCCCTTGTGTGCCACGGGGTCAGGCTAGGCCGGGTGCCGACACCTCACGCGCCCGGTGTGCGCAACGCGCGCCTCGCGCCCGGGTCCCGCGCGCATGTAACCATTCGGGATCACGGAGCATCCACCTTGCGGAGTACGCGTGTCCGCCCCGGATCGGCCCTCCGGTTGACCCATGCACGCAGTGCGCTTCCCTACTCTGGGTTACGTGCAGCGCCTCTATGACTTCCTCCGCAGACACCCCACGTGGGTCGACGGCTTCTGGGCCGTCGTCCTGTTCGGGCTGTCCTGCGCGAGTCTGACGAACCTCAACGGGGCGGCGGACCACCACGGATCGCTCCCTGCGGGGCTCGCGATCTCCGCCGTCCTGTCCGTGGTCGTCGCGCTGCGCCGCCGCATGCCCGAGAAGATGCTCGTCGTGGCCGCGGCCATGGGAGTCGCCCAGCTGGTCCTCGACCAGCAGCCGATGATCTCCGACTTCGCCATGCTCGTGATCATCTACACCGTCGCCGCGGACGGCGCCCGCTGGGCCTCGCGCGTCGGCCTCATCGGGGGCCTGGTGGCCGGCACCCTGTCACAGGTGCGCTGGACGGACCACCACTCCGGTGCCGTGAGCAACGTGGCGATCGCCGTCTTCCAGACCGTGCCGTTCGCCCTCGCCTGGGTCCTCGGCGACTCCCTGCGCACGCGCCGCGCCTACCTCGCCCAGCTGGAGGAGCGTGCCGCCCGGCTGGAGAAGGAGCGCGAGGCGCAGTCCAAGGTCGCCGTCGCCGCCGAGCGCGCCCGTATCGCCCGCGAGCTGCACGATGTGGTCGCCCACAACGTCTCGGTCATGGTGGTGCAGGCGGACGGCGCCGCATACGTCCTCGACACCGCCCCCGACCAGGCGAAGAAGGCCCTGGAGACGATCTCGGGAACCGGCCGTCAGGCCCTGGCGGAGATGCGCCGCCTGCTCGGCGTGCTGCGCACCGGCGAGCACAAGGAGGCCGGCGAGTACGTCCCGCAGCCCGACGTCGAGCAGATCGACGAGCTCGTCGAGCAGTGCCGCAGCGCGGGGTTGCCCGTCGACTTCAAGGTGGAGGGGACGCCGCGCCCGCTGCCCAGCGGCGTGGAGCTGACGGCGTACCGCATCGTCCAGGAGGCGCTCACCAACACCCGCAAGCACGGGGGCTCCAACGCGGGCGCGAGCGTGCGCCTGGTCTACTTCGACGACGGCCTCGGGCTGCTGGTCGAGGACGACGGCAAGGGCGCCCCGCACGAGCTGTACGAGGAGGGCGGTGCCGACGGCCGGGGCCACGGGCTGATCGGCATGCGCGAGCGGGTCGGCATGGTCGGCGGAACCCTGGACGCGGGCCCCCGCCCAGGGGGAGGCTTCCGTATCAGCGCCCTGCTGCCGCTGAAACCGGTCCACTGACACGTGCCCTTTCGCCCGCCCGCACACCACCCAGCCACTGACCGAAGGCCGACCGGAGGACCCCCGCCATGCCGATCCGCGTGATGCTCGTCGACGACCAGGTGCTGCTGCGCACCGGGTTCCGGATGGTGCTCGCCGCCCAGCCGGACATGGAGGTCGTCGCGGAGGCGGGCGATGGTGTCGAGGCCCTCCAGGTGCTGCGCTCCACCGAGGTCGACGTGGTCCTCATGGACGTCCGTATGCCGAAGCTGGACGGCGTGGAGACCACCCGCCGCATCTGCTCGGAGCCCAACCCCCCGAAGGTGCTCATCCTGACCACCTTCGACCTCGACGAGTACGCGTTCTCCGGGCTGAAGGCGGGCGCCTCCGGTTTCATGCTCAAGGACGTTCCGCCCGGTGAACTGCTCGCCGCCATCCGCTCCGTGCACAGCGGCGACGCCGTGGTCGCGCCCTCCACCACGCGCCGCCTCCTCGACCGGTTCGCGCCGATGCTCCCGGGCGGCACCAGGGAACCGCGGCACAAGGAGCTGGAACGGCTCACCGACCGCGAGCGGGAGGTCATGGTGCTGGTCGCGCAGGGTCTGTCCAACGGGGAGATCGCGGCGCGGCTCGTGCTGTCCGAGGCCACCGTGAAGACCCACGTCGGCCGCATTCTGACGAAGCTGGGGCTCAGGGACCGCGTGCAGGTGGTCGTCCTCGCGTACGAGACCGGTCTGGTACGGGCGGGCGGACATGGTTGAGGCACCGAGTGACCCACGGGAGACGTGCCCCCACTAGGGTCTGCGCATGCTCCTGTGGATCAACGGCCCCTTCGGGGGCGGCAAGACACAGACCGCACACGAGATCCAGCGACGTCTGCCGGGCAGTGTCATCTGCGACCCCGAACACGCCGGCTTCGGGCTGCGCCGCATGCTGCCGCCCGAACTGCGGGGGAACTTCCAGGACCTGGCGTCCTGGCGGCAGGGCGTGGTCGAGGTCCTCGACCTTGCGCTGAGCGGGCACGACGGCGTGGTCATCGTCCCCATGACGCTCACGGACCCGGACTACTTCGAGGAGACGGTCGGCCGGCTGCGGGAACGGGGCCACGACGTACGGCACTTCGCGCTCCTCGCCGAGCGCGAGACCGTACTGGAACGGCTGCGGGAGCGCGGCCTCGGGCACCTCCTCCAGTACGTGGCCGGCAAGGACGCCCCGCTGCGCAGGGAGAGTTGGGCCGTGCAGCAGCTCGACCACTGCCTGGAGCGGCTGCGCGAGCCGGAGTTCGCCGAGCACCTGTGGACGGACCACTCCACGGTGGCCAAGACGGCGGACCGGATCGCCGTGCTCGCCGGGCTGACGCTCAGGCCCAACAACGACGGGGCCCTGCGGACCCGGCTGCGGCAGGCGAAGGTCGGGCTGAAGCATATGCGCTTCGACTGACGGCGGCTTTCGACCGACGACGGCTTTCGTACGGCGGCTACCGGAGGATTCCCTCCAGGAAGTCGCTCCCCAGCCGGGCCACCGCGGTCACGTCCAGCTGGTGCAGGACGTACCGGCCGCGGCGGCGGGTGGTGAGCAGGCCCGCCTTCTTCAGGGCGCTGAGGTGCCGGGATATCTCCGGCGCCGTCATGCCGTGGGACTGGGCCAACTCGCCCGTGGTGAAGGCGCTGCGGGCCAGACTTCGGCACAGGCGCATCCGCACCGGGTGGGAGAGGGCGGCCATCCGCAGGGTCAGCTGCTCCACCGACGGCGGCGCCGCCATCTCCGAAGAGCTGACCGGGTAGTGCAGCGCCGGCTGCCATCCGTAGCGGTGCAGCACCATGAGGTGCGGCCGGCCCAGGCTCGTCGGGACGAGCAGCAGGCCGCCACCCGCCGTGGCGGAGCGTCCTTCGCCGAGCTTGTCCACGGTGATCCGGGCCCCGGCCTCGTCGAGCGTCACCGCGGGTGACACGGACGCAAGCGCCTCGGCCAGGCCCTTGCGGCGCAGCAGGTCCGTCTTGTGGCGGGCGTCCGCCGCGAGCTGGTGGCGCAGCCGGGACCAGGTGTCCGCGAAGAACGCCGCGTCGCAGTCCTCCAGGAACTGCCGCAGCCAGGCCCGGGTCCGCGGCGGGTCGGCCAGCAGCCGCTCGGTGAACAGCAGTTGCTGAGGCCCGCGGGCGGCGGCCAGGTCCAGGGCGCGCCGACGAGCTCCGGCGTCGGCGAGGGCGGCCGGGCCCGGCACGCCGTACGGCAGTGCGCAGGTGAACTCCAGCGCCGCGTCCACGAACTGCTCGTCGCTGAGCTTGTCCAGCAGGTCCAGCTCCTCGGCGAGGGTGGCGCCGGGGAGCGTGTTCCGGCCCGGAATGCCCGCGTACGGCAGGAAGAGGTCCGAGAACGTCATACGCCACAGGAAGTCGGCCTCGCACATCCGGTCGGCGAGATGCGAGTCGAGGCCGGCGGTCACGGTCGTCGCCCAGCCCTGCAGCCCGGGGTGATGACCGGGCTCGGACAACGCGTGCAGGGCCATCCCGAGCTCGGCCAGCGGGGAGGTCACGACGGCGACCCTCTCCCGTCGCAGCCCGGTGATGTCGATGTCCACGCTCATGACACTCATGGTGCACCGTGCCGACGACAACGCGGCCGACGATTGACGACGGTCGTCAATCGGGGCGACGCCCGGCCGGGGCAGGCGCAGGCTGGAGCACGACCGGGGCAGCCGCCGAGCCTACGGATCCCTGTCTCCACGTCCCGAAGAGGCGATCCGCCATGAGCATCCTTCAGGAGTACCTCGACACCTACCGCGCCCGGCGGCTCGGCGAGCCCGCCCCGCCCGCGCCGGGCATCCACGACTGGCAACTCGTCCGCGAACTGCGCGACGAGCACGAGTTCCGCGCCGTCATGGCGGGCCGCCCGGCGCACGGGCGGATACGGGCCGCGCTGGCGCGACGGCTGCACAACCACCGCCCGCATCGGGGCCGCTGAGGGCTTCCGCCAGGTGATGCCGCCTAGGCCAGACCTGGCCCGGACCTAGCCCCCGACCTCCGGCAGTCGCCCCACGAACTCCGTCACCGCCGCCTTCACGTCGTCCGCCGTCCACGCCAGCCCGGCGGCCCGCACGCCGACCTCGGTGAAGGCCAGGTCCGGGCCGCCCCGGTCCCAGGAGTTCGTGAACAGGAGGGTCCCGGTCTCCTCACCCTGCCGGAGGGCGGCCTCCGTGAGGGCGTCGGCGTCGTACGGCAGCCACACCTGGAACTCGTGGGTGTGCGGCTCGCCGGGGTGCACGCGCGCCCACGGCACCCCGGCCGCCGCGAACCCTTCGCGGAGTGCGACGGCGACCACGCGCGCGTGGCGCACGTACTCCGGCAGCCGGGGCAGCTCCCGCTCCAGACCGGCGAGGGCCGACAGCACCGTCGGGAACTGCTGGAAGACCATGCCGCCGTATCGGTGCCGCCAGGTCCTCGCCTCCTCGACGAGCGCCCTGGGACCCGCGACCGCCGCGCCGCCGAACCCGTCGAGCGATTTGTAGAACGACACGTAGACGCTGTCCGCGAGGCCCGCGATCTCGTCCAGCGGGCGGTCGAAGTGGACCGTGGTCTCCCATAGGCGCGCGCCGTCGAAGTGCACCACCGCGTCACGTTCGTGCGCGGCCTCCACGACCTCGGTCAGCTCCTCGAAGCTGGGCAGCAGGAAACCGGCGTCCCGGAGGGGAAGTTCGAGCATCAGCGAGCCGAACGGCTCTCCGAAGTCCCGCACCTCGTCGGCGGTCGGCAGCCTGGGCTCGCCCGTCACGCACACCGGGCGCAACCCGCTGACCTCGCTGAACGCCTTGCGTTCGTGCACTTCGGGGTGGGCGAGCGCATGCAGGGCCACGGTGGGGTTGCCCGTGCGGCCGGCCCAGCAGCGCAGGGCCACCTGCTGGGCCATCGTGCCGGTCGGGAAGAACGCGGCGGCCTCCTTGCCGAGCAGCCCGGCGACCCTCTCCTCCAGCGCCTCGACGACCCCCGTCCCGTAGATGTCGGCGGTCTCGTCCAGGTCGTAGAGGTCCTGCACGCCGTCGAGCAGCGTCAGCCGCTCCCGGAGCGTCCCCAGGTAGCCCGGACGCGCCAGAACGCGCTCGGCGCCCCGGAGCGCGGCGACCCGGCGCTCCCGACGCAGACGCAGGAGCTCCTCCGGCGCCACCGGCCGTTCCTCCTCGCGCCCGCCGTGCGCCGGAGCCGCCGGCCGCACGTCCTGCCCGGTCGTCGGCCCCTCGCCGTGTTGCGTCCTGTGCACCGTATGCCCCTCCACCTTGGTCAACTCGTCCTCACGCCCGGATGATGCCGCGCGTTCCCGCCGCCGGGCACCCTCATTTCCCTGTCCTCCGCGACCTGCTGAAACCCACAGCCTGTGGACGGCCGACCGGCCCGGGACCCAATCGCGTTAACATGACGAGAAATCGTCCGGTACCCAGAGCGGACTGGAACGGGAAGGCCACCGTCGAGTGAGTACATTCCAGCAGCCAGACCCCAAGGACCGCCCGGCGCGGCTCACCGTGGGCGTGGTCGGAGCCGGCCGGGTCGGACCCGCGCTCGCCGCCTCGCTGCAGCTCGCCGGGCACTGCCCGGTCGCCGTCTCCGGGGTCTCGGACGCTTCCAGACGACGGGCGGCGCTGATGCTTCCGGACGTGCCGGTGGTCCCGCCCGCCGAGGTCCTGGACCGTGCCGATCTGGTCCTCCTCACCGTGCCGGACGACACACTGCCCGGTCTCGTGGAGGGCCTCGCCGAGACCGGTGCCGTACGGCCGGGACAGCTGCTCGTGCACACCTCCGGGCGCTACGGAGCGACGGTGCTCGACCCCGCCCTGCGTGCCGGGGCGCTGCCGCTCGCCCTGCACCCCGCCATGACCTTCACCGGCACCCCGGTGGACGTCCAGCGCCTGGCCGGGTGCTCCTTCGGCGTCACCGCGCCCGAGGAACTGCGGCTGGCCGCCGAGGCACTGGTGATCGAGATGGGCGGCGAGCCCGAGTGGATCGCCGAGGAGATGCGCCCGCTGTACCACGCGGCCCTCGCGCTCGGCGCCAACCACCTGGTCACCCTGGTCGCCCAGTCCCTGGAACTGCTGCGCGCGGCGGGCGTCGAGGCCCCCGACCGCATGCTCGGCCCGCTGCTGGGCGCCGCCCTCGACAACGCCCTGCGCTCCGGCGACGCGGCCCTGACCGGCCCCGTCGCGCGCGGCGACGCGGGCACGGTCGCCGCGCACGTCGCCGAGCTGCGCAGGCACGCCCCGCAGACCGTCGCCGGATATCTGGCGATGGCCCGCGCGACCGCCGACCGGGCCCTGGCCCACGGACTGCTCAAGCCCGAGCTGGCCGAGGACCTCCTCGGGGTACTCGCCGACGGGACCGAGGGGAGTGCCCGGTGACCACCACCCTGCTGCGCACCGCCGGCGAACTTCACGCGCGCGTGAAGCACGGCCGCCGGGCCGTCGTGATGACCATGGGCGCCCTGCACGAGGGCCACGCCACCCTGATCCGCGCCGCCCGCCAGATCGCCGGACCGGAGGGCGAGGTCGTCGTCACCGTCTTCGTCAACCCGTTGCAGTTCGGCAAGGGCGAGGACCTCGACCGCTACCCGCGCACCCTGGACGCCGACCTCAAGATCGCCGAACAGGCCGGAGCGGACGCCGTGTTCGCACCTTCCGTGGACGAGGTCTACCCCGGCGGCGAGCCCCGGGTGCGGATCTCCGCCGGACCCATGGGCGAGCGTCTGGAAGGGGCCTCCCGCCCCGGCCACTTCGACGGCATGCTCACCGTCGTCGCCAAAATGCTGCACCTCACCCGCCCCGACGTGGCCCTGTTCGGTCAGAAGGACGCCCAGCAGCTCGCCCTGATCCGCCGGATGGTGCGCGATCTGAACTTCGGCATGGAGATCGTCGGCGTACCCACCGTGCGCGAGGACGACGGCCTGGCCCTCTCCAGCCGCAACCGCTACTTGTCGCCCGACGAACGGCACACCGCGCTCGCCCTCTCGCGAGCCCTGTTCGCGGGCCGCGACCGGCACGCCGCCCAGGAGGCCCTGCGTGCGCGTGCCCGCGAAGTGCCCTCCACACGCGCGCGTGCCGAGGCGCTCAGCGCGATAGGTGAGTCGCGCGCCGCCGCCGACGCGCACGCCGTCGCCAAGGCCGCGCCCGGCGGTCCCGCCGCCGTCCGCGCGGCCGCCCGTCTCGTCCTGGACGAGGCCGCCCATCTGGACCCGCCGCTGGTCCTGGACTACCTGGCCCTGGTCGATCCCTCGGACTTCTCCGAGATCCCCGACGACTTCACCGGCGAGGCGGTCCTCGCCGTCGCCGCCCGGGTCGGGACGACCCGGCTGATCGACAACATTCCCCTCTCCTTCGGAGCCCCCGAGCCCGTCGACCCTCACGGAGCCGCCTCGTGACCAGCACAGGCATACGACTGCACGCGCCCGCACCGGGCTGGTCCATCTCCGCGGACGTCGTGGTCGTCGGCTCCGGCGTCGCCGGCCTCACCGCGGCCCTGCGCTGCGAGGCGGTGGGTCTGAGGACGGTCGTCGTGACGAAGGCCCGTCTCGACGACGGTTCCACCCGCTGGGCCCAGGGCGGCATCGCGGCGGCCCTGGGCGAGGGCGACACCCCCGAGCAGCACCTGGACGACACGCTCGTGGCGGGCGCGGGGCTGTGCGACGAGGAGGCCGTGCGCATCCTGGTCACCGAGGGGCCCGACGCCGTACGCCGGCTCATCTCCACGGGCGCCCACTTCGACACCGACGACGAGGGCGGCATCCAGCTCACCCGCGAGGGCGGGCACCATCGTCGCCGGATCGCGCACGCCGGCGGTGACGCAACCGGCGCGGAGATCTCCCGGGCGCTCGTCGAGGCCGTACGCGCGCGTGGATTGCGTACGATCGAGAACGCCCTGGTCCTGGACCTGCTGACGGACGCCGAGGGCCGGACCGCGGGCGTGAGCCTGCACGTCATGGGCGAGGGCCAGCACGACGGCGTGGGCGCCGTGCACGCCCCCGCCGTGGTCCTCGCGACCGGCGGCATGGGCCAGGTTTTTTCCGCGACCACCAACCCGTCGGTGTCGACGGGCGACGGCGTGGCGCTCGCCCTGCGCGCCGGCGCCGAGGTGAGCGACCTGGAGTTCGTGCAGTTCCACCCGACCGTGCTCTTCCTGGGCCCGGATGCGGAGGGCCAGCAGCCGCTGGTCTCCGAGGCGGTACGGGGCGAGGGCGCCCACCTCGTGGACACGGACGGGGTGCGCTTCATGGTCGGGCAGCACGAGCTGGCCGAACTGGCGCCCCGGGACATCGTCGCCAAGGGCATCATGCGCCGGATGCAGGAGCAGAACGCCGAGCACATGTTCCTCGACGCCCGGCACTTCGGCGCCGACATGTGGGAGCACCGCTTCCCGACGATCCTCGCCGCCTGCCGCGACAACGGCATCGATCCCGTCACCGAGCCCGTCCCGGTCGCCCCGGCCGCCCACTACGCCTCCGGCGGCGTGCGCACCGACTCCCGGGGCAGAACGACGGTGCCTGGCCTGTACGCGTGCGGCGAGGTCGCCTGCACGGGCGTCCACGGCGCGAACCGGCTCGCCTCCAACTCCCTCCTGGAGGGCCTGGTCTACGCCGAGCGCATCGCGGCCGACATCGCAAGCGGCCGGGCGGAGGACGGCCTGCGCACGCGCGTGCCCGAACCCGTCCCGTATCCCGACAGGCCCGCGCACCCGCTGCTCCCCCCGGAGGACCGCTTCACGATTCAGCGGATCATGACGGACGGGGCCGGAGTGCTCAGGTCCGCGCGGTCGCTCCAGGAGGCCGCCGACCGCCTCCAGCGGCTGCACAGCGACGCGCGCGACGCCCTCGACGAGAACGGCAAGACCTCCGAGCCCGGCGTGGACACCTGGGAGACCACCAACCTCCTGTGCGTGGCCCGGGTCCTGGTCGCCGCCGCCCTCCTGCGTGCGGAGACCCGCGGCTGTCACTGGCGCGAGGACCATGCGGGGCGTGACGACACCGCCTGGCGCCGCCACATCGTCGTACGGCTGAATCCGGACCGGACGCTGGCCGTCCGCACCACCGACACCGCAGACTTCCCCCCTACCCGGCAGCACCGTCCCCAGGAGCAGTGACAGAAGTGAGCACCCCCGACCTTCCCCTCGTCCCGAGCGGCGGCTGCGGCGACGGCTGTGCCTGCGGCGCGGACGGCGACGAGGAATACCTGGAGTGCGGGCTCGATCCCGCGCTCGCCCAGATCCTGGCCGACGCCGGACTCGACCCGGTCGAGGTCGAGGACATCGCCAACGTCGCCATCCAGGAGGACCTGGACCACGGCGTGGACGTGACGACGGTCGCGACGATCCCCGAGGACGCGGTCGCCACGGGCGACTTCACGGCGCGCCAGGCAGGCGTGGTGGCGGGCCTCAGGGTCGCCGAGGCGGTCATCTCGGTGGTCTGCACGGACGAGTTCGAGGTCGAGCGCCATGTGGACGACGGGGACCGCGTGGAGGACGGTCAGAAGCTCCTGACCGTCACCGGCCGCACCCGTGACCTGCTCACCGCCGAGCGCAGCGCGCTGAACATCCTGTGCCGTCTGTCGGGCATCGCGACGGCCACGCGCGCGTGGGCGGACGCCCTGGAGGGCACCAAGGCTCGGGTACGGGACACCCGCAAGACGACGCCGGGCCTGCGTTCCCTGGAGAAGTACGCGGTCCGCTGCGGCGGTGGCGTCAACCACCGCATGTCCCTGTCGGACGCGGCACTGGTCAAGGACAACCACGTGGTGGCGGCCGGTGGCGTGGCCCAGGCCTTCAAGGCGGTCCGCGAGATGTTCCCGGACGTGCCGATCGAGGTCGAGGTGGACACCCTGCACCAGCTGCGCGAGGTCGTGGACGCGGGCGCGGACCTGATCCTCCTGGACAACTTCACGCCGGGCGAGTGCGAGGAGGCGGTGGCCATCGTCGGCGGCCGGGCCCTCCTGGAGGCGTCGGGCCGCCTGACCCTGCAGAACGCCAGGGCGTACGCGGACACGGGGGTCGACTTCCTGGCGGTCGGAGCGCTCACGCACTCCTCCCCGATCCTGGACGTCGGTCTGGACCTGCGAGCGGCGGAGTAGGTAGGGCCCATGCTGCTGACCATCGACGTAGGCAACACGCACACTGTCCTGGGCCTGTTCGACGGTGAGGACATCGTCGAGCACTGGCGCATCTCCACGGACGCGCGCCGCACGGCGGACGAGCTGGCGGTGCTCCTCCAGGGACTGATGGGCATGCATCCCCTGCTCGGCGAGGAACTGGGCGACGGCATCGACGGCATCGCGATCTGCTCGACCGTTCCGTCCGTTCTGCACGAGCTGCGTGAGGTCACCCGCCGCTACTACGGCGACGTCCCCGCGGTCCTGGTCGAGCCCGGCATCAAGACGGGCGTCCCGATCCTGATGGACAACCCGAAGGAGGTCGGCGCCGACCGCATCATCAACGCGGTGGCGGCGGTCGAGCTCTACGGTGGCCCGGCGATCGTCGTGGACTTCGGGACGGCGACGACGTTCGACGCGGTCTCGGCGCGCGGCGAGTACGCGGGCGGCGTCATCGCCCCCGGCATCGAGATCTCCGTCGAGGCCCTCGGTGTCCGCGGCGCCCAGCTCCGCAAGATCGAACTGGCCCGGCCGCGCGCGGTGATCGGCAAGAACACGGTCGAGGCGATGCAGGCCGGCATCGTGTACGGCTTCGCGGGCCAGGTGGACGGCGTGGTGAGTCGTATGTCCCGCGAGCTGGCGGACGACCCGGAGGACGTCACGGTCATCGCGACGGGCGGCCTGGCTCCCATGGTCCTGGGCGAGTCCTCGGTGATCGACGAACACGAGCCGTGGCTGACCTTGATCGGTCTCCGGTTGGTCTACGAAAGGAACGTGTCGCGCATGTGAGGGCCTGCGCTCTTGAGGGGCGCAGGCCCCGAAAGGGGCGCGGGGAACTGCGCGACCGGCCACAGACGACCGGCAGCCGCGCCCGAGTCGACACGCCAACGGCGAATAGGCGTACGTCGCCCCCACCTGAGGGAACCGGGAAGCGACACGGACCCCCTGATCGCCCCGTTTTGTCCGATTAGCGGTAGCGTCCCCGCATGCCCACGCCATACGGATCCCGCGGCGGCCTGGCGTTCGGCGCGGAGGAGCTGCACGTGCTCCGCCGTGCCCTCGCCCTCGCCCTCCTCCCCCGCACCGCTTCCGCCGAGGACGTCAAGGACTGCCTCCGCCTCGCCGAGTCCGTCGACGAGGCGGTGCGGGAGGGTGCCCGCCTGAGGGCCTTCCTGCTGGCGGACCTGGCGCGCTACCGTGCCGCCCTCCCCGGCGCCGCCACCGGCTACCTCGCCCTCCTGGAGGACGCCCTCCGGGCCGGCCACCGCCCGGACCCGGACGACCTCGCCGCTCTGCGTGCCCTGCGGGGCACCCCCGCTGCCGCAGCCCTCCTCGACCGCTGCCGAGCCCTCGCCGAACGTGACGTGCGTGCCCACCTCACCCCCCGCAGGGCGGTCATCCCGGCCTCCCGTACCCGTCTCACGGCGCTCCCGGGCGGGCGCGCAGACGCCGCCGAGGAGCCGACCGAGAAGCCCGCCCGCAAACCCGCCGAGAAGCCCGCCGAGAAGCCCGAGAAGCCCGCTCAGCGCCCCGAGCCGGGGACCCCGCGCCCCTCGCGCCCCATCCCCACTCCCGGCGAGGTCTTCCCGCCGAAGCGCAAACCCGGGCCGCCGCACGCGCAGCGGCAGCTCGCCGTCGGCTAGCCCCGCTCCCAGGGGTGCCGTACCCGCCGTACCTGCCCCGATCCGGTAACGCCCACCCGACCGGGATCCATCGGACAGGCCCTGGCTACTCTGGACGCATGGACTACGTCTCCGCGCTCGTGCCGCCGGTCGTCATGGCCGTGTTCTTCATCGGTCTCATCAGGGTGATCGTGAAGACTCAGGGCGGCGCCAACAAGGCCAAGGAGGACGCGGCCGTCGACGCGGCCCTCGCACGCGCGGAGGGCGCCCGCCAGACCACCCGGGACGCCGAGGTCTGATCGGCCCGGTCTCATCGGCGCGGGGCCCGCGCTCCGGGTGTCTTCCCAGGTCACCCAGGCGTACGACTCACGAGTTTTTCGAGTCGTGCGCCCCTTTTGTTGCCGTTTGCCGCATAGTTGCCCGTCCGACAGGCCATTGGCGACATCTCCCACTATTCTGCTGAGCGTGCCTCGCCCCTTGGGAGAACTCGAAGACGCGGTCATGACGCGGGTGTGGAAGTGGAACCGCCCTGTGACCGTTCGAGAAGTCCTGGAAGACCTTCAGCAGGAACGGTCGATCGCGTACACCACGGTCATGACCGTTTTGGACAATCTCCATCAGAAGGGCTGGGTCCGTCGGGAGGCGGAAGGCCGGGCCTATCGATATGAGGCGGTCTCCACCCGTGCCGCCTACGCGGCCGCGCTGATGAACGACGCCTGGTCACAGAGCGACAACGCGGCCGCCGCTCTCGTCGCCTTCTTCGGCATGATGAGCGACGAACAGAGGCAGGCACTGAGTGACGCCGTGCGCATCGTGCAAGGCCCGGAGAGTACCCGTGAGCCCGCGAGTACCGAAACGCCGGCCGCAGGGGATGCCGAATCCCACGAATCCCACGAATCCGGCACACCCCCCGGTCCTTCGGGCGGGAGCAACGACGAGAAGCCCGACGGGAACCCCCGGGAGAACCCCGCGGAGATGCCCGACGAGAAGAACCCCGCCTCTGCCGAGGACAGCACCGGGCGATAGCGTCCGCTCATGCCAGAGAGCCCCGAAGTCACCGCAAAAGCCATCACAGTCCGACGGGCCAGGACGAGCGATGTCCCGGCGGTGCGCCACCTCCTCGACGCCTACGTCCGGCGCGGCATCCTGCTCGACAAAGCAACGGTGACGCTTTACGAGGACATCCAGGAGTTCTGGGTGGCGGAACGCGACGACAACGGTGAGGTCGTGGGCTGCGGCGCCCTGCACGTCATGTGGGAAGACCTCGCGGAAGTCCGCACTCTCGCGGTGACGCCCGGTGCCAGAGGTCTCGGCGTCGGGCACCAGTTGCTGGAGAAGTTGCTGCAGACCGCCCGCTGGCTCGGCGTTCGCCGTGTTTTCTGTCTGACCTTCGAAGTGGACTTCTTCGGGAAGCACGGCTTCGTGGAGATCGGTGAGACGCCCGTCGACACCGATGTCTACGCGGAGCTGATGCGTTCCTATGACGAGGGTGTGGCGGAGTTCCTCGGTCTCGAACGAGTGAAACCGAACACCTTGGGCAACAGCCGGATGCTTCTGCATCTGTGATCGCCAAGGGATCGACCGACTATTCAGCTGTGCTTCAGCCGGACGACCTTGCCCGGGTTCCCTATGTCCGAAACGCGTATCTTTCCGGTCTCCGGGTCGACCGTCGACCTTCGCGGGGGGTTTGTGTTTTTCCAGGAAAAGCGGTTTGCTTTCCGACGTACTGCAGTACTGCATATAACAGGGGACGCGAAACAGGCGGCACAGGCCGCAGACCCTCGGCCCTGAAGTTATCGATGAAAGGAAATCCGGTGGCACAGAAGGTTCAGGTCCTTCTTGTCGACGACCTCGACGGTGGCGAGGCGGACGAGACCGTCACGTTCGCGCTGGACGGCAAGACGTACGAGATCGATCTCACGACCGCCAACGCCGACAAGCTCCGTGGCCTTCTCGACCCCTATGTGAAGGGTGGTCGTCGTACTGGAGGCCGTGCGTCGGGCGGACGTGGCAAGACCCGCGCCGCAGCTTCCGGTGGCAGCCAGGACACCGCGCAGATCCGGGCCTGGGCGAAGGAGAACGGCTACGAGGTCAACGACCGCGGTCGTGTCCCGGCGTCCATTCGCGAGGCCTACGAGAAGGAGAACGGCTGAGCGCACGAGCGCCGCAGCCGGACCCGATGGCACTGTGTCGCCATCGTGTGGACCAGCCGCACCAGATCGGGGGCGCCCCCGCCGCCCCGCACGGCCGACAGCGTCGGCAGCAGGAGTTCCACCTCGCACTCCGGCTCAGGGGGCCGCAGCCAGACGGCGGCCCCCTGTGAATCGTTCCGGCTCAGGGGAAGCGGCCGGGATCCCGGGGTGCCGGCCCGGCCCGGCGGCACTGCCGCCGAGGTGAATCCAGGCGGTGGCGGGGCCTCGATGTGCCCGCCCGCCCCGGTCGCCGTGAGATCGAGGGCCAGAGCGCCCCAGTCCAGCCAGTCGAGCAACCCCGGCAGCTCCTCTGCGCTGCCCGCGGCCACGAGCAGCTGCATGCGCCGGTCGCACAGCGCCACCGGGGACGCGGGTCCCAGATGCCGCAGCGCGGCGAATCCGGCCTCCGCGGGGAGTTCCAGGACGTCGAAGCGCACGCCCGTGACCAGCCGCACCGGCTCTCCGGGCAGGGTCTCCCAGCCCAGCTCCTCCTCGTACCAGTGGCGCACCGCACCGCTCGGGTCGAGCGCTCTTCGGGGGAGAGGCACCGTGTGGACCATGTCAGGAGCAACAGTGGAAGTCGACTCAGGGTTACGCTGGGTTGCAAAGTGGTTGCGCAGAGTGCCCAAATAGGGGGCGTGCGGGGGTGTCCGCCAGCGCAAGGATGTTCGCCCGTAGCGGAGGGAACCGGTGCGCGCGGCATGGAGTGTCAGTGCGTACGGGTAAGACATCCCTAGTGGGAGGGGCCGTGGTGCAGGAAAGGCCGTCTCACGTTCGCCATCGGCGTACTGGCGAGTGGGGTAACTGCCTGGCCTGCGGGAACATCGTCTCGCACCATCGGGTTGAGGTAGATGTCGGCGTTCGAGGTCAGGAGGCCAAGGACGGTGTCGGCAGTTGGAATGAGCGGTCCCCGCTTGCGGGACTAAGCTGCGGAAGGACAGGGAGGGGAGCGTCCCCTTACTGCCTGACCGCTCTGAGGAGCGATTAACGATGTTCGAGAGGTTCACCGACCGCGCGCGGCGGGTTGTCGTCCTGGCTCAGGAAGAAGCCCGGATGCTCAACCACAACTACATCGGCACCGAGCACATCCTCCTGGGCCTGATCCACGAGGGTGAGGGTGTCGCCGCTAAGGCCCTGGAGAGCCTCGGGATTTCGCTCGAGGCGGTCCGCCAGCAGGTGGAGGAGATCATCGGCCAGGGCCAGCAGGCGCCCTCGGGTCACATCCCCTTCACCCCCCGTGCCAAGAAGGTCCTGGAGCTGTCGCTCCGCGAGGCCCTTCAGCTGGGCCACAACTACATCGGCACGGAGCACATCCTGCTCGGCCTGATCCGCGAGGGCGAGGGCGTCGCCGCCCAGGTCCTGGTCAAGCTGGGCGCAGACCTCAACCGCGTCCGCCAGCAGGTCATCCAGCTGCTGTCGGGCTACCAGGGCAAGGAAACCGCCACCGCGGGCGGCCCGGCCGAGGGCACGCCCTCGACCTCTCTCGTCCTGGACCAGTTCGGCCGGAACCTCACCCAGGCCGCTCGTGAGTCCAAGCTCGACCCGGTCATCGGGCGCGAGAAGGAGATCGAGCGGGTCATGCAGGTGCTGTCCCGCCGGACCAAGAACAACCCGGTCCTCATCGGCGAGCCCGGCGTCGGCAAGACGGCGGTCGTCGAGGGCCTGGCGCAGGCCATCGTCAAGGGCGAGGTGCCCGAGACCCTCAAGGACAAGCACCTCTACACCCTCGACCTGGGTGCGCTGGTGGCCGGCTCCCGTTACCGCGGTGACTTCGAGGAGCGCCTGAAGAAGGTGCTCAAGGAGATCCGCACCCGCGGCGACATCATCCTGTTCATCGACGAGCTGCACACGCTGGTCGGTGCGGGTGCTGCCGAGGGCGCCATCGACGCCGCATCGATCCTGAAGCCGATGCTGGCGCGCGGTGAGCTGCAGACCATCGGTGCGACCACGCTCGACGAGTACCGGAAGCACCTGGAGAAGGACGCGGCCCTCGAGCGCCGCTTCCAGCCCATCCAGGTCGCGGAGCCGTCCCTGCCGCACACGATCGAGATCCTGAAGGGCCTGCGCGACCGGTACGAGGCGCACCACCGCGTCTCCATCACGGACGAGGCCCTGGTTCAGGCCGCCACCCTGGCCGACCGCTACATCTCGGACCGCTTCCTGCCTGACAAGGCGATCGACCTGATCGACGAGGCGGGTTCCCGGATGCGCATCCGCCGGATGACCGCTCCGCCGGACCTCCGCGAGTTCGACGAGAAGATCGCGGCCGTCCGCCGGGACAAGGAGTCCGCGATCGACTCCCAGGACTTCGAGAAGGCGGCTTCCCTCCGTGACAAGGAGAAGCAGCTGCTCGCCGCGAAGGCCAAGCGGGAGAAGGAGTGGAAGGCCGGCGACATGGACGTCGTCGCCGAGGTCGACGGCGAGCTGATCGCCGAGGTCCTGGCCACGGCCACGGGCATCCCGGTCTTCAAGCTCACCGAGGAGGAGTCCAGCCGCCTGCTCCGCATGGAGGACGAGCTTCACAAGCGGGTCATCGGCCAGGTGGACGCCGTCAAGGCGCTCTCGAAGGCGATCCGCCGTACGCGGGCCGGTCTGAAGGACCCGAAGCGTCCGGGTGGTTCGTTCATCTTCGCGGGCCCGTCCGGTGTCGGTAAGACCGAGCTGTCCAAGGCGCTGGCCGAGTTCCTGTTCGGTGACGAGGACGCGCTGATCTCCCTCGACATGTCGGAGTTCAGCGAGAAGCACACGGTGTCGCGTCTCTTCGGTTCGCCCCCCGGATACGTGGGCTACGAAGAGGGCGGTCAGCTGACGGAGAAGGTGCGGCGCAAGCCGTTCTCGGTGGTCCTCTTCGACGAGGTCGAGAAGGCCCACCCGGACATCTTCAACTCGCTGCTGCAGATCCTGGAGGACGGTCGCCTGACCGACTCCCAGGGCCGCGTCGTGGACTTCAAGAACACGGTCATCATCATGACGACCAACCTCGGCACCCGGGACATCTCCAAGGGCTTCAACCTGGGCTTCGCGGCCCAGGGCGACACGAAGTCCAACTACGAGCGCATGAAGAACAAGGTGTCGGACGAGCTGAAGCAGCACTTCCGGCCCGAGTTCCTCAACCGCGTCGACGACGTGGTCGTCTTCCCGCAGCTGACCCAGGACGACATCCTGCGGATCGTCGACCTGATGATCAGCAAGGTCGACGAGCGGCTCAAGGACCGGGACATGGGCATCGAGCTCGCCCAGTCGGCGAAGGAGCTGCTGGCGAAGAAGGGCTACGACCCCGTGCTGGGCGCCCGGCCGCTGCGCCGCACGATCCAGCGAGAGATCGAGGACACGCTGTCCGAGAAGATCCTCTTCGGGGAGCTGCGTCCGGGCCACATCGTGGTCGTCGACACGGAGGGCGAGGGCGACTCCAAGACCTTCACCTTCCGCGGTGAGGAGAAGTCGGCACTGCCCGACGTTCCGCCGATCGAGCAGGCGGCCGGCGGCGCGGGTCCGAACCTGAGCAAGGAGGCGTAACCCTCCGGGTTCGCCGAAAAGGGGCTGCCCCGGGACCTTGGTCCCGGGGCAGCCCCTTTTTCAGGTCCTCTTTTCGGGTCCTCTTTTCGGTCCGCGAAGCGGGCAGCAGCAGGGGCGCCCAGTGACATGCCGCACACGTGCGACAGAGGGTACTAGGCACCATAGTCGGGTGCCTATGCGAACAAAAGGGACTTTCCGCCCGCCCTTCTGAGGTGAGTGCCGGGAATCTGCCTCGTCAGGCGATTGCCGTATATCTGCCTCTCATGTCAAGTTTCCTGGATCTTTATGAATACATACGAAGTGTCGTCGTAGATCACGAATTTTGGGGTTGATTGGTGCACCGGTTACCAAGAGATGGTCAAGAGTCCCCGACCTCTGAGGTTCTGATGCCGAAGCGCACCCTGCCCTTTTCGACCCGTACGTTCCGATGCCGCTCCCGCGTCGCCGCTCTGGCGGCCGGTGTGGGGGCCTCGGCCGTGCTCGGAGTCGGGGTCGCGGCCGCAACCGGTACCACCGAGGGCAAGCCCGCCACCGAGGCCGTCGCGGCGAAAGTGCCCGCCGGTACCGGCAAGGTGAAGGCTCCCGCCCGTCCCGCTGAGCCGAAGGCTCCCGCCCGTCCCGCTGAGCCGAAGGCTCCCGCCCGTCCCGCAGCGGCGAAGCCCGTCTCCTGGGTCGGCCCGGTCAACCGCTACACGCTCTCCGCGAGCTTCAACCAGTCCGGCGGCATGTGGAACTCCACCCACAGCGGTCAGGACTTCGCCGTCCCGAGCGGGACGGACGTCGTGGCCGCGCACGGAGGCACGGTCGTCAAGGCCGGCGGCTACGGTGCCGGCGACGGACCCGCATACGGCAACGCCGTCGTCATCAGGCACGCGAACGGCACGTACTCCCAGTACGCCCATCTCTCGCGGATCCACGTCAGGGTCGGCCAGGCCGTCGCCACCGGGCAGCGCATCGCGTGCTCCGGCAACACCGGCAACTCCAGCGGGCCGCACCTGCACTTCGAGATCCGTACCAGCCCGAACTACGGGTCGGCAGTCGACCCCGTCGCCTTCCTGCGCTCCAAGGGCGTGAGGGTCTGAGGCTCCCCTACGACGAGGGCGTGTCCGTATGCGCCTGCGTCACCAGGTCGATGGCGACCTCCAGGACGGCCTTGCGCTTGTCCTCGGGGTCGCCCTCGACCTCCTGGAGGACGAACATCCCTGCGTGCATCGTGAACAGCGCGCTGATGCAGCGGACCTGGTCGGTCAGTGACGCGTCCGGGTCCCTGATGATGTCGCGCATCACCAGCATGCGGTCCTTGAACTGGTTGCCGATGCTCAGTTCCCGGACCGTGGCCTGGTTCTCCTGCATGAAACGGAACAGCGGGGCCGCGCCGGCCAGTGCGTCGCTGTAACGGCGCAGTACCTCCTGCTTGGTCTCCAGGCTGTGCGGCTGCGCCTTGCCCCACTCGATCAGCTCGTCCATCGGTCGTGACAGGTCCTCGAAGAGGCTGACCAGGATCTCTTCCTTGGTCTTGAAGTGGTAGTAGAGCGCCGCCTTGGTGACGTCCAGGCGCTCGGCGATCTCGCGCAGCGACGTCTTCTCGTAGCCCTGCTCGGCGAAGAGTTCGAGCGCCACGTCCTGGATGCGCTGGCGGGTGTCCCCGCGTCGCTGCCGCTTGGTGCCGTCCATGGTGGTGCCGCCCATCGTTGCTCCTCGCACTCCCGGAAACCTGTGTGCCGGCCGCTGGCAGACCCGCCGAAACTTACTTGACGCCCGGCTAGTTTCGGGACTACCTTCCCTCAGTGTAGCCAACTAGCCGGACGGCAAGTAAGTGGCCGAGCGGCACGCAGTACCAGGGGAGTGGGGAACATGGCGGACAATGCGGTACCGGCGCGAGCCGAGAAAGAACCACGGAGCGTGCGGGTCGTCCTGCTCGCGCTGATGATCACCATGATGCTCGCGATGCTCGACAACATGATCGTGGGCACCGCGATGCCGACGATCGTGGGCGAGCTCGGCGGGCTCCAGCACCTCTCGTGGGTGGTGACCGCGTACACGCTCGCGACCGCCGCCTCCACCCCGCTGTGGGGCAAGCTCGGTGACATGTTCGGGCGCAAGGGCTCCTTCATGACCTCGATCGTGATCTTCCTGATCGGGTCGGCGCTCAGCGGCATGGCGCAGAACATGGGCGAGCTCATCGGCTTCCGCGCAATCCAGGGCCTCGGCGCCGGTGGCCTGATGGTCGGCGTCATGGCCATCATCGGCGACCTGATCCCGCCGCGGGAACGCGGCAAGTACCAGGGCATGATGGCCGGCGTCATGGCGCTCGCGATGATCGGCGGACCGCTGGTCGGCGGCACCATCACCGACCACTGGGGCTGGCGCTGGGCGTTCTACATCAACCTGCCGCTCGGCGTGGTCGCCCTGCTCGCCATCAGCGCCGTACTGCACCTGCCGAAGAAGCGCTCCAAGGCGGGCATCGACTACCTCGGCGTCGTGCTGCTGACCGTGGGCATCACCTCGATCGTGCTGGTCACCACATGGGGCGGGAGCGAGTACGACTGGACCTCGGCGCGGATCATGGAGCTGATCGGGATCGGCGTCGCCGCGCTCGTCGGATTCGTGTTCTGGCAGACCAAGGCCGCCGAGCCGGTCGTGCCGCTGCACATCTTCCGCAGCCGCAACTTCTCGCTGATGTCCGTGATCGGGTTCATCACCGGCTTCGTGATGTTCGGTGCGGTGCTGTTCCTGCCGCTGTACCAGCAGTCGGTGCAGGGCGCGTCCGCGACCAACTCCGGCCTGCTGCTCCTGCCGATGCTGGGCGCGATGCTCGTCGTGTCGATGATCGCGGGACGGGTCACCACCAACAGTGGCCGGTACAAGGTCTTCCCCGTGGTCGGCAGCGTGCTGATGATCGTGGGCCTGTTCCTGCTCGCGCAGATGGACACCGGCACGAGCCGGTTCACGTCGGGTGTGTACATGGCCGTCCTGGGCGCCGGCATGGGCTGCCTGATGCAGATCACCATGCTGGTGGCGCAGAACAGCGTCGAGATGAAGGACATGGGCGTCGCGTCCTCGTCCACCACCCTCTTCCGTACGCTCGGTTCCTCCTTCGGCGTCGCGATCATGGGCGCCCTGTTCAACAACCGGGTTCAGCACGTCATGGCCGAGCGGGCGGGCGCCCTCGGCTCGAAGATCACCGAGCAGTCCGCGCAGCTGGACGCCAAGAGCCTGGAGAAGCTGCCGGCGGCGGCCCGCGAGGCCTACCAGCACGCGGTGTCGGCGGGTACGCACTCGGCGTTCCTGCTGGGCGCGGTGGTGGCCGTGGTTGCGCTGGTGGCCGCGGTGTTCGTGAAGGAGGTCCCGCTGCGCGGCGCGGGGCCGGACAAGCAGGCCGGGGATGCGGCTGGGGACGCCGTGGACGCGCAGCCGACGGTTGCAGAGGCCGTCTGACTCGCCCCCCTCAGCCCGAAGGCCCCCGGAGTTGTCCGCCCCGGGGGCCTTCGCCCGTCCACGGCACGGTGCGTTGTCAGGGCAACATGGCAGCATCGCAAGCATGGACAGGATGCGGCAGCTGCGGCTGGCCAAGGACGCGATGGACCGGGAGTGGGCCGACCCGGACCTCGACCTCGATGCCGTCGCCGCACACGCCGGGTACTCGCGCTATCACTTCATACGGGCCTTCAAGGCGGCGTACGGCGAGACACCCGGCCAGTACCTGACGCACCGGCGGATCGAGCGGGCCGAGGACCTCCTGCGCACGGCGAACCTCTCCGTGACAGAGATCTGCCATCTCGTGGGGTTCAGCAGCGTCGGGACGTTCTCGGCGCGCTTCAAGTCCTGGACCGGGCTCACCCCCAGCGAGTACCGGTCCAGGCACGTGGGCCGCGGCGCCGCCCTGATACCCGGGTGCTACGCGATGCTCTGGGCCGGTGGCTTCCGGCCCGGCGCCGACCGGGAGCGACAGAGCAATTCCGGAGAAGCGCCCTGACACCCCGGCTGCCTACCGTGGCTTCGCAAGCAACACCCGCGCATCGGGAGAAGGACATGATCAAAGGCCTCGCCATCACGACCGTCTGGGTCCTCGACCAGGACCGGGCGAAGGAGTTCTACACGCAGAAGCTCGGCCTCGAGGTCCGCACGGACATGACCATGGGGGAGGGCGGTATGCGCTGGCTGACCGTCGGCGCCCCCGACCAGCTCGACGTCGAGCTGACGCTCATGGTGCCGGGGCCGCCCGCGATGGATCCCGAGTCCGCCGAGATGATGAAGAGGCTCGTGGCCAAGGGAGCCCTCGGCGCCGGTGTGCTGGCCACCGACGACATCCACGGGGACTACAAGAGGCTCAAGGACCGCGGCGTGGAGTTCCTCCAGGAGCCGCAGGAGCGTCCGTACGGCACCGAGGCGCTCTTCCGCGACGACTCCGGCAACTGGTTCTCCTTCACCCAGCGCCGGGAGGGCGGCCTGGACCTGGACAAGGAGTGGGCCGGCTAGGTCCGGGGAGACCCGCCGCCGGGGCAGTTCTCCGGGTCAGCCGCCGGACGGCGGCGGCATCGGGAAGCTCCCGGTGTCCGTCGGCGCGTGCTCCGGCAGCCACAGCACGGCAACCGCGCCCTCGGCCGGTACGTCCTCCGGTACCCCGTCCGCCCGGACGTTGCGGAACGTCAGGCGCGCGCCCAGCACCCGCGCCTGGCCCGCCGCGATCGTCAGGCCCAGACCGTGGCCGGCGCCCGAGCGGTCCGAGCGGCCCGTACGGAAGCGCTGAGGACCGTCCGACAGCAGCTCCTCCGGGAAGCCCGGGCCATGGTCGCGTACCCGGATGACCCGGCCCTCGACCGACACCTCGATCGGCGGCTTGCCGTGCCGTGCCGCGTTGGCGAGCAGGTTGAACAGCACGCGTTCCAGGCGGCGCGGGTCGGTGGTGACCTCCGACTCGTGGATCACCCGGACCTCGATGTCCGGGTCTTTCACGGCCACCCGCCGGGTGACGAAATCGCCGAGCAGAAGGTCCTGCAGCTCGGCCCGCTCCGAGGCGCCGTCCAGCCGGGCGACCTCCAGGACGTCCTCCACCAGCGTGCGCATGGCCTTCGCACGGTCCAGCACCAGTTCGGTGGGGCGGCCGGGAGGGAGGAGCTCCGCCGCAGTGAGCAGGCCGGTGACCGGGGTGCGCAGCTCGTGCGCGATGTCCGCCGTCACCCGGCGTTCCGCCTCCAGACGCTGCTGCAGCGCGTCCGCCATCGCGTCCACCGCCCGCGCCAGGTCGTCGGTCTCGTCGCGCACGACGCCGCCGATCGCGTCCCGCACACGGACGTCGCTCTCGCCCGCGGCGACCCGGTTCGCCGCGGCCGCCGCCTTGCGCAGCCGTCGCGACAGCTGGCCGCCGATGAGCACACCGACCGCCGAGCCGCCGAGCACGACCGCGATCGAACCGATGATCAGCGCCTGGTCGAGGTCCTTCATCACTTCGGCGCCGCGGTCCGTGAAACGGGTGTGCAGGGACAGCACCCGGCCGTCCTTCAGCGGCAGAGCGGCCCAGATGTCCGGCACGCCGTGCGCGCCCTCCGACACATAGGTGGCCCGCCTGCCCTCCGCGACCTTTTCCAGCAGGTCCCGCGGGATGGTCGGGTCGTCGACCTTGACCCCGAAGGCCCGGGTGCGCCCGGACTCGTACATCCGCTGGGCCACCTGAATCCGCTCGTCGGCGAGGTCACGCGAGTTGTTGAGCATGGAGACGCTCGCCGCGTTGTGCACGACCAGGCTCAGCGCGATCGCGACCATCGCGCCGACCAGGGCGATCGCCGCACTGAGCTTCCACCTCAGGCCCGTGCGTATGGCGTCGTCCGGGATCAGACGTCCGAGAATCCCCCGCATGCTCCCGCTCAGGCCTTCAACTTGTAGCCGAAGCCGCGGACCGTCTCGATCCGGTCCTGTCCGATCTTCGTGCGCAGCCGCTGCACATGGACGTCGACGACCCGGGTGTCACCGCCCCAGCCGTAGTCCCACACGCGTTCCAACAGCTTGTCGCGCGACAGCACCGTGCCGGGCGTGGAGGAGAACTCCAGCAGCAGCCGCATCTCGGTCGGCGTGAGCGCCACCGGCTGACCCGAGCGCCGTACCTCCATGCCGTCGGTGTCGATCTCCAGGTCGCCGAAGGTCAGTACGCCGCCGTCCACCGACGTGGCGTCCTCGGCCCCCCGGTCGGCGCCGCTCGCGTGCCCGAAGCGGCGGAGCACCGCACGGATGCGCGCGACCAGCACGGCGCCGTCGAACGGCTTCGTCACATAGTCGTCCGCGCCGGCCTCCAGGCCGAGCACGACGTCGATGGAGTCGGCGCGCGCGGACACCATGATCACGGGCACGGTCGACTCGTCGCGGATACGGCGGCACAGGCTGACGCCGTCCAGGCCAGGGACCATCACGTCCAGCAGGGCGATGTCGGGACGGCGGGCGCGGAACGCCTCCAGGCCTGACAGCCCGTCAGGCATGGCGGTGACCGCGAAGCCGTCCCGCTCCAGCGCGAGCTGGGTGGCCTCACGGATGACGTCGTCGTCCTCGACGAACAGGACGTGGGTCTGCTCTGCCATCCGCTGCTCTCAGTTTTTGGTCGGGGCGGCCGTGCCGCCGTTGCCCACCGCGTTGCTGTATTCGTTGCGTATCCGGGACTCCTCGGTGAAGTGGTCCGTCCTCCAGCTGTAGGTGATCACTTCCTCGGTGGAGGGATACGACACCGGGTCGCCCTTCTCGTACGTCTGCTGGGTCACCACCAGGTCACCGCGGTCTATCTCCGCGTAGACCGGCGGCTCCTCGGCCTTGAACACATTCTGGTACCTGTGGTTCTTCATCTGGTACACGTACGACCCCACGCCGACGGCGTCATGGCAGGTCATGACGTTGACCAGGATGTCGCTCACGGTCCCGTCGGTGAGATTGCCGTAGGACACGTCGATCGGGTACTCGTCGGCCACGCAGGGCTTCAGGTCCTGCTTGACCGCCTTCGCGACCTCGGGATCGTCCTTGACCAGCTTCACCACGTCCAGCCGTCCGGGCTCCTCGGTGGTCGGTGAGGCCGAGGGGGTGGCGGAGCCCGCGACCACTGAGTTGCTGCCCGCCGGACCCTCGTCCCGTGCGCCCGTACCGCCGGTGGCGCAGGCGGAGACGAAAAGCCCGAGGACGGCGATCGTGGCAACCGCCGCGATCGCCGCCTTGAGGGCCCCGCTGGGCCGTATGGCCCCCGTGCCTAGGCCGCGCAACGCTCCCGCTCCTCACGCTCCAGCGCGCGTGCGTCCAGGTCGCGGGCCTCCAGCTCCTCCCGGAGCCGGGCGAGCGCCCGGTGCAGCGTGCTCTTGACCGTTCCGGCCGACATGCCGAGGGCGGCGGCCGTCTCCTCCGTGGACATCTGCTCCCAGTGTCGCAGCACGACGACACTGCGCTGCTTCGGAGCGAGCACCTTCAGAACGTCCATCAGCAGGGCGCGGTCCGCGTGCTGCTCGGCGGAGTCGTCGACGGACGCGTCCGGAAGCTGCTCGGTGGGGACCTCCTCGAGCCTGCGGGCCCGCCACCACTCGGTGCGCGTGTTGATCATCACGCGGCGCAGATAGGCGTCCGCCAGACGCTTGTCGGCGATACCGTCCCAGCGGCCGTACGTGCGCACCAGCGCGGTCTGCAGCAGGTCCTGGGCATCGGTGGGGTCCGGAACCAGCCGACGGGCGCTGCGCAGCAGCGCGTCCTGCCGGGTGCGGACGTACTCCTCGAACTCGAGCACCTCGCCCTGCGCCATTCCAACCGCCTCCGTTCCCCGTTTCCGACGTGCCCTTCGGCTGCGTCCCACAGCCGGGTGCCGGTTCTCCACGACCTCGGTCGCCCGTGTGCCGCATCGTCCTCGGCACGCATATGAAGTTACGGAGGAGTTGTCACGGGGGTGTCCGAGGCAGCCTTCGGTGAGCGCTCGGCCGTCCGTCGGTTGTGTAACGGATGTCGGAACGAGCTAAGGGCAGACGGGATTTGGTGCGGGTATGGGGTGATTTGTCCAACAGGTGGGCGGCGGGCTTCGTGACGGAACGAGGAGGCCGCTGTGCGGTGATGAGCCGCGGGCTGTGAAACGGCTGAGTGCCGGATGTGCGGACCGTCCGGGCGCGGCGGGCCGCGCGCGCCCGGACGGTGCCCGGGTCAGGTGAGCGGAAGGCGGTAGAGGCCGCCGGGGAGGGGTTCCACCAGGCCGTCGGAGACCAGGCCGTCCAGGGCGCGGGCGCGCTGTACCGGCTCGTCCCAGACCCGGTCGAGGACGGACTGCGGCACCGGGCTCACGGCCTCCCGCAGCACCGCCAGGAGCCGACCGCGTACCTGGCGGTCCGTCCCCGCGTACGTCTGACCGCGCCGCGGCGGGCCGTCGTGCTCCGGCTTCCCGGCCAAGCGCCAGGCGCACTGCGCGGCGATCGGACAGCGGTGGCAGGTCTCGTTCTTCGCCGTGCAGATCAGGGCGCCCAGCTCCATGGAGGCGGCGGCCCAGCGGGACGCCGTGCGCTCGTCGTCGGGCAGCAGCTCACGGGCGAGCCTGCGCTCCGCGGCGGTGGTGGCGTTGGGCGGGTACTGCGCACCGGTGATCGCGCGGGCGAGGACACGGCGCACGTTGGTGTCCAGGACCGGGTGCCGCTGGCCGTACGCGAAGGAGGCCACGGCCGCGGCCGTGTACTCGCCGATGCCGGGCAGCGCCAGCAGCTGGGCGTGTTCCGTGGGCACGTCGCCGCCGTGCCGTTCCGTTATGGCCACGGCGGCACCGTGCAGGCGCAGGGCGCGGCGCGGATAGCCCAGGCGGCCCCAGGCCCGGACGGCCTCGCCGGGGGGTTCCTTGGCCAGGTCGGCGGGGCGCGGCCAGCGGGCGAGCCACTGCTCGTAGACGGGCAGGACGCGGCTGACCGGCGTCTGCTGCAGCATGAACTCACTGACCATCACGCCCCACGGGCCGGCCTCCGGGCGCCGCCAGGGGAGATCGCGGGCGTGCTCGTCGAACCAGGCGATCACCGGGCCGTGCAGTGCCCCTCCGGGGGCTTGGCCGGTGGAGGCGTCGGTGGTGTCGTCGGTCTGGGCAGGGGCGGGAGTGGGGGTGGTGGGTGCAGTCATGACGACTGCGATCCTGCCACGTGAGGGGTGGCAGGGTGGGGGACCGGCTCGGGTCGGAGTGGTTGTGTCGGTGGACGTTGCCTCCAGGTGTTCGGGTGTTCGGGTGTTTGGGGTTCGGGTGTTCGAGCGGAGGGTGGACGGCGGCGGACGAAGGGCGGGCGTTCGACGATCGCCTGCACGCCGTGGTCCGCAGAGGGGTGGCCAGGGACCGGGTCGGCTCCGTCTGGTTTCACATCCCGCGCGAAGGCCGTTCGGTGGAGCGGACGTCGGCGGACGCGCGCCGGACGGAGCACGCCACGCCCACGTCCCGTCCGCTCCCGCGCATGCATGGCGGCGCGCGCACCTTCCGGCCGCCGGCGGCCGGATATGGAAGCCCGGGCACAACGGTCTCTCGCCGGTGGCCACGCCCCGTCGTCCGAAGGCGGTCGGTGCGGAGGGCCCGATGTGGGTCCTCGCCCCGCGAGAGGCGCCCGATGCAGGATGATGATCCGGAAAAGTTGGGCTCAGGGCGGCGGGTGGGGCAAGGCCCCGGGCCGATCTCTCGTACAGTTTGCGCCGTGGGATCTCTGCGCAATCCGGTCGGGCCGCTTCCCTCCTCCATCTACTGGCGACGGAGGGCCGTACTGCTGTCTGTGGTCGCCCTGTTGACGCTGCTCATCGTGTGGGTGGTCACCTCCTCCGGCGGTGGGGGGAAGAACGACGCGGACGGCTCGAACGGCAAGCACCCCACGTCCTCGATCACGCCGGGTCCGTCCGGTACCGGGCCGGCGATCAGCCAACACCCGGGCGGGCGCGACGAGTCGAGCGGCAGCGACGGTTCGGGGCCGTCGTCCGGGGCGTCGGGATCAGGGGACTCCGGCGGCACGGGCAGCGGGCCCGGCGGGTCGGGCGACGGGGGGAACGGCAGTGGCGGCGGCGGTTCCTCGGGCGGTCGGCTACCGGCCGGTTCCGGAACCTCTTTGCCCAACTGCACGTCGAGCGCGATCCAGTTGACGCTGAAGAGCGAGCACAACACGTATGCCCCTGGAGAGATCCCCACGTTCGAGCTGATCGCCAAGAACTCGTCGGGCAGTGACTGCAAGGTCGACCTCGGCCCGAAGAGCGCGGTGTTGACGATCACGCAGGCCGGCAGTGACAACGACGTGTGGTCCTCGGCCGACTGCCCGAGCGGCTCGGGAAGCGTGCTGTTCCGCGTGCCCGGGAACGACCAGGTCACGTACACGGTGAAGTGGGACCGCAAGCAGAGCGTCCCCAACTGCGCGACGCCCCCTGCGGTTTCGGCGTCGGCGGGCACCTACCTGGTGGAGGCGCAGGCCTCCGGTTTCCCGAAGGCCCAGACGTCGTTCGTCCTGTCGAAGGACTGAGCGCGGGTCACGAGGACGATTCGGTGATCGCCCGGCGCTGACGCTTGCCGAGCGGCGCCTGGGAGAGGTCCTCGGCCTTGCTGCGGAGGTTCTTGTAGCCGTAGCCGCGTTCGTCGAGCCAGGCCTTGGCGGCCTCTTCGGCGTGTTCCGTCGCGGTCAGGATGTCCTCCTCCGCCTCACCCGAGTCCAGGAAGCGGAAGGTGAAGGCGGGGCGGGCGGTGAGGTCGTAGCTGAGGTGGCCCTCCGGGGTGAAGGCCGCGCGCAGCACATCGTGCTCCGCGGCCCGTTCCAGGAGCTCGGCCCGGTGTCCGGCGTCGAGGCCGTCGAAGACGCCGCGGACCGTGATGCGAAAGGTGCGGATGCTCATCCCTCGAACGTAGACGCGGGAGAGGTGCGTCTCCACCGAGTTTTTCGCAGCCCGTCATGGGCGTCCGTCGGCTAGACGTAACGCTCGAGGATCGACGACTCCGCCAGGCGCGACAGTCCCTCCCGCACGCTGCGGGCCCGGGCCTCGCCGACGCCGTCCACCGTCTGGAGGTCGTCCACGCTCGCCGCGAGCAGCTTCTGCAGACCGCCGAAGTGCTCCACCAGACGGTCGATGATGGCGCCGGGCAGCCGCGGGACCTTCGCCAGCAGGCGGAAACCGCGCGGGGACACCGCCGAGTCGAGGGTTTCGGGGGAGCCGGTGTAGCCCAAGGCGCGGGCTACGGTGGGAAGTTCGAGAAGCTCGGCATGGCTCAGCGCGTCCAGCTCGGACAGCGCCTCCACGACCGTACGGGAGCGCTTCGCGGTCGGCTCGGGCAC
Source organism: Streptomyces sp. NPDC022910 (assembly GCF_055561075.1). Classification (NCBI taxonomy): domain Bacteria; kingdom Bacillati; phylum Actinomycetota; class Actinomycetes; order Kitasatosporales; family Streptomycetaceae; genus Streptomyces; species Streptomyces sp. NPDC022910. Next base: position 62,292 of record NZ_JBVHHL010000033.1, read on the forward strand.
GTAGTCGCGCACCACCAGCTCCCGCTCGGGTTCCACCCCGGCGATCAACTCGTCCAGCTGGAGGGCGAGAAGACGGCCGTCCGTGCCCAGTTCGACCACGTATTCAGCGATTTCGGTGGCGATGCGACGGACCATCTCCAGTCGCTGCGAGACCGCGGAGACGTCCCGGACCGTCACCAGGTCCTCGATCTCCAGCGCGGACAGCGTGCCCGCCACCTCGTCCAGGCGGAGTTTGTAGCGCTCCAGGGTGGCCAGTGCCTGGTTGGCGCGGGACAAGATCGCCGCCGAGTCCTCCAGGACACGTCGCTGTCCGTCGACGTACAGCGCGATCAGGCGCATCGACTGCGAGACGGAGACCACGGGGAAACCGACCTGCTTGCTCACCCGGTCCGCCGTGCGGTGACGCGTGCCCGTCTCCTCCGTCGGGATCGTGGGGTCGGGGACCAACTGCACGCCGGCCCGCAGGATTTTCGACAGGTCCGAGGAGAGCACGAGCGCGCCGTCGAGCTTGCACAGCTCCCGCAGCCGGGTGGCCGTGAACTCGACATCCAGGACGAAACCACCCGTGCACATCGTCTCGACGGTCTTGTCAGAGCCGAGCACGATGAGACCGCCGGTGTTGCCTCGCAGGACCCGCTCGAGGCCGTCGCGCAGGGGCGTGCCGGGTGCCACGGCGCTCAGTGAGGCGCGCATCAGGCCATCGGCACCGGAACTCCCGCCGGACTTTCCGGGAGCTGCTGCCCGGTCGTTGGCTGCCACTGCACTCCTCCGGTCGCAGGTTCTGGGGCGCTCCCGTGTCGCACACTCGGTTCGTACGGACGGGCGAGACCAGGGCAAAGTCTACCGGCGGTCCTCCTCGTCCCGTGGGGCCTCTCGACGACGGGAGCGTGGAAGGACCCGCAGGGCGTCCCCTATGTCCGCCACTTCCAGCACCTTCATGCCCGACGGGACCTTGCCCGGGTCGGCCGGTACGAGCGCGTGCGTGAAGCCCAGACGGTGTGCCTCGGCCAGTCGGCGCTGGACCCCCGTGACCCTTCTGACCTCGCCCGCGAGTCCCACTTCGCCGATCGCCACCAGGTTCTTGGGCAGCGGGGTGTCGCTCGCGGCGCTCGCCAGCGCCAGCGCGACCGCCAGGTCGGCGGCCGGCTCCGAGAGTTTCACCCCGCCGACGGTCGCGGAGTAGATGTCCCGCTTGCCCAGGGCGCTGATCCGGCCGCGCTGCTCCAGGACGGCGAGCATCATCGAGACGCGGGAGGTCTCAAGACCGGATGTGGTGCGCCGGGGGGAGGGGATCTGGGAGTCGACGGTCAGCGCCTGGACCTCTGCCACCAGGGGGCGGCGGCCCTCCAGGGTGACGGTCAGACAGGTGCCGGGCACGGGCTCGTCGCGGCGGGTCAGGAACAGGCCGCTCGGGTCGGCGAGGCCCGTGATGCCTTCGTCGTGCAGTTCGAAGCAGCCGACCTCGTCCGTGGCGCCGTAGCGGTTCTTGACGCCCCGTACGAGACGCAGGCGCGCGTGCCGGTCGCCCTCGAAGTGCAGGACGACGTCCACGAGGTGTTCGAGCAGGCGCGGGCCCGCGATCGCGCCGTCCTTGGTGACATGACCCACGAGGAGGGTGGCCATGCCGCGTTCCTTGGAGGCGCGGATGAGAGCCCCGGCGACCTCCCGTACCTGGGCCATGCCGCCGGGAGCGCCGTCGATCTCGGGGGAAGCTACGGTCTGTACGGAGTCGAGGACGAGGAGTGAGGGCTTCACCGCGTCCAAGTGACCCAGTACGGCCGCGAGATCGGTCTCCGCCGCGAGATAGAGGTGGTCGTCGATGGCCCCGATGCGGTCGGCGCGCAGGCGCACCTGGCTCGCCGACTCCTCGCCCGTCACATAGAGCGTGCGGTGCTCGTCGCTCGCCGCTTTGGCCGCGACGTCCAGCAGGAGCGTGGACTTGCCGACGCCGGGCTCCCCGGCGAGGAGCACGACCGCGCCCGGCACGAGCCCGCCGCCGAGGACGCGGTCCAGCTCGGGCACACCGCTGGAGCGGGCGGTGGCCTGCCGCCCGTCGACCTGGCCGATGGGCACGGCGGAGCTCGTCACCCGGCCCGGCGTCGTCGTGCGCACCGCGGGCGCGCCGTACTCCTCGACCGTCCCCCAGGCCTGGCACTCGGGGCAGCGGCCGAGCCACTTGGCCGTCTGCCAGCCGCACTCGGTGCAGCGGTAGGACGGCCGGTCCTTGGTGGTCTTCGCACGGGCAGCCATGGAGGAAACCGTAGCGGGGCCCACTGACACAGCGGGCACGCGGCGGCCATGACGGCGGCGGATGCGACGTAGGTCATGCGGGACGGGCCCCGCGGGGGCGGGTGCCGGCAGGACAGCGAGTTCATCGGCGGCCGTCGTCCACACTCCCGCCGCAGCCGACCTGGGCGAGCCGCGGAACCGGCCGTTCGTGGCCCCTTATGAGGGATCGTTTCACCCGTACGGAGTAAAAGTGCGCAAGGGGGCAGAAGGCACCACCCGTCGGCGCCTACGGTCGCACAGGTGATGAGCAGCAGGCCGGAGACCTCCACGCACGCCAGCGGCGCACACCCGGCGCGTAGAGACACGCGCAAGCGGGGCAGGGCGCCTCGTGGCGCGAACACCCGCACAGCGGCGCAGCGCCCGTCCGCGCGCTACGACCCCTACCTGGACGGCCTCTTCACCTACTGCCTGTCCGTGCTCTGCGATCACGACGCGGCGACCGCCGCCCTGGGGGACGCCCTGGCGTTCGCCGAGCGCCGCGGCACCCGCGGCTCGCAAGCCTCCGACGAGCGCCGCGCCTGGCTGTACGCCCTCGCCCGCTGGTCCTGTCTGCGTCGGCTCGCCGAGGCCCGGCGCCGCCGCCAGGCCGGCCACGCCGCCGGGCGGGACCGCGGCCCCCGCGCGCACAAGGAGGTCGCCGACCGGCGCGCCGCCGAAGCGGCCGGAGCCGTCCCCGTCTCCGAGGAGACCCAGGAGGAGCGCCGCCGGGAGCTGGCCCGGCTGGCCTGGCCGGAGGCCGCCGGCACCACCCCCGAGCAGCGCGAGGCGCTCGAACTCGCCGTACGCCATCAGCTCGCCCCCACCGAGGTCGCCGCCGTGCTCGGCATGGACCTCGCCGCCGCCCGCGAACTCCTCGCCTCCGCCGCCTGCGAGGTGGAGCGCACCCGTGCCGCCCTCGCCGTCGTCGAGACCGGTACCTGTCCGAGCGTCGCCCGCCTCACCGGCGACCACCAGCTCGTCCTCAGCGCCACCCTGCGCCGGGAACTCGTCCGGCACGTCGACGACTGCCCACGCTGCCGCCGAACCGCCGAGCGTGCGGTTCCCGGTGGCTGGCCCGGCACCAGCGTCACGCCCGCCGCGCTCCCCGTCCTCGAGGCGCCCCGTGCGGCCCTGGAGGTCGCCCTGGCGCATGCCTCCCGTGCCCGTGGCGGTGTTCCCCGCTTCGACCGGCGCGGGTTCCCCATGGACCCGAAGGACCACGCGGCCCGCCGTGACCGGCTGCGCGCGCGTGCCGTCACGACGACCGTGGTCGCCACCGTGGTCGCGGCCCCGGTGCTCGCCCTGTGGGCCGCCTACCGCGGCCCCCTCACCGGCGAGGGCGCCGACGGACGCACCGCCACCGCACGCGGGGTGCACGGCCCCGAGACGCTCGGCGGCGAGGGCGCGGGCGACTACGAGAACGCGGGCAACGCGAGTGCGAGACCAGGCTTCCGTTTCGGCAAGGACGGCCGCGCGCCCGACGTCTCCGTCGAGGTCATCGGTGTGAAGACGGGCACCCCCGGGGCGGGACACCTGGCGGTGGCAGCCCGAAACGACGGCACCACGACCCTCATCACAGTCACGGCGTCCGGAGATTCACCGGTGCACTGGTCCGCGTCCACGGGCGTCCCCTGGCTCTACATGAACCGGTCATCGGGCACCCTCGCACCGGGCGAATCGTTCACGATCCGGGTGTACGTCGACCACCTCCGCGAGCCGTCCGGCGCCTGGCACGCGCGTGTGGCGGTGGCCCCGGCGGGCGCCGTGGTCACGATCAGCGGTCGTGGGCCGACGGGCCCGTCCGACCCCCGGCCCACTCCTGTTGACCCCACTCCCTCCGAGCCCGCGCCGAGCGATCCGCCCTCGAGCAGCCCGGATCCCACGCACGGCGATCCGACCCCGACGGATCCGCCGTCCACGAGCCCGTCTCCTTCCGACCCGCCGTCCTCCACCCCGTCCCCCACCGACAGCGGCACCTCGAGCCCGTCCTCATAGGCCGGTCGACCGTGAGCGTGGGACGGGACACGAGCGGACGAGGGCGACGGCCCCGGCACGTCCTTCAGTCCACCGGATCCGCGGGGTGCGGCGCCACCAGCGGAAGCTGCGAGGCCAGACGCTGCTCGCACAGCTCGACCAGGCGGTCGTACCCCGCCTTGCCCATGAGCTCGGTCAGCTCGGCCCGGTACGAGACGTACACCGGCTCGCCCGCGCCGTGCGCCGACGTGGCCGACGTGCACCACCAGTGCAGGTCGTGGCCGCCCGGCCCCCAGCCGCGGCGGTCGTACTCGCCGATGGACACCTGCAGCACCCGGGTGTCGTCGGGCCGGTCGATCCACTCGTACGTCCGTCGGATCGGCAGCTGCCAGCAGACGTCCGGCTTGGTCTCCAGCGGCTCGCGGCCCTCCCGCAGCGCCAGGATGTGCAGCGAGCAGCCGGCGCCGCCCGGGAACCCGGGACGGTTCTGGAAGATGCACGAGCCCTGGTACGGCCGGGTCTGCCGAGAGCCCTCGTCGTCCTCCGCGACCCAGCCGGTCCTCTGGCCCACGTCGTGGTTCTGCCAGATCTCCGGCGTCAGCCGTGCCACGTGCTCGGCCACCCGCTTCTCGTCGTCCTCGTCCGAGAAGTGCGCTCCCAGCGTGCAGCACCCGTCGTCCGCGCGGCCCGCCTGGATGCCCTGGCAGCCGCTTCCGAAGATGCAGTTCCAGCGCGAGGTCAGCCATGTCAGATCGCACCGGAAGACCTGCTCGTCGTCGGCCGGATCCGGGAACTCCACCCACGCGCGCGCGAAGTCGAGCCCCTTCTCGTCGCTCACCTTCGGGGCCTTCTTGGACGTGGACGCCTTCGCCTGCGAAGAATCCTTCGATCCCCTGGAGGATTTGTCGGGCTTCGCCTTTTTCGTCTTTGGCACGCATCCAGGGTAAGTGGCCCCGGACAGCATCAGGGACTGAGGATCGTCGTACTGGCAGTAGCGTTCCGTACATGAGACTCGGTGTCCTCGATGTGGGTTCGAACACGGTGCATCTGCTGGTGGTGGATGCACACCCCGGTGCACGCCCCCTGCCTGCGCACTCGCACAAGGCGGAGCTGCGGCTCGCCCAGCTCCTCGACGACAGCGGGGCCATCGGCCCGGACGGGGTGGACAAGCTGATCGCCGTCGTCCTGGACGCCCTACAGGCGGCCGAGGACAAGGGTGTCGAGGATTTGCTGCCGTTCGCCACCTCCGCGGTGCGCGAGGCGAGCAACGCGGACGACGTCCTGGCCCGGGTCAAGGACGCCACCGGCGTCGAGCTCCAGGTGCTGACCGGCGCGGAGGAGGCAAGGCTGACCTTCCTCGCGGCCCGCCGCTGGTTCGGATGGTCGGTGGGCAAGCTGCTCGTCCTGGACATCGGCGGCGGCTCGCTGGAGATCGCGTACGGCATCGACGAGGAACCCGACGCCGCAGTGTCGCTGCCGCTGGGCGCGGGCCGGCTCACCGCGGGCTGGCTGCCCGGGGACCCGCCGGACCCGGCCGACGTGAAGGCGCTGCGCCGCCATGTACGGACGGAGATCGCGCGCACGGTCGGGGAGTTCAGCCGCTTCGGGGTGCCCGACCACGTGGTCGCCACGTCCAAGACGTTCAAGCAGCTCGCCCGCCTCGCCGGGGCGGCGCGATCCGCCGAGGGGCTGTACGTGCAGCGGCAGCTGAAGCGGGAGTCCCTGGAGGCGTGGGTGCCGAGGCTCTCCGCGATGACGGCCGCCGACCGCGCGGACCTCCCGGGTGTCTCGGACGGCCGTGCGGGCCAGCTCCTCGCCGGGGCGCTGGTCGCGGAGGGCGCGATGGACCTGTTCAGGGTGGAGGCGCTGGAGATCTGCCCGTGGGCGCTGCGGGAGGGCGTGATCCTGCGGCGGCTCGACCACATGGCGACGGGCTAGGGCCGGCCCCGGGGACCGACGGCGGAAGACTTCCCGCCACCCGCCGTGATCCCGTCGACCCCGCGGCCCGGCCGACGGGTGCCGCGGGAGTCCGGGCGGAGCGGGCCCGCGCGCAGGTCCGGGGCAGGGACATCCGGCCGCTGTGCCCCTTCCCACACCCCTCGCACCGCAACGGGCCCTCCATGGCAATGCGGTGCCCCGTACCCTGTCCTTCGTGGCAGAACCAGTGGTACGCATCCCGGATGCGAAGGTCGCCCTGTCGACGGCCTCCGTCTATCCGGAGTCGACGGCGACGGCCTTCGAGATCGCCGCGCGCCTCGGGTACGACGGGGTCGAGGTCATGGTGTGGACCGATCCGGTCAGCCAGGACATCGAGGCGCTGCGTCGGCTCAGCGACTACCACCAGATCCCTGTTCTGGCCGTCCACGCCCCCTGTCTGCTCATCACGCAGCGCGTCTGGTCCACCGACCCGTGGGTCAAGCTCCAGCGCGCCCGTGCGGCCGCGGAGAAGCTCGACGCCGGCACGGTCGTAGTCCACCCGCCCTTCCGGTGGCAGCGCCAGTACGCCCGCGACTTCGTCGACGGCATCTGGCGCATGGCGAACGAGACGGATGTGCGGTTCGCCGTAGAGAACATGTATCCGTGGCGCTACCGGGACCGCGAAATGCTGGCGTACGCCCCCGACTGGGACGTCACGAGGGACGACTACCGTCACTTCACGATAGATCTCAGCCACACCGCGACGGCCCGGACGGACCCCCTGCACATGCTCGACCGCATGGGCGACCGCCTCGGCCACGTCCACCTCGCCGACGGCAACGGCTCCAACAAGGACGAGCACCTCGTCCCCGGCCGCGGCATCCAGCCCTGCGCCGAGGTCCTGGAGCGGCTCGCGCTCACCGGCTTCGACGGGCACGTCGTCATCGAGGTCAACACCCGCCGGGCCATGTCCGGTGCCGAGCGCGAGGCCGACCTCGCGGAGGCTCTCGCCTTCACGCGCCTGCACCTGGCGTCGGCCGTGAAGGTGCCGCGCGGGTGAGTGAGGTGTTGTGCCGGTGAACAGGACGACCGGAGCGGGTCCCGTCCGCCGCGGCAGGGGACGGCCCAGTCGTACGGAGACGGCGGCGGCCCCCGCCACCCGGGACCGGATCCTGCAGGCGGCGCGCGAGGAGTTCTCCGAGCGCGGCTACGAGAAGACGTCCGTGCGCGGCATCGCCAAGGCCGCCGGTGTGGACTCCGCGCTCGTGCACCACTACTTCGGCACCAAGGAACAGGTCTTCGAGGCGGCCATCGAGGTCGCCTTCGCGCCGGCGCTGAACGCGCCGACCGCGCTGGCCGAGGGCCCGCTGGACGGGGTCGGCGAGCGGCTCACCCGCTTCATCTTCGGTATATGGGAGAACCCCACCACCCGCACGCCCCTGCTGGCGATCGTCCGCTCGGCCGTGAACAACGAGACCGCGGCCGCCGTCTTCCGCCGCCTCATCGCCGCCCAACTGCTGCGCCGCATCGCCGCCCAGCTGGAACCACCGGACGCGGAGCTGCGCGCCGAGCTCGCGGCGGCGCAGCTCGTGGGTTGTGCGATGCTCCGGTACGTGATCAAGGTAGAGCCACTGGCGTCGGCGGACATGGAGCAGATCATCGCGCGGGTGGCGCCGGTGGTGCAGGGGCACCTGACCGGAGCGTGAACCCCACGGGAGCCGGATCGCCGAGACACGCATCCCGCATTCCGGACACTCCGTCCCGACCTCTGGATGACCGGCGTACGCTCGTTACCGGTCAGAAGTCTCTGACGACCGTCTCTGACGAGAGTCTCCGAAGGAGCGAGCGACGATGCCTGAGCTGAGGTCCCGCACAGTCACCCATGGCCGCAACATGGCGGGCGCCCGCGCCCTTATGCGCGCCTCCGGGGTACCCGGTGCGGACATCGGCCGGAAGCCGATCATCGCGGTCGCCAACAGCTTCACGGAGTTCGTGCCGGGCCACACCCACCTCCAGCCGGTCGGCCGGATCGTCAGCGAGGCGATCAAGGAGGCGGGCGGCATCCCGCGCGAGTTCAACACGATCGCCGTCGACGACGGCATCGCGATGGGCCACGGCGGCATGCTCTACAGCCTGCCCTCCCGCGACCTGATCGCGGACAGCGTGGAGTACATGGTCGAGGCCCACTGCGCCGACGCCCTGGTCTGCATCTCCAACTGCGACAAGATCACCCCGGGCATGCTGATGGCGGCCCTGCGCCTGAACATCCCGACGGTCTTCGTCTCCGGCGGCCCCATGGAGTCCGGCCGGGCCACCCTGGTCGACGGCACGGTCCGCACGCTCGACCTGATCGACGCGATCGCCGACGCCGCCAACGACAAGATCTCCGACGAGGACATCCTCCGTATCGAGGAGAACGCCTGTCCGACCTGCGGCTCTTGTTCCGGCATGTTCACGGCCAACTCGATGAACTGTCTGACCGAGGCGATCGGCCTCTCCCTTCCCGGCAACGGCTCGGTGCTGGCCACCCACACGGCCCGCAAGGCGCTGTACGAGGACGCGGCCCGCACGGTCATGGACCTCACCCGCCGCTACTACGAGCAGGACGACGAGACGGTCCTGCCGCTCAACATCGCCACCTTCGCGGCCTTCGAGAACGCCATGGCCCTCGACATCGCGATGGGCGGCTCCACGAACACGATCCTGCACCTTCTGGCGGCGGCCCAGGAGGCCGGCGTCCCCTTCGGCCTGGCGGAGATCGACGAGGTCTCGCGCCGGGTCCCGTGCCTGGCGAAGGTGGCCCCGAACGTCGCCAAGAACCGCACGTACTACATGGAGGACGTGCACCGCGCCGGAGGCATCCCGGCCCTCCTCGGCGAACTGCACCGCGCGGGCCTGCTGAACGAGGACGTCCACGCGGTCCACAGCCCATCCCTGGCGGACTGGCTCAAGACGTGGGACGTCCGCGGCGGCTCCCCCTCCCAGGAGGCGGTGGAGCTGTGGCACGCGGCTCCGGGCTGTGTCCGCTCGGCCGAGGCCTTCTCCCAGTCCGAGCGCTGGGAGTCCCTGGACGACGACGCGGAGAACGGCTGCATCCGCTCCGCCGAGCACGCGTACTCCAAGGACGGCGGCCTGGCGGTCCTCAAGGGCAACCTCGCGGTCGACGGCTGCGTGGTCAAGACGGCGGGTGTCGACGAGTCCATCTGGACGTTCGAGGGCCCCGCGGTCGTCTGCGAGTCGCAGGAGGAGGCCGTCCAGAAGATCCTTACCCAGCAGGTCAAGGAGGGCGACGTCGTCGTCATCCGGTACGAGGGCCCCAAGGGCGGCCCGGGCATGCAGGAGATGCTGTACCCGACCTCGTACCTCAAGGGCCGGGGCCTCGGGAAGGCCTGCGCGCTGATCACGGACGGCCGCTTCTCCGGCGGCACGTCGGGCCTGTCGATCGGCCACGCGTCCCCCGAGGCGGCCTCGGGCGGCACGATCGCCCTGGTCCAGGACGGCGACCGCGTCCGCATCGACATCCCGAACCGCACGATCGAGCTGCTGGTGTCCGACGAGGAACTTGCCACCCGTCGCGACGCCCTGAACGGCGTCTACGCCCCCGCGAACCGCGACCGCAAGGTCTCTGCGGCCCTTCGCGCGTATGCCGCGATGGCGACGAGCGCGGACAAGGGTGCGGTGCGGGACGTTTCCAAGCTGGGCTGAGGTCTGCGTCTTGCCGGGCTGAGGCCTGCACTTCGGGAGGGCCGCTTCTTCGGGGGTGGTCCTTTCGCAGGTAGTCAGTTCGACGGGTCGCGGGCGTCCACAGCGAAGACGGTGCCGTCGGGGGCGGTGGCGTAGACGTGGCCGTCGGCGATGACGGGTTCGGGCAGGGCGGCCACCACCTGGCCCGTGTTCGTGCCGAGGCGCGCCGGAGTCTGCCCGGCGAGTGTTCCCTTGCGGGCGTCCACGGCGAGCAGGCGTCCGTCCGCGGCGCTGATGTAGACGTGACGGCCGTCGGTGACCGGCGCCGAACCTCGGCTCACCGACGTCTCGATGTGCCACAACTGCTTGCCCGTTGCCGTGTCGACGGCCTCCAGGGATCCGCCGGTGGCGAGCAGGTAGACGACGTCACCGTGCACGGTGGCGTGGACGCGCTGGCCGGAGACGGGCAGCGCCACCCTGCGCGTCGACTTGGTCCGAGGGTCGTAGCGGACCACCGCCTGCGTGTCCCCGTAGATGTTGTCGAGCGCGAGGAAGAAGACGGAACCGCCGACGGCCCCGATGGGCTGCAGAGAGCCTTTCAGCCGGGCGTCCCAGCGCACATCCCCCGTAACGGGATCCACGGCGGTGACGTGCGTGCTCGCCCCGTCTCCGGAGGCGCTCGCCATGTACGCCAGCGGATCGCCGACGAAGGAGGAGAAGACCGGCGCGCTGTGGCCCGGCGTCGTCCGGGTCCACTTCGGGTCTCCGGAGGCGCCGTCCACGCCGGTGACGGTGCCGTCCGCGTGGGTCAGCAGGAGCATGCCCCCGGCCTGCTGTGCCCAGTTGTACGCGGTCACCTTCCGCTCCCAACGCGTCCTGCCCGAAGAGGGGTCGAGCGCTTCCAGTCGCCGGCCGTGGTCGGCGAGGGGCTGCACGAGACCACCCGACAGGACCGGCGGAACGCTCCAGCGTGTCGTGGCGGCGGGGTGGCGCCACAGCACACCGCCGTCGGACGGATCGAGGGCGAACACCATGCCGGTCCGGGCACAGAGCAGCTTTCCCGCTCCGTACGAGCACCGTGTCGCCCCTTCCTTTCCGGACACGGGCTTCGCCGTCCACGCACGGAACGCAGAGGCAGTACTGGGCGCCGTGCCCTTCGAGGGAGCTGGTTCCTCACCGAGCAGCTGAACCGAGGCGAGCACACCGCTCGCCACGAGGACGAGGGCCCCGGCGACGAGAGGAATCTTCGTGCGCAGGCTGCGCCACTTGCCGGGGCGCTGTGACTCCGCGACGCGGGGCCCGGGAGGCGGCGTGTCACCGCCCGTCCGCTGCGCCGGTATGAAGGCCTGCGTGTCGTACGAAGCCGCGACCGACCGCAGTTTCTGCATCAGCTCGTCCGGAGTGGGCCGTTCCTCCGGCTCCTTGGCAAGACAGCGCAGCACCAGCGGCGCGAGATCCTCCGGTACGCCGGTCAGGTCCGGCTCGTCGTGCACGACCTGGTAGGCGACAACGTACGGACTGTCGGAGTCGAACGGACCCCGCCCTGTCGCGGCGTGCACCAGCACGGATCCGAGGGCGAAGACGTCGGCGGCGGGTCCGACCTCCCGCGGCCGACGGAACTGCTCGGGCGCCATGAAAGGAGGCGTGCCGATCAACCTGCCGGTCTCCGTGCGCAGTTCGCTGTCCTTTGGCCGAGAAATGCCGAAGTCGATGACCTTCGGGCCGTCCTCGGCAAGCAGCACATTGCTCGGCTTCAGGTCGCGATGCACGACTCCGACCCGATGGATGTCGCGCAGCGCCTCGGCCAGTCCCGCCATCAGACGGCGCAACTGGGCAGGAGGCATCGGGCCGTTCCGCTTCACATGGTCGGAGAGAGTCGGACCCGGAATGAACAGCGTGGCCATCCAGGGCCGTTCGGCCTCGGGATCTGCGTCGACCACGGACGCGGTGAAGGCACCGCTCACCCGTCGCGCCGCGGCCACCTCCTGCCGGAACCGCCCCCTGAACTCGGGATCCCGGGCGAACTCGGCATGCACGACCTTCACCGCGAGCTTCATCCCGGATGCGCTCCGGGCCAGATGCACGACGCCCATGCCCCCCGAGCCGAGACACGATTCGAGGCGGTAGTGACCGGCATACTCGGGAAGTTCCGCTTCCGCGCCCGCTCCGGTGTTCTGCTGTGGCGCCATGGGACCACCCCCGTGCTGTTCGTCCGCGCGCGCGACTCAGGGAGCCTAGTCGATGACTCGTACGAGACCGAGGCGGCTTGCTAGCCTCCGTGTGCAAGTTGCGCACATGTGTTTCGTGGCGTGCTTCAGGGGAATCAACGAGACCCCATGGCAGTCATGGGGTTCAACGGGGGAGGTTTTTCATGTCTGTTGACCGCGTCGAAGCGGCTGAGAGCGGCGAGGAGGAGGCCGTCACGACGGCCGCCGCGGCGGCGGCCCTGCGCTACTACTCGGTTGCGCCGGGCGTCCGTCTCAATGTCCGCCGCGGGCCGGGGACCCAGTACGGCATCGTCCGCATCCTGCCCGAAGGTGCGAAGGTCCCGATCTTCTGCCAGACGCCGGGTACGACGGTGTCGGGCTATTACGGCACGTCGAACATCTGGGACAACATCGACGACGGCGAGTTCGTCTCGGACGCGTACGTGAACACGGGCAGCGACGGCTACGTCGCCTCCCGCTGCGGCTGACCCTCGACCCGAAGGATCCCGATGACTTCCCGGAGACGTAGATCCGTCCTGCTCGCCGGCGCAGCCGGAGCCCTGCTCATGGTGGTGGGCTCGGCCGCCACGGCGAACGCGGCCGCGCTGCGCTACTACGACGTCGCCCCGGGCGCCCGTCTCAATGTGCGCAATGGTCCCGGCACCGGTTACAGCATCGTGCGTGTCCTGCCCGAAGGCGCGAAGGTCCCGATCTACTGCCAGACCCCGGGTACGACGGTGTCGGGCTATTACGGCACGTCGAACATCTGGGACAACATCAGCGACGGCGAGTTCGTCTCGGACGCGTATGTGAACACGGGCAGCGACGGCTACGTCGCCTCACGTTGCGCCTGAACCGGACGGCGGCGGGGCCCCGGGCAGCCGGAGTGATAATCGACGCGTGAGCGATGAGAACCGCACTCCGGACACCCCCAGGGGACCCCGCCCCGAACCCATCCGCTTCTTCGGCACGACCTGGGTGGATCACGACGGCGGCTACGCGGCCCGCCGTGTCGGTGTAGCGGTGGGGTCGCTCGCCGCCGCCGCGGCTGCCTGTCTCGTCCTGCGCTTCGCTTACCAGGGCCTCGAGATCGCCGATATCGGCAAACCGGTGACCCTGCTGGTCGTCGTCATGTTCGCGGTATGCAGCGCGCTGGCGTTCAGCAGCACCTGGGGAGCCTTCACCAAGCGCCCCGACCCCGAGCGGCAGGCCTCCCTCCGCGGCCTCCTGGCGATCGGTTTCATAGGCTCGCTGCTCGCGTATTTCTTCCGCTCACTGAGCGAGGCCCCCGGCGAGAAGCTCCACCGTGAGGAGTACGAGAAGTCCCGCGCCGCCCATGAAAAGCGCGCGTCCCGGCGTACGCGCAACCCGTCCCGCAAGCGTCGCTCCTGACCGGCGGGCGCGGCCCGGCCGGTACCGCTCGGGCAGGCCCGGGCCGCGGGACCCCTGCCCTCCCACCGGCGATACCCGCTCTCCCCGGCACCCGGGCCCGGCCATCATGGGCGTATGAGCGCCACATCCCGCTCCACTCGAGCCCGTTCCTTCAACGCCGCCGCGGCCCAGTACGCCGCGAACCGCCCCTCCTACCCGCCGGCCCTCTTCGACGTCCTGGAAGAGCTCGCCGACCGCCCCCTCACCGGCGCCCGCGTGGCGGACATCGGTGCCGGCACCGGTATCGCCACCGCCCTCCTCAAGTCCCGCGGCGCCCAGGTCCTCGCGGTGGAGCCCGGCGACGGCATGGCGGCCCAGTTCCGCCGCACGCTCCCCGCCGTCCCCCTCCTGCGCGGCGACGGCAACGCCCTCCCGCTCGCCACCGCCTCCACCGACTTCGTCACCTACGCCCAGGCGTGGCACTGGACCGACCCCGCCCGCGCTGCACCGGAGGCCCTGCGGGTGCTGCGCCCGGGCGGCGCCCTCGCGCTGTGGTGGAACACCGACGCCCAGGACGTGCCGTGGATCGGCGAGCAGGCGGACCGCATCAAGCGGTACTTCGGTGCCGAGTACGCCTCCAAGAGCGGCGCCGGCGGCATCCGTACCGAACTCGCCTTCGCAGGCGCGCCCGAGGTGCCGGCCCACACCCATCGCGTCGTCCGTTGGAATCGCTCGGTCTCCGTGGACACCCACCTCGCCAACATCGGCAGCCATTCGATCTTCCTCGTGCTCGGCGCGGAGGGCACGGGGGCCTTCCTCGCCCAGGAACGGGAACACCTCCTCAAGGTCTTCCCGGACGGCCTCGTCGAGGAGGTCTACGACGTCGTGCTGATCGTGGCGAGGCGACCCTAGGCACGCCGAGGCGGCCCGGGGCCCCACCCGCTTGACGGGCCGCCCCGTCGCGCGCAATATTCATCGCATGATGAATATCAGTCGTCCGCGCCCGCCGGACCACCCGGAGCCGGGACACGCGACCCCCGGCATCCGTGCCGAACACCTCACCGTCGTACGCGGCCCCCGCAAGGTCCTGCGCGGCCTCGGCTTCACCGTCCCGCGCGGCCGGATCACCGGACTGCTCGGCCCCTCCGGGTGCGGCAAGTCGACCCTCATGCGCGCGATCGTCGGCACTCAGGCCAAGGTGAGCGGCACCCTGGAGGTCCTCGGCCGCCCCGCCGGAGACGCCTCCCTGCGCTCCCGCATCGGCTACGTCACCCAAGCGCCCTCGGTCTACGACGACCTCACGGTCCGCCAGAACCTCGACTACTTCGCCGCCGTCCTCGACCCCGGCCGAGCCGCCGCGGACCGCCGCGGTGCGAACGTCACCCGGGCCATAGCCGACGTCGACCTCACCACCCACGCCGACGCCCTCGCCGGCAACCTTTCAGGCGGCCAGCGCAGCCGCGTCTCCCTCGCGGTCGCACTCCTGGGCACCCCGGAACTCCTCGTCCTCGACGAACCGACGGTCGGCCTCGACCCCGTCCTGCGCCGCGACCTCTGGACCCTCTTCCACACCCTCGCGGCCGACCGCGGCGCCACGCTCCTCATCTCGTCCCACGTCATGGACGAGGCCGAGCGCTGCCACCGCCTCCTGCTGATGCGCGAGGGCGAGATCCTCGCCGAGGACACCCCCGAGGCCCTGCGCACCCGGACGGGAGCCGAGACGGTCGAGGAAGCCTTCCTGCACCTGGTCGACGAAGCGGCGGCCGAGCAGACGGCCGGAAAGGAGACGGTCCGATGACCGCGACGACCCCGCACCCGACCGGGAGTCCCCTGACGCTCTCCCGTACGACGGCGACGGCCGCCCGCGTCCTGCGCCAGCTCCGCCACGACCCGCGCACGATCGCGCTGATGATCGTCATCCCGTGCCTGATGCTGCTCCTGCTGCGCTACGTCTTCGACGGCAGCCCGCGCACGTTCGACTCGATCGGAGCCTCGCTACTCGGCATCTTTCCGCTGATCACGATGTTTCTGGTGACGTCGATCGCGACCCTGCGCGAACGCACCTCCGGCACCCTGGAACGCCTCCTCGCGATGCCGCTCGGCAAGGGCGACCTGATCGCCGGCTACGCCCTCGCCTTCGGCACCCTGGCGATCATCCAGTCGGCCCTGGCCACCGGCCTCGCGGTCTGGTTCCTGGGCCTGGACGTCACAGGCTCCCCCTGGCTGCTGCTCCTGGTGGCCCTCCTGGACGCCCTGCTCGGCACGGCCCTCGGTCTGTTCGTCTCCGCCTTCGCGGCCTCTGAATACCAGGCGGTCCAGTTCATGCCCGCGGTGATCTTTCCTCAGCTCCTCCTCTGCGGCCTGTTCACCCCTCGCTCCGTCATGCACCCGGTGCTGGAGGCGATCTCGGACGTCCTGCCCATGTCGTACGCGGTGGACGGCATGAACCAGGTCCTCAAGCACACGGACATGACGGCGACGTTCGTACGGGACGCGTCGGTCGTGGCGGGCTGCGCACTGCTGGTACTGGGCCTGGGGGCGGCAACGCTACGACGCCGGACGGCCTGACGATCCGGCGGAGCCCCGGGGAGGGGCTGGGGCGGGGCGGGGGCGAGAACCCTCTACGGCGCCCCGGAACCACCCACGTCCGCCCACCGGACACCCGAACCATGCCGGCGAACCCGGTGCGAGGATGAACCCGGACGACGCAACCCCCGGAGGGCACCCGCACCATGACCCAGAAAGTCGCAGTCCTCGGCACCGGAAAGATCGGCGAAGCCCTGCTCAGCGGAATGATCCGGGCCGGCTGGACCCCCGCCGACCTCCTGGTCACCGCCCGCCGCCGGGAACGGGCCGAGGAGCTCCGCACCCGTCACGGCGTCACCCCGGTCACCAACGCCGAGGCCGCGAAGACCGCCGAGACGCTCATCCTCACGGTCAAGCCCCAGGACATGGGCACACTGCTCGACGAACTCGCCCCGCACGTCCCCGCCGACCGTCTGGTCATCAGCGGCGCCGCCGGCATCCCCACCTCCTTCTTCGAGGCACGCCTCGCCGCCGGCACCCCGGTCGTCCGCGTCATGACGAACACCCCTGCCCTCGTCGACGAGGCCATGTCCGTCATCTCCGCCGGCAGCCACGCCACCGAGGCTCACCTCACCCACGCCGAGGAGATCTTCGGCGCCGTCGGCAAGACGCTCCGCGTCCCCGAGTCCCAGCAGGACGCCTGCACCGCCCTCTCCGGCTCGGGCCCGGCGTACTTCTTCTATCTGGTCGAGGCCATGACCGACGCCGGGATCCTGCTCGGCCTGCCCCGCGACAAGGCCCACGACCTGATCGTCCAGTCCGCGATCGGCGCGGCGGTGATGCTGCGCGACAGCGGCGAGCACCCGGTGAAGCTCCGCGAGAACGTCACCTCGCCCGCGGGCACCACGATCAACGCCATCCGTGAACTGGAGAACCACGGAGTGCGTGCCGCGCTGATCGCCGCGCTGGAAGCCGCCCGGGACCGCAGCCGCGAACTGGCGTCCGGCAACAACTGACCCACAGGCCCACCGCCGGGAATTGGGCGGTGGGCCTGTGGCCTTCACACAGCCGGAAGCAAGCCGATCGCCCGGTACGCGGCGTCCACCCGCGGCCTGGCCATCCCTCTCGCCCGCTCGGCTCCGGTCCGCAGCACCTCGTCCACATACCCGGGGTCCGCGCACAGCGCCCTGTGCCGCTCCTGAACCGGCCGCAGCAGTTCGACCACGGCCTCGGCGGTGTCCTTCTTCAGCGCGCCATAGGACTGGTACGCACCGCTGAGGTCCTCGGGATTCCGCCCCTCGCACGCGGCCAGAATCTCCAGCAGGTTGGCCACCCCCGGGCGTGCCTCCCGGTCGTAGACGACGTCCGACCCGCTGTCGGTCACGGCCCGCATGACTTTCTTCCGCACCACATCCGGCTCGTCGAGCAGATAGACGATCCCCGGTCCCGAGTCGTCCGACTTCCCCATCTTCGACATCGGTTCCTGAAGGCTCATGACCCGGGCAGCGACCTCCGGACGGGTCGCCCGAGGCACCACGAACGTGTGCCCGTACCGCTGGTTGAACCGCACCGCCAGGTCCCGCGTCAGCTCCACGTGCTGCACCTGGTCGTCCCCCACGGGAACCTCATCGGTCCCGTACGCCAGGATGTCCGCCGCCATCAGCACGGGGTACGTCAGCAACGACAGCCGCACGCTCCCGCCCCGTTCCCGCTCCCGCGCGGCCTTCTCCTTGTACTGGATCATCCGCCGCATCTCGCCGTCGGTGGCCACGCACTCGAGCAGGTACGACAGCCGGGCGTGCTCGTCCACATGGCTCTGTACGAACACGGTGCACAGCTCCGGGTCGAGCCCGGTGGCCAGCAACAGTGTCGCCGCCTGCCGACTGAGCCGGCGCACCCGCGCCGGATCGTGGTCCACGGTCAGGGCATGCAGGTCGACGACGCAGAAGAGCGCGTCGGCCCGGTGCTGGTCCACGTCGGCCCACCGCCGCATGGCGCCCAGGTAGTTCCCCAGCGTCAGATGCCCGGTCGGCTTGATCCCGCTGAACACCCGTGTCATCTCTCCACCTCCAGGTCGGGGCCGTTGCCACCGGTCGGCCGCCCCTCCTGGAGGGAGATACGAGAACGGCCGCCGAGGCGGCGGCCGTTGAACGCATACGTGAGTCCGGCCGCCTTCAGGCGGCCCACCACTGCTGGTTACACGTACGCGAAGTCATGAGGAAGAGAGTACGCCTCCCGGAGCCCACATGGAGGAGGTTTGACACGCCCCCACTCGATGCGTAGTGTTCTCCGGGTTGCCCGACGTGAGCGCCGACCACGGTCGGTCCCCGGGCGGCCATTCCGCAAGTACCTACCGACAATCGGCGAGGCTTCGTCGTGCGTATAGGCATGCGTATTTTCGGAATGAGGAATCCGCGTTCGAACTTCTGTGAGGACGCAGCCCCCGATTAGCTCGGGAGCCGGGAATCCGCTAAAGTCTCACTCGTCGGAACGGCCAAGCGGCCGGGAAGACAACCCGCTCCGGCCGGGAATCGGATCGAGAAAAGATCTGATAGAGTCGGAAACACCGAAGGGAAGCGCCCGGAGGAAAGCCGCGAGAGTGAGTCTCTCGGGTGAGTACAAAGGAAGCGTCCGTTC
>NZ_JBVHHL010000034.1:0-77339 GCF_055561075.1 Streptomyces sp. NPDC022910
CGCTCGCGCAGTTCGTCAGGGTACTTACGGGGAGCAGCCATGATCGGCATCCTTCCGGGTCTTCGATGTCTCCATCAAACCCGGGGCGATTCACAGGTCGTACTCGGCCTGTGACAGGTACGTGTTCGTGATCAGGCCCTGTACTGCGCCCGGCTGAGGGATGGGTACTTTCTGCGTGAGTTTGAGTTCGCGGCTGCCGTCAGCGCGTTCCGCATGGCGCAGTCGCAGACGTGTCCCCACGAGATACCGGTCGGTGATCACGCGGGTCATCGTGATCGATGACGCTGCCGGCGGCTCGGCCAGCAGGAACCGCCTTTCCCGCTCGACGCGTGCGTACTTCCCCGGGCGAACCGACTGTCCTTGAAGCCCACCGGTCTTCTCTGTCATGGACCAGATTCAACGGCCCGGCAGCGGGCCAAGGGGGACAACCTCCCGCGCGTGTCCGACCGGACCGGTGACGTCGTGCAGGACGGGGCTCGTGATGCGCCGGCCGCTCGGGCCGAAGGTGACGCTGGTGTCCAGGCCGGCCCAGCGGCCTTCGGCGACGATAACCATGGCTTCGATCAGTTCGACGGTGCGGCCGGGCCGGACCGTCGAACTGGATCTCGCACCCGTCGAGGGCGATACGTCCGAGGATGTCGTATTGCCCAGGGGCGCACGCGATGGTGCCGTGAGCAACCGGACACCCTGTCGGCCCCGTTCGCTGCCGGTACCGATCTCGTGCGCCGACGGGCCATACCGGCCTCCCGCGCCCCACCAGCGTGGCGGGGGCTCGACGCGGGCCCCCGATTTGGCACGGGCCAACTTGCGTAATATTCCGAGGCTTTTGAGTAGGTGGCGCCCCGTGGGGAGGTACGGCGGCGGCGACCGTGCCGCAGGCCGAGGGATGTGTCATTGTGCCCCGGCCGCGGCGGCCGGGGCCGGGATGTCGCGCAGGCCCAGGCGCAGGTGCTCCACGTGGTACAGGGCCTGCTCCAGGAGTTCGGCGACGTGGTTGTCGTAGAGGGCGTAGATGACCGAGCGGCCTCGGCGCTCTCCGGTGACAAGGCCGAGGTTGCGCAGCAGGCGCAGCTGGTGGGAGCAGGCGGACTGCTCCATTCCCACGGCGTCGGCGAGTTCCGTGGCCGCGCACGGGCCTTCCTGGAGCCGGGTCAGGATGCGCAGCCGGGAGGGGGTCGCCAGGGCCTGGAGCGTGGCGGCCACGTCGGCGGCACCCACGGTTTCAAGGCGCTCGCGCGCGGTGGCGGTGGTCTTTGTGTCAGCTCCATGACCCATGCCCCTCATCCTACGGAGCCGCATCCATGAACGCATGAAAGAGTGTTCATCTGGTCCTGTACGGTGGGGGGAGGCAGCGGCATACCCGGCTGCCCGCCCCCCGTCATGCCATCGTGAAGGACTTCCGTTTCCGATGACCTCCACACTCGCCCCGGCCCCGGCCGACCGGGCCGCCCTTCCGCACGAGGGCGGTGCTCCTCGGCGCCGCACCCGGGTCTTGGCGCTTTCAGAGGCGCGCTGGGCGGCCGCGGCCACCGTCCTCTTCCTGCTGGCGCTCCCGCTGCAGCTGACCGGCGCCCCGGTGTGGGTGTGGGGTCCGTTGTACGCGCTGACGTATGCGACCGGTGGCTGGGAACCCGGCTGGGCGGGCCTGCGGGCGCTCAAGGAAAAAACCCTGGACGTCGACCTGCTGATGGTCGTGGCTGCGCTCGGAGCGGCGGCGATCGGGCAGATGATGGACGGTGCGCTGCTGATCGTCATCTTCGCGACCTCGGGCGCCCTGGAGGCGCTCGCCACGGCGCGGACCGCCGACTCGGTGCGCGGTCTGCTCGACCTGGCACCGGCCACCGCCGCCCGCGTCGACGCCGACGGCGGCGAGACGACCGTGGCCGTGGTGGATCTGGCCGTGGGAGACACCATCCTCGTACGGCCGGGCGAGCGCATCGGCGCCGACGGACAGGTGCTCGACGGGGCAGGCGAGGTCGACCAGGCGACCATCACCGGTGAGCCGCTGCCCGTGGTCAAGGAGAAGGGCGACGAGGTCTTCGCCGGCACCCTCAACGGAACCGGCGCCCTGCGCGTACGGGTCGAGCGCGACGCGTCCGACACGGTGATCGCCCGGATCGTGCGCCTGGTGGAGGAGGCGTCCGAGACCAAGGCGCCCACCCAGCTGTTCATCGAGAAGGTCGAACAGCGCTACTCACTCGGCATGGTGGCGGCGACGCTCGCCGTGTTCCTCGTACCGCCGGCCTTCGGAGTGAACCTCACCGACGCTCTGCTGCGCGCGATGACCTTCATGATCGTGGCATCGCCGTGCGCCGTCGTCCTGGCCACCATGCCGCCGCTGCTGTCCGCCATCGCGAACGCCGGACGGCACGGGGTGTTGGTCAAGTCGGCCGTGGTCATGGAGCGGCTGGGCCAGGTCGACGCGGTGGCACTCGACAAGACCGGCACGCTGACCGAGGGCACCCCGCGCGTCATCGATGTGCGGCCGCTGACCCGATTCGGGCCGGGCGAGGAGCAGTTGCTGATGCTCGCAGCCGCGGCGGAGCACCCGAGCGAGCATCCGCTGGCCCGAGCCGTCGTGGACGCCGCGCGCGAAAAGGGGCTCGCCCTGCCGGTGGCGCGAGACTTCGAATCCACACCGGGCGTCGGGGTGAGGGCCACCGTCGACGGGTGCGTGATCGCGGTCGGAGCCCCGGCCAGGCTGCTCCACCGGGCCGCCGACCCCGCTTCCACTCGTGCGGTGGTCCTTGCCGCGGAGTTGGAGGACGGCGGACGGACGGCGGTGCTGGTGACGGTGGACGGCGTGCCGGTGGGCGTACTCGGCATCGCCGACCGGCTGCGCCCCGACGCCACCGGGACCGTCGCCGCGCTGACGTCGCTCACCGGGAGCGCGCCCGTGCTGGTGACCGGGGACAACCCGCGCGCCGCGGCCCGTCTCGCCACCGAGGTCGGTATCGAGGACGTACGGGCCGGGCTGTTGCCCGAGGACAAGGTGAGCGCGGTCAGAGATCTGGAGAGCCGGGGCAGCAGGGTGATGGTGGTCGGTGACGGCGTCAACGACGCCCCTGCCCTCGCCGCCGCCCACACGGGCGTCGCGATGGGTCGCGCGGGTTCCGACCTGGCTCTGGAGACCGCGGACGCGGTGATCGTCCGCGACGAGCTCGCCACCGTCCCCGCCGTGATCTCCCTGTCCCGGCGTGCCGGGAGGCTCGTCGTCCAGAACCTTGTCATCGCCGCGGTCTTCATCGCGGGCCTGGTCGTCTGGGACCTCGTGGGCAACCTGCCGCTGCCGCTCGGCGTCGCGGGCCATGAGGGCTCCACCGTCATCGTCGGCCTCAACGGTCTGCGGCTGCTGCGCGAGGCGGCCTGGAAGCGGGCCGCCCAATGAGCCGCCGCAAGGCTCCCGTCCAGACGGCGCCCCGGTGCACGGTCACCGTCTGCCGCGGCTGCTGCTGTGGCACGGCCAAGATTCCCGGCGTCGACCACCCCGCTCAACTCGCATCATTGAAAGCGGAGTTGGTGGACGTCGCCCAGGTGCGCGCGGTGAACTGCCTCGACGCGTGCGAGCAGGCCAATGTCATCGTCGTACAACCGTCCTCGGCCGGGCGGGCCGCGGGCGGCCGCCCGGTCTGGCTCCGGCTGGTCAACGACACTGATGCGACGGCGGACATCGCCGCATGGGTCCGGGCGGGCGGACCGGGTCTCGCCGATCCGCCGATAATCCTCGACCTGTACGAGTTCGGTCCATCTCGCCGTATACGGCGGGCCGTCGAGGGCTGAGCGGCGCGGGACTGCGTTTCCCCCGCCGTCGGCCTGCGGGCCGAAGATGCCGCCGCGGGCCCAACCCCCTGCACCTGCCCACCTGGGCGTGTGCTGCGTGCGGCACGGTCCACGACCGGGGTCACAAAGCCGCAGACAATATCAAAACGGCCGCCGGACTGGTGGTGGCGGCCTGTGGAGCGCAGGTAGGACCGGAACCCCTTCCTGCATCGAGCGGCGAAGCAGGAAGCCACGGAATCCGCACCCGCACATGCCGCGTTGCGGCACAGTACCCTGAACGGAGGGCCAGAATCCTCGGGCCTCGGCCCGAGGAGCTAGCCAGGGTTTCGCGACCGGTGGCCGGGTAGTCGGTGCGCCATGGGCGACGGTCGCCTTCGGGGCACGCTGAGCAGACGGTCCGCCGCACGCACTCGCCTGTGTTTCGAGGGCTGGATCGCGGGGATCGGCATGTCGTCCGGTACCCGTGTGGTGGTGGGGCACTGGGCGCGATCGCCGTTCGGCCCGTTCAGCGACGTGATGCTCGAGCGCCGGGACGGTCACCGTGTCCTGCTGGCCCCTTCGTCGCGGACAGCTGCCTTCCTCGCCGACACGTACACCTTCGACGAAGTACGGGTGGTACCTGTCGGGGTGGATGTGACAGGGACGAAGTGGACGGTCGCGGCGTCCTCCCTGGACCTACGCTTCACCACCGGCCGCATAGGCCTCGTGGGACTCCTTCTCACAGCCGTGCCCGCTCCGCTTGCCGCCCGTCCGGCCTGGGCGTGGCTGGTGTCCTTTCCCGCTCGAGTGCTGCGGGGGGTGCGGACCTGCGGCAGCGCGGGCGCCGGCCGCTACGAGTGGTACGGGGCGAAGGGCCTGTATCCCGTCATCGCCGCCGACGCCTCCTACGAGGGCCAGGACCTCGGCTTGCTCACTCCGGTCGATCCCCCCGTGCGGTTCGGTTTCGGCTCGACCCCCCGGAGGCCTTGCGTCGTGCGCGTCACCACCACGGTGGCCCTCGCCGGCAATGAATTGAGGCGTGACAAGAACTTGGGTCGTGCTCAGAATGCTTCCGAGAGAAGGCGGAGGTGAGAAATCGAGGCACGCTGCGCACCATCCCCTTCCCGCGCAACCAGGAGACCCATCACCCTCTTCACAAGATTCAGGCGTCGGCCGACGCAGCACCTCTCTGCCACCGACCTGCCCGAGGAGTGTGAGCGGCTGCGGGCGGAGAACGGGCACCTGCAGCACGCCGTGACCGCGCACGGCCTCGTCGACCAGGCCCATGGGTGCCGTGGTCGTCCTGGGCCAGATCCCGCCCGAGGAAGCCTGGCGGGTCCTGCGGGACGTCTCGCAGCGCACCAACACCAAGCTCCGGCTCGTCGCCGAACACATCCTGGACCTCGCCGAGGGCGGTGACCTGCCCCAGGAGAACTGGATGAGTTGAGGCGGGCCATCGACCGCTACAGGTGCTGCTCCACCACCGAGGTCACCGAACGCAGACTGGCGGACGTCTTCCGGCGCGACTCGCAGGTGCAGCCACCGGGCACCCCGCCGCAGGCGGCCGCACCAGGGCGAGCGGCGGGCAGCGCGGGCATCCCTCCCTCGCCCGCGGAAGCCGCTGAACGCGCAGCCGCCGTCGTTCCGGCGTGTTGAACGGTCGGCCGCGGGCACTGAGAGACGATGGGTTCTCCTCGAACAGCCGGAGGCCGGGCCGGACAGGGAGGGGCTGCATGGAGCAGCGGGTCACGCAGGAGAGGACCGGCGACACGTCCACCGCGGCTGCGTCCCACGTCGGTGGATCGTCCCGGGGCCGCGACGCCGCCGACGTGCGTCGGCGGATTCCTCGCACCGACGCCGTGCTGCGTGATCCGCGTCTGTCGGAGGCGATGGGCCGACTGGGCTCGCGTGTGGTGAAGGCTGCGGTACGGCAGGCGCAGGAGCAGGTACGCGACGGCAGTATCCCGCCGGAACAGGTGGAGGATGCGGCGGTCGCCCTGTTGCCCCGTACGGTCGGCGGGCTTCGGCCGGTGATCAATGCCACGGGCGTGGTGCTGCACACCAACCTGGGTCGGGCGTCGCTGTCTCAGGCGGCCCGGCAGGCGGTGCGGGAGGCTGCGGGGCCCACGGACGTCGAGCTGGACCTGCGGACCGGCGTACGGGCCCGCCGCGGGCGCACCGCACTGAAGGCGCTGTGCGAACGGGTGCCGTCCGCCGCCGCAGCGCATGTCGTCAACAACGGTGCCGCCGCACTCGTCCTGGTGGCCACCGCGCTCGCCGCCGGCAAGGACATCGTCATCAGCCGGGGGGAGATGGTGGAGATCGGGGACGGCTTCCGGCTGCCGGACCTCCTGGTTTCCACCGGGGCCCGCCTCCGCGAGGTCGGCACCACCAACCGCACGACGGCTGCCGACTACGCGGCCGCGATCGGCCCGGAGACGGGTTTCGTGCTGAAGGTGCACCCCTCCAACTTCCGCATCACCGGGTTCACCCGAGCCGTCGTTGCCGGCGAGCTGGCGGCGCTGGGCGTCCCGGTGGTCGTCGACATCGGATCCGGGCTGCTCGCCCCCCATCCGCAGCTGCCCGAGGAGCCCGACGCCGAGACCCAGCTGCGGGCCGGTGCCGCACTCGTCACCGCGAGCGGCGACAAACTGCTCGGCGGACCTCAGTGCGGACTGCTCCTGGGCGAAGAGGAGTTGGTGCGCACCGTGTCGCGCCATCCGCTGGCACGTGCCCTGCGCGTGGACAAGCTGACCCTGGCCGCGCTCGAGGCGACGCTCACCGGTCCGCAAACCCCGACCGCGGCCGCGCTGGCCGCCGACCCGGGAGGGCTCAGGGACCGCGCCGACCGGCTCGCCGCAGCCCTGAGCGCCGACGGCATCGACGTACGGGCGGTGGAGAGCGCCGCGACGGTGGGCGGCGGCGGTGCACCCGGTGTGACGCTGCCGAGTGCCGCGCTGTCCGTGCCGGAGTCGTACGCCGGTGTGCTGCGCACGGGCTCCAGCCCGGTGGTCGGGCGCCTGGAGGCGGGGCGGTGCCTGCTGGACCTCAGGGCGGTGCCGCCCGAGGACGACGAGCGGCTGGCCGAGGCCGTGCGGTCGGCCGCGGGGAGGTAGGCGTGATGCGGGTTCTGGCCACCGCCGGACACGTCGACCACGGCAAGTCCGCCCTCGTGCGGGCGCTCACCGGGATGGAACCCGACCGCCTGGAGGAGGAGCGGCGCAGGGGGCTGACCCTCGATCTCGGGTTCGTGTGGACCCGCCTTCGCCCCGACGAGGAACACATCGCCTTCGTGGACGTACCCGGCCACGAGAGGTTCGTCGCGACCATGTTGGCCGGGGTCGGCCCCGTGCCCGCGGTGCTGTTCGTGGTGGCCGCCGACCAGGGCTGGCAGCCACAGTCGCAGGAGCACCTGGCGATCCTCGACGCGCTCGGGGTGCGGCACGCCGTGCTGGCGGTGACCCGCAGTGACCTTGCGGACCCCGAACCGGTGCGTGCCGACGCCGTCGAGCGTATCGCCGCCACCTCGCTGGGTGCGGTGCCGTCCGTCGCGGTGAGCGCGGTGAGCGGCGCCGGACTGGACGACCTGCGCGCGGAACTGGCCGGGCTGGCACGTTCGCTGCCGGACCCGCCCCCCGACGCGGACGTGCGGCTGTGGCTGGACCGCGCCTTCACGGTACGCGGCCACGGCACCGTGGTGACCGGCACGCTGGGAGCGGGCACACTGCGCGCCGGTGACCGGCTGGTGACGGGCGACGGTTCGGCTGTCCTGAGGGTGCGCGGTCTGCAGTGCCTGCACGAGGAACGGTCCACCGTCAGCGGTGTGGCGCGCGTGGCGGTCAACGTGCACGGCCCCCTGGACGGTGTTCTGCGGCGGGGGCAGGTGCTGCTGACACCGGACCGCTGGCTGCTCACCGAACTGATCGACGCACGAATCGCCGGCGATCGGGCCGACGACCTGCCCAGGACGGTCAGCCTGCACATCGGTACGTCCGCCGTCGCGGCAACGGTGCGTCCGCTGGGCGAAGACACCGCCCGACTGGCACTGAGCCGAGCGCTGCCCCTGCGGATCGGAGACCGGGCCGTGCTGCGGGAGCCGGGTGGTCGGCGTGTGCCCTGCGGCGTGACCGTGCTGGACGTGCGCCCGCCGCGACTGGCCCGCCGTGGCGCGGGGCGCGCCAGGGCCGCGGAGCTCGCCGCCATGACCGGTCGTCCCGACGGTGCCGCGGAGCTGCGGCGACGCAAACTCGTCCGCCGGTCGGAGTTGCTGGCGATGGGGGTGGCGCCCCCCGCCGTGCCTGTGGCCGGGGACTGGCTCGCGGATGAGGTCCACTGGGCGGGCCTGCGCGAGCGACTGGCCGCCGAGGTGGAGCGGTACGCACAGCGGCAGCCGCTGGAGCCGGGCCTGCCGTCCGAGGCGGCCCGCCGCCTGCTCGGCCTGCCCGACCGGGCCCTGGTCGACGCGCTCGCCCAGACGCCGGGCACGTGTGAGCTGCTGTGTAAGCAAGGCCGGTTGTACGCGCCCGGCAGCATCGAGCCCACCCTGCCGCCGCCCGTCCAGGCGGCCGTCGACGCCGTGCGGCGCGAGCTGGCGCGGGCACCGTTCCGCGCGCCGGAGGCAGACCGGCTGAGGGAACTGGGGCTCACCCGCAAGGCGGTGGCCGCCGCGGTCTGCGCCGGAGCGTTGCTGGCGGTGACCGACGGCATCGTGCTGCTTCCGGGCGCGGGGGACCAGGCCGCCGCCGTCCTGCGCCGACTGCCCCAGCCGTTCACCCTCAGCGAGGCCCGCCGGGCCCTGGACACCACACGCAGGGTGGCCGTGCCACTGCTGGAGTTCCTGGACGCCCAGGGCTACACGGAGAGAGTCGACGACCGGCGTCGGCGCTTCCGATCCGGCGCGGGCAGCGGAGGCGGACGGGAATCGAACCCGCCTGCCCGAGATCCTCGGGCACCTCGGTTTTGAAGACCGGGAGGGCCACCAGGCACCCACACGCCTCCACCGCCCGCCAGGGTATCGGAACGGCTCGCCACCACCCCCACCGACCACACTGCCGCACCCCCACAGGAGGACCGGTATGACCACGACCCGCGAAACGCCCGTACGGCTCACGCAGTTCGCCCACGGCGGCGGCTGCGCCTGCAAGATCCCGCCCGGTGAGCTGGAGGATGTGCTCGGTGGGCTGTCGGCAGCGCCGACCGCGAGCGAGACGCCGCTCCTCGTCGGACTGGCCACCGGGGACGACGCTGCCGTCGTCGCGTTGCCCGCCCGGGCAGGCGCCGCCGCGCAGGCCGTGGTGTCCACGGCCGATTTCTTCACTCCCGTCGTCGACGACCCCTACGACTGGGGGCGCATCGCCGCGGCCAACGCCCTGTCCGACGTGTATGCGATGGGCGGCCGCCCGGTCCTCGCCGTCAACCTCCTGGCATGGCCCCGCGACGTGCTGCCCTTCGACCTGGCCCGCGAGGTGCTGCGCGGCGGGCTGGACGTCGCTGCCGAGGCGGGCTGTCACATCGGCGGCGGGCACAGTGTGGATGACCCGGAGCCCAAGTACGGCATGGCCGTCACAGGCCTGGCGGACCCGGCACGGCTGTTGCGCAATGACGCAGGCCGGCCCGGGATGCCGCTGTCGCTGACCAAGCCCCTCGGTCTGGGCGTGCTCAACAACCGGCACAAGGCCACGGGCCGGCGGTTCGAGCAGGCGGTCGATACGATGGTGACCCTCAACCGGGATGCCGCAGCCGCTGCCCTGGACGCCGGAGCGACCTGCGCCACCGACGTGACCGGCTTCGGGTTCCTCGGCCACCTGCACAAGCTGGCGCGGGCTTCGGGCGTGACCGCGGTCGTCGACACCGCCGCCGTGCCGTTCCTGGAGGGGGCCCGAGAGGCGGTGCGGGACGGATACGTGAGCGGCGGCACCAGGCGGAACCTCGAGTGGGTGGCGCCGTTCACGGACTTCGGGGACACGGACTCCGACACCCGTCTGCTCCTGGCCGACGCGCAGACCTCGGGCGGGCTGCTCGTGGCGGGGGAGGTGCCCGGGGCGCCGGTGGTCGGGGAGCTCGTCCCGCGTGGTCCGCACTCGCTCGTGCTCAAGTAGTGGACGGGAACCGGCCCTTCGCGGTCAGAGCTCGGTGCCGGTGTGTTCGTCGATGCCTGCCCGCGCCCGGTAGGTGCGCACCAACTCGACCGCGGCCGGACCCCTGGGACGGCGTCCCGGCCGGATGTCGCACGCGAAGGCCTTGGACTCCTGGATATGGGTGTTGGGGTCGAGGGACATGTGCAGCAGTTCGTTGGCCGCGTCGCCCGTGCTGTAGCCGTTCGGCCCCCAGTGGTAGGGCAGCCCTACCTGGTGCAGCGTACGCCCGTGGACCGTCAGGGGCGGCACCCGGTCGGTGACCAGGACGCGAGCCTCGATGACGTTGCGGGCGCTGACGATCGTCGCCCAGCCGGTGTGCTCCAGCCCGCGCTCGGCGGCGAGTTCCGGTGACACCTCGCAGAAGAACTCCGGCTGCAGCTCCGCCAGGTAGGGCTGCCAGCGGGACATACCGCCTGCCGTGTGGTGTTCGGTGAGCCGGTAGGTGGTGGCGACGTAGGGGAACACCTCCGATCCGGGTTCGTCGCCGCTGGGCTGGTAGCGGTTGTCCGGGTGCGAGGGCAGCAACTGCCGTACCGGATTACGTTGCTGGCCGTACAGCAGGTTCGGGAAGGGCGATTCCTGCGGCTCGTAGTGGGTCGGCAGCGGCCCGTCGGTGAGCCCGGACGGAACGTACAGCCAGGCCTTGCCGTCGGCCTGCATGATGAACGGGTCGGTGCCCGACAGCGCCGCGGGGCCGGTCGCGTCCTTGGGCGGCCGGTGGTCGGGGGACTTGTCCTTGGCGAAGTCGGGGACGTCGTGGCCGACCCATCCCGCCTGGTCCTGGTCCCACCACACCAGCGCCTTGCGTTCGCTCCAGGGCCTGCCGTCCGGGTCGGCCGATGCGCGGTTGTACAGGATGCGGCGGTTGGCGGGCCACGCCCAGGCCCACTCGCCCGCGACCCAGTTCTGGTCCTTGCCCGGCTTGCGGCGCGCCGCCTGGTTGACGCCGTCGGCGTAGACCCCGCAGTAGATCCAGCAACCGCAGGCGGTGGAGCCGTCGGGCTTGAGTTGTTCGTACGACGCCAGCGGGTTGCCCTCGGCGTCGTGTCCGTTGATCTCGGCGAGGACCGCTTCCGCCTCCGGTTCGGCGTGCTCGCCCTTGGTGACGTAGTTCCAGGTCAGGTCGAGCACGGGCCGGTCCATCGGGTCGGTGGACCCGGCGAGCTTCTCCCGGATGATGCGCCCGAGGTGGAACGTGAACCACAGGTCGCTGCGGGCGTCGCCGGGCGGCTCGACGGCCTGGTGGTGCCACTGCAGCAACCGCTGGGTGTTGGTGAAGCTGCCGTCCTTCTCGGTGTGCGCGGCGGCCGGCAGGAAGAACACCTCGGTACGGATGTCCTCGGTGCGCAGCTCTCCGGTCTCGATCTCCGGGCCGTCCTTCCACCAGGTGGCCGACTCGATCAGCGAGAAGTCCCGTACGACGAGCCAGTCCAGGTTGGCCATGCCCAGGCGCTGCATCTTGGCGTTGGCCGAGCCGACCGCCGGGTTCTCTCCCATCAGGAAGTAGCCCTTGCAGGTGCCCGACAGCTGGGACATGACCGTCTCGTAGGTGGAGTGGCTGCCCGTCAGGCGCGGCAGGTAGTCGAAGCAGAAGTCGTTGTCGGGGGTCGCGGCACTGCCCCAGTACGCCTTGAGCAGGCTCACCAGGTAGGAGCGCATGTTGCCCCAGTATCCCTTGCGGGCCGCCTCGGCCCGCACGAAGGCGTCGAGGTCCTGGTTGTGGTGCGCGTGCGGCATGGGAATGTAGCCGGGGAGCAGGTTGAACAGCGTGGGGATGTCCGTCGAGCCCTGGATGGAGGCGTGCCCACGCAGGGCGAGGATGCCGCCGCCGGGCCGACCGATGTTGCCGAGCAGGCTCTGCAGGACGGCGGCCCCGCGAATGTACTGGACGCCCACGGTGTGCTGCGTCCAGCCGACCGCGTAGGCGATGGCAGTGGTCCGCTCGCGTCCGGAGTTCTCCGTGACCAGTTCGCACACCTGGCCGAACAGGTCCTGCGGCACACCGCAGATCTGCTCGACCATCTCGGGGGTGTAGCGGGCGTAGTGCCGCTTGAGGACCTGGAAGACACAGCGCGGATGGGACAGCGTCTCGTCGCGCTCAGGTTCGCCCTCACCGATGGCGGCGCCGCCCGCGCCGTGGGCCTCGCCGCGTGCGGCCTCCGCGACAGACCTGCCGCCGCCGGTGCGCTTGTCGTACTCCTGGTCGCGTTCTCCCGAGGCCGCGTGCACCTCCGTCCCCTCGTACTGCCAGCTGCTGTTGTCGTAGCTGTGGCTGTCGGGGTCGAAGCCCGAGAAGAAGCCGTCGAGGTCCTCGGTGTCGCGGAAGTCCTCCCTCAGCACGACGGGCGCGTTCGTGTAGGCCACCACGTAGTCGCGGAAGTACTTGTCGTTCTGCAGGACGTAGTTGATGATCCCGCCGAGGAAGGCGATGTCCGAGCCTGCCCGCAGCGGCACATGCACGTCGGCCAGCGCACTGGTGCGGGTGAACCGCGGATCGACATGGATCACCTTCGCTCCGCGGGCCTTGGCCTCCATCACCCACTGGAACCCGACCGGGTGGCACTCGGCCATGTTCGAACCCTGGATGAGGATGCAGTCGGAGTTCTGCAAGTCCTGCTGGAAGGTGGTCGCGCCGCCGCGTCCGAACGAGGTTCCCAGACTGGGAACGGTGGAGGAGTGTCAAACGCGCGCCTGGTTCTCGATCTGAATGGCGCCAAGGGCGGTGAACAGCTTCTTGATCAGGTAGTTCTCTTCGTTGTCGAGCGTGGCCCCGCCCAGGCTGGCGATGCCGAGGGTGCGCCGGGTGCGGGTCTCGTCGACCTCCCACTGCCAGCCGGCCCGGCGTGCCTCGATCACCCGGTCGGCAATCATGTCCATGGCCGTGTCGAGGTCGAGACGCTCCCATTCGGTGCCGTGCGGGCGCCGGTACAGGACGTGGTGCTCGCGAGCGTCGCCCGTGGTCAACTGCAGACTCGCCGCGCCCTTGGGACACAGACGGCCGCGGGAGATGGGGGAGTCGGGGTCGCCCTCGATCTGTGTGACCCGGTCGTCCTGGACGTACACGTTCTGGCCGCAGCCCACGGCGCAGTACGGGCAGACCGACTTGACCACGCGGTCCGCGGTGGCGGTCCGAGCGGTGAGCCGGGCGCTGGCACCGCTCTTGGCCGCGGCCCCGCGGCCCAGTGGATCCGTCCCCTTGAGCTGGCGGTAGACCGGCCAGGAGTCGATCCATGTGCGTACGCCCATGTCCTCCGCCCTCTCGGTGCTCGCTGCCTGCCGTCCCGTGGTACTCCTGCCGCAGATTCTCCCGCAGCCGGGCGAACACGGCATCCTGGAAGGCCATGTGGCGGCGCGGGCATCTCCTTGCGGCTCGGCTGCTGCTGAGTACCCGCCGCGCGCAGCACCAAACGACTGCCTCGTCGCCTGTAGTGTCCGGGTGACCTCGGTGCCGAACAGCGCGACGGGAGTGGTCGGATGCCTGCCATCCGGGTGCTTCGTGGGAACCGATCACCCCTGCTGGTCTTCGACGCGGAGGAAACGCTCACCGCCATGCGGCCCGGACGACACCACCCGGGCGGTGTCGTCCGGGCCGGGATCGAGGGTTGCTTACAGGCGCACGACGACATCCAGGCATCCAGGTCCAGGTCCCGCGCTGAGCGAGCAGCCACCGAGGCGTGCCGTCAGCGAGCGAGAGCCTCCAGCCGCTCCCGCTGCGGTACCACGGTGTACTTGGGGTCCTCGGCCGATGCGACTCCGGCGTGGAACACCGCGAAGCGCAGGGCCGCCGAGCCGGCCAGCAGGGCCGCGGCTGCCGCCGCGGCAAGTCGCCGGCTTCCTCGTCGGCCGGCGAACGCCGCCAGAGCGGCGCCGCCGGCCGTGAGTGCCTCCGCCGAGCGCAGCAGCATATGGGGCTTGCCCTGCTCGTAGGGTTCGGCCGCAAGGCCCATGCGCCGCTTCATGAGCTGGAAGGCGCCCAGTTCCAAGGAGGCACCCAGGACCGCCAAGCGCTGTGCCGGTTGCGCCTGCTCGGATGGCGAGCATGCGAGGGCCAGTCCGGCTGCCGCGCTCGCGGCGGACCCCGCGAAGACGAACGGCATCTCGCGGTAGCCCTCGTGCCAGGAAGGCACCGCCGTGTCGGAGAGGAGTACGGCCGTGTACGTGGCGACCGCTGGGCCGAGGACCGCGGCTGCCGCTGTGGAGGCGGCGCCCACGATGCGGTACCGGCCCGCTACGTCGGTGGCCGCGGCGGCCATGGCGAGCGGCGCGTACCCGGCCAGCACCCACGAGCCCACGCTCATCGGGGAGGTGGGCTTGAAGACACGGAGCATGTTGAGGAAGCGGGCCGGTCGGCCGAGGTCGTGCACCAGCGCGGCCAGGGACAAGGAGATCGCGCCGGCCGCGCCCAGCTTCGCCGTCCGGGCCAGGGCCGGCCGTCCGGTCGCGTGCCCTCCGGCGGCCAGCAGCGAGGACGCGCCGGCGAGACCGCCGAGGTACAGGTAGCCCGCGATGTCGAGGGCCTCCCATGTCGGCTTGTTCAGGATCGGTTTGCCGTAATAGGAGGAGAACTGCGCGTCGGGCACCATGGGCTGTTCACCGCGGCCGCGGCCGCGTCGTCGTCGGCGGCGACCGGTGTGCGCGCCGGTGAGAGCGTCGCGTCCGGGAGGGGCTCCTTCCACGCCGCTGCGGGTGACGTCCGATCCGGTCATCGCGGCCTCCTGACGAAGCAGACGGCGGCCATCGCGGCGAGCGACGCCGCAGCGGCCGCCGCGTGCCGCCACATGGCGGGCAGATCCCGGGTGGTCACGACCGGGTCCGGCGGCAGACCGTAGACCTCGGGCTCGTCCAGCAACAGGAAGAACGCGCCGTCACCGCCGACCCCGTCATCGGGACTCTCGCCGTACAGGCGGGCATCGGCGATGCCGGCCGCGTGCAGCTGGGCCACGCGGGCGGTGGCGCGTTCGCGCAACTCGTCGAGCGGCCCGAACTGAATGGAGTCGGTGGGACAGGACTTCGCGCAGGCCGGTTCCATCCCGACGCCGAGCCGGTCGTAGCAGAGCGTGCACTTCCAAGCGCGCCCGTCGCCGCGGCGCTGGTCGATGACGCCGTACGGGCAGGCGGGCACGCAGTAGCCGCAGCCGTTGCAGATGTCCTCCTGGACGACCACCGTGCCGAACTCGGTCCTGAACAGCGATCCGGTGGGGCACACGTCGAGGCATGCCGCGTGCGTGCAGTGCTTGCAGACGTCCGAGGACATCAGCCAGCGCAGCTCGGTACGACCGTCCGGCGACACGGGCGAGACTGCCCCGCTCGACGCGCCGGGGGGTGCGGAATCGGGCGTGGGGACCGTGGCTCCGGGGCCCGTGGAGGAAGGGGAGGTGCCGAGGCCTCGGGCGGCGTCGAAGATGTCGACGTCGCGGTGGCCGACACCGGGCTCCTGGCCGCCGAGTGGCTTTCGTTGCTCGATGAACGCCACATGCCGCCAGGTGTCGGAGCCGAGCCCCTGGGTGTTGTCGTAGGACATGCCGGTCAGTTCGAGGCCGTCCTCCGGCACGGCGTTCCACTCCTTGCACGCCACCTCGCACGCCTTGCAGCCGATGCACACGGAGGTGTCCGTGAAGAAGCCCATGCGTGGCGGGGCGTCGGTGTAGCCGGCCGCCTGTGCCACGTTGGGCTGCGGACCGAAAAGCTGGTGGCCGCGCAGGGCGTCCTCGCCTGCACCGTCCATTTCGGTGGCGCTGCCATGCGTCATGTCCGAACCTCCTCGCCCAATCGAGCCTGGCACGAGTCCCCGGACGGCGCTCGCCCGAAACCGCCACGGAGGGACCGGCGTGTGCGGACGTCCATGTGCGCAGCGGTCTGACGCTCAGAAATCCCTCCGTTGCCGTCGCCGCCTCTGCTGGTTGTGCCATGCGATGGCGCGCCGGATCTCCGGCTCGTGCAGTCCCGTCCTGCAGCCGAGCTGCACGATGGTGAGCGCCTGCGGACCGGAGGTCAGGGCCCGGGTGATCTTCGCGGCCCAGAGCTCCTCATCGATGAACGGGCGACGCCGGTACGCCTCGCGGATGACCCCGAAATGTGTGTCGCTGCACGCAGTGATGAGACGAAGGCCGTCGTACCAGTCGTTGGTGGGGTGTGCGGAGGAGGAGTCCGGAACGTATCCCCGCACTGCGTCTTCCTCGGGGAAGGCCGCCGCGCACAGGTCGCACAACTCCAGGGGAGACGTCTCGGCGTGCGGCCCACCTCTCTTCGGCTTTCTCATCGGGGCTCCCAGGGCGAGGGCATGGGGCTCTGCTTCTTCATCGGTGGGTCCGACACCGGCGCTCGGCGCTTCGGCTCCGAGGCTCAGTCAGGGCACCGGTGGTCGAGCCCATGCTGGGACCCTCGCACGAACGGGCGGTCGGCGCCGCTCTTGGGCCCTGTGGCAGCCCTGGTCGACGAGTGCGGATCTGGACGGCGTCGTCGGGGCACACCGCCGTTCAGCCTGTGATCAGCGCAGCGCTTCGAACACCGTGGCGGTGGTGAGGCCATAGACCAGATGCGGTACCACGTCGGACGCCCAGGACGTCAGATCCCAGGCGGCCGGGTCTCACTCCGAGCGAGGCGGCCGGGAGGTCGCTGCCTGCCATGGCCGCCGCGCCGAGCAGCGGTCCGGCCACCCAGGCCGGCGGCGAGCCGCCGCGACGCCGCAGCAGTCCGTACACCGCTCCGACTCCGAGGCCGGTGACGTACCCCAAGAGCGCACCGGTAGCCTGCTCACGGTGGGACTTCGCCTCGCGTCCCCCGGATCGATATCGGCGCGGTCGACGAGACGGTCCGCGACTTCGGTCGGCGTGTCACTGGACGGCCGCCCGCGAAGCAGCATGTCGCCATAGGTGGCCAGATTCAGTGCGACGGTGCCTGCTGCCCCGCCACCAGTCCTTTGGTCACCGACTGCATACGAAGCACTCCCTGGGTGTGACTACGGCTGTGACGGACAGGACTCCTCGGGTTCCGCTCTCAGGGGACGCAAATCAGCCGGGGGCCGCCTCGTATGACCGTTCGGGGCTCGCCATGCCGTCGGGCACCCCGCTGCCGGTCGAGAGTGGCCGGAGGCTACCGTTCCGCTGGGGAACCGAGCCGGCTCGCCCATGTGAGCCGAAGGAGGGCGATCTGCATGGTTGGTTACGCGGTGACCGATCTGTCGGCCGGGCAGCCGGGGGCGCTGACCGCGGGGCGTCTGCTGTCCTCATGGCAACTGGACGTCCCCGCCCTGCTGCTGGTCGTCCTCCTGGGCGCGCTCTACGGTTGGGGCGTCACGCGGCTGCGCCGACGGGGCACTCCCTGGCCGTTCGCCCGTCTTGCCGTCTTCGCGCTGCTCGGACTCGGTGCGCTGGTGGCCGCCACGATGTCCGGGCTGGCCGTGTACGACCACGTGCTGTTCTGGCCGGCCGCCGTGCAGAACATCCTGCTCGACCTGGTGGCGCCCCTCGGGCTGGCCCTCGGCGATCCCTTGCGGCTCGCCGTCGAGGCACTGCCGAAGGCCACCGCGGTGCGGGCCCGGCGCGTCATGACCGGGCGAGTGGTGCGTGTGCTGACGTTTCCCTTGGTCAGCACGGCCCTGGTGCTCACCACCGAACTGACCGTCTACTTCACGCCGTACTTCGCCACCGCTCTGCGCGTGGGGTGGTTGCACGAGCTGATGTATCTGCACCTGTTGGCCGCGGGTTGTCTGTTCGTCGTGCCGGTGCTCACCCGCGAGCAGACACTGCCCTCCTGGTGCACCCACCCGGTACGGGCGGCGCTGGTGTTCCTGGACGGCATCGTGGACGCGGTTCCCGGCGTCGTGGTGATGACGCACGGCACGCTGATCGCGGGCGCCTGGTACGTGCAC
This sequence comes from Streptomyces sp. NPDC022910, assembly GCF_055561075.1. Lineage (NCBI taxonomy): Bacteria > Bacillati > Actinomycetota > Actinomycetes > Kitasatosporales > Streptomycetaceae > Streptomyces > Streptomyces sp. NPDC022910. The sequence goes on from NZ_JBVHHL010000034.1 coordinate 17,767, forward strand.
CACGCTCCGTCGTGGGCGCCGGACGTCCACCACGACCAGCAGATCGGCGGCGGCGCGATGGTCAGCATCGCCGAACTGGTGGCACTGCCCTTCCTGCTGGCGATCCTGGTGCAGTGGGCGCGCACCGAACGCGTCCAGACCGCCGCCCTCGACCGCCGACTCGACGAGGAACTGGCTCCCGTCACCGCGCCGGCTGCGGACCAGGGGAGCGGCACATCCTCTCCCGATTTCGTACGCCCCTGGTGGGAGACCGAACAGAACGAGGTGGCCGCGAGGATCCGACGCCAGCGACGGGGCGACTGATCCGGGCGAGCAGAGTCAAGGTCAGCCGTACACCGAGGGCGTCGCAGAACCCGTGGCCGGCTGGGCCTCTTCCAGTTCACTCTGACCACGACGAACCTGCCGCCCTCGCAGACCACCAAGGCGGATGTCGCGCCCACCGCTGACCACGACGACTGACACCGTCAGTGGGCCACGGGACCGAGCGCTCAAGCGGGTCGGTCCCGTACGGGGACGCTCAGCGGCGGCGCAGGCGCTTGTCGGTGAGGGGCGGGGTGGGGTCGATGTAGAAGTCGTCGGGGTTGACGTCGACGCCCGGCGGGACGATGTCGTCGATGCGGTCGAGAACATCGTCGCCGAGCTCGAGGTCGGCACCGGCGAGCAGGTGGGCGAGGTGCTCGGGGCGGCGGGGACCGATGAGTACCGCGGTGACGGCCGGGTGGGCGCGGACGAAGGCGGTGGCCAGGTGCGGCAGCGGCAGACCCGCCTCGGCGGCCAGCGCGGTGAGCTTCTGCACGGCGTCGGCCTTGGCCCGTACACCCGGCCGGGACAGGTCGAACATCTTCGCCCCGGCGCCGGCGTTGCGGTGCCCGGCAGTGGGATCGGCACGGCCGGAGAGCCACCCGGAGTTGAGCGGGCCGAAGGCCAGCACGCCCATGCCGTAGCGCTGGGCGGTGGGCAGCACGCGGCTCTCCACACCGCGGGTCAGGATCGAGTACGGCGGCTGCTCGGTGCGGAAGCGGTGATGCCCGCGGCGCTCGGCCGCCCACTGGGCCTCCACGATCTCCTCCGGGGAGAAGAACGAACCCCCGATGGCACGGATCTTCCCGGCCCGGACCAGATCCGACAGCGCGCCGAGGGTCTCGTCGACGTCGGTGCGGGGATCAGGACGGTGCATCTGGTACAGGTCGATGCAGTCCGTACCGAGGCGGCGCAGGCTGTTCTCCACCGCACGGCGGATCCAGCGAGCCGAGCCGCCGCGCTGATTGGGGTCGTCACCCATCGCCAGCCCGAACTTGGTGGCCAGCACGACGTCATCGCGGCGGCCCTTGATCGCTTTGCCGACGATCACCTCCGACTCACCGCCGGAGTACACATCAGCGGTGTCGATGAGGTTGATCCCGGCATCGAGCGCCGTGTGGATCATGCGGACCGACTCGTCGTGGTCGGTGTTGCCCATCGCTCCGAACATCATCGCGCCGAGCGCGTACTCGCTCACCGACATGCCGGTGCCGCCGAGGATCCTGCGCTTCATGGGGTGCCTCCTGGTGCTCGATGGCTCTCTCGCAACAGGCAAACACCGCACACTGCCCGGGTGGGAGACCCACCCGGACCGGGGGTCCAGCAGACCCCCTTTGGCACGGCCATCCCCGTACCACCTCGGTCTACCGTGGGGATATGGCCCAGGAACCGAACACCGAGCTGCGGGACTTCCTGCGCTCGCGCCGCGCGAAGATCACCCCGGAGGAGGCGGGACTGGTACCGCAGCCCGGTGCCCGCCGGGTTCCGGGCCTGCGGCGCGAGGAGGTCGCACAGCTGGCCGGTGTCAGCGTGGACTACTACGTCCGTCTCGAACGCGGCCGCCACCTGAACGTCTCCGCATCGGTCCTGGACGCGATCGCCCGCGCCCTGCGGCTGAACGACCTGGAGCGTGCACACCTGTTCCGGATCGCCAAGCCCGCCCGCACTCGTCCGCGCCCCCTGCCGCCGCAGCGCGTACGCCCCGGCCTGCGGCTGCTGCTGAACAGCCTGACCGACGTCCCGGCCCTCGTGTACGGCCGGCGCATGGATGTCCTGGCCAGTAATCACCTCGCCCGAGCGCTGTACACGGACTTCGAGGCCCTGCCCGTCCGCGGCCGCAACATGGCCCGCCTGGTCTTCCTCCACGACCACTTCCGTTCGCTGTACGCCGACTGGGAAGACGCCGCCCGCGGCATCGTCGCCTCCCTGCGCCTGTACGCCGGACGCCATCCGCACGACCCGGCCCTGGCCGAGCTGGTCGGTGAACTCTCCGTCCATGACGCGGACTTCCGTCGCTGGTGGGCCGACCACGACGTGTTCCAGCGCACCCATGGCACCAAGCGCTTCCACCATCCCGTCGTCGGCGACCTCGTCCTGGGCTACGAGGCATTCACCCCCGTCGACGACCCGGAACAGACCCTGGGCGTCTTCACCGCCGAACCGGGGTCCCCTTCCGCGGAACGCATCGCACTGCTCGCCAGTTGGGCCGCGTCCCAAGGGAAAAGGAGCTCGACGCCACAGCCGGGTACGCCGCGGCCCTGACGCGAGCGGTGGCGCCGTGTCACCGCCCCGGTCGAGGATGCGCGTCAGCCCGATGTCCAGGCGTGCCGCGGAGTTCGGACCGCACCGACTTCGTCGTGGATCAGGCCCGCGTCCGCGGCGCGTGCGAAGAGGTACTGCCAGGGGCCGATCGGGTCGCCTCCAGGGGCCGCAGGAGTGTTCAGGTGCCGGGTCGGCACCAGCGGAGCCGACCGGGGGTGCGCCCTGGGCCACCGCGTTTCCGGCAACCCGGGACGCCCGTGTCCGGTGACACGTCGGGCATGCACACGCGGGATCGCATGGGACGTCTGACGTCCGCAAACCGCAGGGTGTGCCGACCACCCGTGCGGACGTGCCGCACCACCCTTTCAGCCCAGTCCGGCGGGCCGGTCGACGGGAAGCGCTGGAACGCTCGTGGAGAAGTGCCCCTCGAAAGGAGGACATCCATGAGCGCCACCCGACGCTCCCGCTCGCTGCGCAAGTCCCTGTCCGGCCTCACGGCGCTGCTCGCCACCGCCACGCTCGCCGCCGTCCCGGCCCTGGCCACCCCCGCTGCCGCCGCCCCCAAGGCGACCTGCGGTGATCCCCGGGTCGACCTCGAGCCGACCGCCCAGGCGTTCCTCGACAAGTTGGCCGCGGCGGACGGCCCGCCGATCCAGGACCTGACGCCCGCCGCGGCCCGTAAGTCGCTCTTGGACCTCCAGGCCGCCTACCCGGTGGCGAAGCTCCCCGCCGACATCACCACGCGCACCATCCCTGGCGGGCCCACCGGCTCGGTCTCGATCCGCATCGTCCGGCCGCAGGGCATGACCGGCAAGCTGCCCGCGGTGATGTACTTCCACGGCGGCGGCTGGGTGCTCGGTGACGCCTCCACCCACGACCGCCTCGTCCGGCAGATAGCCAACGGCGCCAAGGCGGCGGTGATCTTCGTCAACTACACCCCCTCACCCGAGGCCAAGTACCCCGTCGCCAACGAGCAGGCTTACGCCGCCACCCAGTGGGTCGCCCAGCACGGCGACGAGATCGACGTCGACGGCTCCCGGCTGGCCGTGGCCGGTGACAGCGTCGGCGGCAACATGACCGCTGCCATCACCCTGATGGCCAAGGAGCGCGGTGGTCCGGAGCTGGCCCAGCAGGTGCTGTTCTACCCGGTCACCGACGCCTCGTTCACCACCGCTTCCTACAAGCGGTTCGCCACCGGCTGCTGGCTCACCGCCGCGGGCATGATGTGGTTCTGGAACCAGTACGCCCCCGACACCACCGTGCGCAACCAGCCCACCGCCTCCCCGCTGCGCGCCACCACCGCCCAACTGAGCGGCCTGCCGAAGGCCTTGGTCATCACCGACAGCGACGTACTGCATGACGAAGGCCGTCAGTACGCCGACAAGCTGCGCACCGCTGGTGTTCCCGTCACGTACACCAACTACCCGCGCATGATCCACGACTTCGTGATGCTCAACGGACTCGCCGACAGCGAGGCCGCCAAGTCCGCGGTAGCCCAGGCCATCGCGGCCCTTCGGCAGGCCCTCCACAGCTGACGCGCCGATCCGCGTCAGCTCGGCTGCTGTGCAGCACGGGCCTGCAGGGACCGGCGGGCGAGTCTGCCGGGCTCGCCCGTCGACCGCCTGCTCTCCGCCGCGCATGCTGGTGCACTGCCTGCTGGGTTTCGTCGCCCGGCCGGTCGGCAGTGGTGGGCGCAAGGGGCGCCGGCATCGCGGGTGATCGCGGGCGACGCCTTGTCTCGGCAGGCGCTCCGCCGATGCCCCGTCAGTGGGCGGATGCCGACGACACGGCTGCCCGGGCGGTGCGTTCCACGACCGCGATGCCGTCCTTCATCGACGTGTTGCCGTCCGAGAGGACCGCGACCAGGTAGCGGCGTCCGTTCATCGAGACCTGTCCGATGCTGTTGATGTCCCACAGTCCGGTCGTACTGCGCTGCAGCCAGCCGTTCTTCAATGCCCAGCCGGAACCGGTGGCCGCCGAGACGCCCCATGACTGGTCGCTCGCGATACGGGTCATCAGCGTCCTGATGTAGGACCGGGACGCTTCGTTCAGTGCCGTGGAGCCCGCTTTCGGGGCGGGGCCGGTCGCGAACACTGCGCGGAGCAGCCGTATCTGGTCAGTCGCCGTCGTCTGCGTAAGCCCCCAGAGGAAGCCCGTGCCGGGCTTCGTCGAGGTCAGCCCCAGTCGCCTGTTCGCGGCCTCCAGCCCGGGCGCCTGGCCGATCTCCCGCCACAGGGCGTTCGCCGACGCGTTGTCACTGTGCTCGATCATCGTCTCCGCGAGGGCGCGCTCCTGCGCGGTCAGCGCTCGTCCCGCGTCCTGAGCCTGGAGCAGCACTGTCGCGAGAATGTGGACCTTCACGATGCTCGCGGTGTCGTAGGGGGTGTCGTTGCCGTACACCATGGGTTCGCGGCCCGTGCCGTCCAGGTCGAGTACCGCGGCCGTCACCCGCGCCTTGTTCTGTGGCTGGACCGGTGCGACGGACGCCGCTGTAGCGGTGTCCCGCGCCGGTGACGTAGCCGCGGTCACTGCTGACGGGGGAACGTTCGCCGGTGACGAGGCCGCCGTCGCCGGCGACGGGTCGAGGGCGCCGGCCGAGAAGAGCGCCGTCACCGAGGTCAGGAGCACGCCGGCGCAGGCGACGGCGCGTTTGGCCCGGCGTCCTGCCGTGCTCTGCGGGTGCAGCAGGGGGAACGGTCGGTAGGGCATCGTGAGGCTGGTCTCCGCAGTTCGTGTGAAGGGGACACGGAACTGCGAACTTAGACAAAATGCCCGCCTTTCGCGGTGACGGTCGTCACCACAGGCCGCTGTCAGTCCAGGAGTGTGGCCAGAACCACAGGCCCGGGTGTGGGCGCCGTCACAGTGACCCCCTCGTGCGTGCCGTGCACGGTCGCCACCCGCCACTCCCGGCGTGTGACCGGATCGTTCCACCACGGGCCCTGATCGGGCCTGGGGACGAGACGTCCGACGCGGTCACAATCGATGTCAGGAATCGCGCACTGATCGTCGTGGATGTCCAGGAGTCGTTTCGCGTCCACCCCCTGTGGGACCGCATCTCCGACCCGAAGATCGCCGAGACCGTCGACCGGCTGGTCGCGCCGGCCCGCGCCGCCGGCGACCTGATCGTCTGGGTGTTGCACACCGAGCCGGGCTCAGGAGGTGTCTTCGACCCGGCATCGGGCCACGTCCGCCCGCTTCAGGAGCTGGACGGCCCGCGGCCGGGCGAGCCGGTGCTCCACAGTGGGATTCGAGGACGCCCGGATGCTGCGGCGCCTACGCCATCGACCGGCTCTGGCGGGGACTTGGCGGTCGTGATCGCGTGGTGTCCCGGTCAGGAGGCGTCGGTCCGCCCGGTGGGAGCAGGCGGCCTGAAGCATGCGTGGACGATCTTGCCGTCGGGGCAGAGTCGGGCCTGCCATTCGTCGGCCAGTGCGTCGACGAGCAGCATGCCCCGCCCGCCGGCGCGCTGAGCGCTGGGCGGGCGAGGCGTGGGCAGGTCGGTGGAGGCATCGTGGACGGCGACGTGCAGACAGCGGGTGTCCCAGGTCAGCACCACCTGCGCGGAACTGTGCGCATGTATCTGGGCGTTGGTCACCAGTTCCGTGATGGTCAGCAGAACCGCGTCCACCGTCTCGGGCGCACTGTCGGCCCAGCCCAGCGACTCCAGGTGTCCGCGAGCCCAGTCACGCGCCGCCTTCACCCCGCCGTTCAGCGGAAGGGAGCGCGCCCACCCCACTGCCCTGACCGACGATGCGCTCACCGTGTGCCTCCCTGCTCGACCGCGCATCGTCGCGGGTACCCGCGCAGCAGGTGTTGACGCGACCTGGAATCCTCTTGTACGCCGACCGCACAGGCGCGGTGATCGATGACCCGTAAGGAATCTCCTACTCGCAGTGGACGACCTCGGCAGACCGCTCCCCGGTCGCCAGGAAGTGGGGGACGGTGTGGTCGCCGCATGCGTTCCCGTTGGCCAGATGGGGTTGGCCGGTGGAGTCGACGGTCACGATCACTGCGCGCTCGCCGAGGGCGTCCCGGAGTTCGAGGGCGCCGTTCAGCGGGGTGGCGACGTCCCGTTCGTTCTGTACGAGCAGGATGTTGGAAGGTCCGTGGCCGGTGATCCGCACCGGGGCTTGCCTCGGCGGGTACGGCCAGGCGGCGCAGACCAGCGCGTTTCGGGGCATGCCCGCGGTGAGCGGATGTTTCTTCCGGCTCTCGGTCGCGCCCTTTTGGTACTCGGCCGCCGACCCGGGGCCATGTGATGTCGTTGCACAGGGTGGCGGCGCCGACCGCGGTGACGTTCTGCAGCACCGGTTCCGGCGGCGCCGCCGGCGCTGGTGGCACGGTGCCCTGCCGGGCGGCCAGCGTCAGTTCGGCCAGGGCGGGAAAGCGGCTGGGAGCGTAGAGGCTGCCAGCATGGTCTGGCGCAGCACATTGCCGTTCATCTCCTCGGGGTTGGCGCCCGGCCAGGGGGGTGCGCGGTCGAGCCGGGGGGCCAGGCGCAGGAACAGCGGCCGCACCTCGGCCGCGGTCAGGCCGCGGACGGGGATGTGGTCATGGGTACGACGAGACCGAGGAGGACGGCCGAGGCGACCGTCCAGGCGGCTCTTGTGCTGCTGGTCAGCTTCATGCACAAGGAGCCTGGCGGATCACGTTCGGCCGTCACATCCGGACAACGTCCGTGTTGTCACGGGGGTTTGCCCCACTTCACGCCTCAGGGGCGTCGCCATTCGTCGCCGGTCAGGTGTGAACCGGCCATCGGGCCCATCCGGAGCATGCCGCCGTCCACGCTCCAGGACGCACCGGTGACGTAGGAGGCGTCGCGGCCGGCGAGAAAGGCGATCACAGCCGCGACCTCGCGGGCGTCGCCCGGGCGCCCGAGAGGAATGCCGGGCCGGTGCTCGGTGTGCACGTCGGTGTCCTCCTGGCCGGTCATGGGGGTGGCGATCTCGCCGGGCGCCACGGCGTTGACGGTGATGCCGTGTTCGGCCAGCTCAAGGGCCATGACCTGAGTGAGGAGCCCGAGGCCGCCCTTGGCCGCGCAGTACGGGGCGGCCCCCACACGCGGCTGGTGTTCGTGTACGGAGGTCACGTTGACGATCCGGCCGCCGTCGCCCTGCCGGATCATGTGCCGTGCAGCGCGCTGCCCGCACAGGAACGGGCCGAGGAGGTCGACGTCGAGGACCTGGCGCACGTCGTCCGGCTCCAGGGCGAGGAAGGGCGTCATCGTGCCCGTACCGGCGTTGTTGACCAGGACGTCGAGGCGGCCGAGCTCCTCGCACAGGTCGTCGACCGTGTCCGCGGCGGCGGGCAGACGGGTGAGGTCCATCTGGGCCACGGCGGCACGGCGTCCCGTGCCGCGGACCTCCTCGGCGGTCCTTTCGGCGCCCTTGTGATCGCTGTGCCAGGTGATGCCGATGTCCATTCCCGCTTCGGCCAGGCGGACGGCGGTGGCGCGGCCGATGCCGGAGTCGGCGCCGGTGATCACGGCCACCTGGGACGCGGAAGAGGTGGGGACGGACATGACGGGCTCCCGGTGGGCGAATGCTCTCGGACGAAGCACCGCAGTACCCGGGGACGTGCTGGGCAAACCGGTGGCCCTTCGTGCGGGCCGGAGCGGTACCCAGCACGCACCTCCCGCAGCGGTGCGCTGCATCCCGCCCCTCGCCGATCGCGTACCGCGCGCGGTCGCGCACCCGGTCGGAACAGCGGCCCGAGCCGCGTCTGCCGTGTCATGGACGGCACCACGGGGCGATGGGCCGACGGCACCGCCCCCGGCGCCGGGGGCGGGATGATCGCGACCGGGCCCGTTCGGTCCTGCTCGGCACTCAGAGGGCCAGGTTTGAGTGGGCCCGGTCGCGGAACTTGCCAGGCGCACCATGAAGCGGACGGGCCGGGGGTGGATGCCCGCGGCGCCGGGCCAGAAGCGCCCGGCCGGGGCGGTGCGCGGCGGCAGGGACGGGAAGGTCGGCGATGGCGACGGTCGGTGTCGAAGAGGAGTACCTGCTGATCGATCAGGACACGGGTCGTCTGGCGGCGAAGGGGGAGAAAGTGCGGGCCGCGGTCGGCCTGGCGCCGTATGTTGCCGCCGAGGAGGTGCAGGCGGAACTGCTGCGCGCCCAGGTCGAGGTGGCCACTCCCGTGTGCGTCACGCTGGAGGAGGTCGGCGGCCACCTGCTGCGTCTGCGGCACGCCGTGGCCGGGGCGGCCCGGGCGCACGGCTGCAGGATGCTGGCCAGTGGGACACCGCCGCTGGCGGAGGGTCTGCCGGTGCCCGTGACCGACAAGGAGCGCTACCGGGCCATGCAGCGGCAGGCGCCGCAGCTGGTGGCGGAGCAGATGGTCAACGGCATGCACGTGCATGTGGCCGTGCCCAGTCGACAGGTGGGTGTCGAGGTGCTGAACCGGCTCCGGCTGTGGCTGCCGACGCTGACGGCCATGTCGGCCAACTCGCCCCTGTGGGAGGGGCACGACACAGGGTTCGCGAGCTGGCGCACCGTCGTCTTCGACAGGTGGCCGGTCAGCGGCGTCCCACCGTACTTCGCCGATGAGGTGGACTACGACCTGCGGGTGCGGCGGCTGCTGGCGACGGGTGTGATCAGTGATACCGGTCAGTTGTACTGGCAGGCCCGCCTTTCCGAGCGGTATCCCACAGTCGAGGTGCGCTGCCTGGACGTGCAGCTGCGCACGGACGACGCGGTGATGTTCGCCGGACTGATGCGCGCTTTGGCCGACACCGCCATGCGTGAAGCGGAGGCGGGAAGTCCGGTGCCTGAGTGGGAGCCGGAGCTGGTGAAGGCGTCGATGTGGCAGGCGGCGCGTTACGGGCTGAGCGGAGAGCTGCTCGCCCTCGATGGCAGGCGTTGCCCGGCGGGCGAGGCGGTGCAGGGGCTCCTGGACCACGTCGGGTCGGCGCTGGACGCTGCCGGTGACACCCGCGAGGTGACCGCACTGGTGCACCGTCTGCTGCAGGAGGGCACGGGTGCGGAGCGGCAACGGCAAGCTCTGTCGAACGGCGGTCTCCAGGCCGTCACCGACATGATCGCCGATGTCGCTGCCATGGCCTGACGGGCGCCCCCGAACCGGTCCGTGGTCGCCCCGGCGTGGGTTGCGGCGCATGCCGTACGGGCGTTACCTGGAAGTATCCGGCGGCGAAGCGAGAGCACCCGGGGCCACGGCGCAGGCCGAAGGCCCGCGTCTCCGTGTGCGTCCCCCGGTAGCGGGACTCCCGTCGCCGTCATCCAGTGTTCGACGCGGAGGTGACCCAGGTGAAAGCCGTCGTCTATGAGAAGCCCTTCAGTGTGGCTGTGAGGGACGTCGACGATCCACAGATCCAGCACCCCAACGACGTGCTCGTCCGTGTCACGTCGAGCGCGATCTGCGGATCGGACCTGCACATGTACGAAGGCCGCACGGCGGCCGAGCCGGGCATCGTCTTCGGACACGAGAACCTCGGCATAGTCGAGGAGGTCGGTCCCGGTGTGACCTCCCTGTCCAAGGGTGACCGCGTAGTGATGCCCTTCAACGTCGCCTGCGGATTCTGCAAGAACTGCCTCGCCGGAGAAACCGGCTTCTGCCTCACGGTCAATCCCGGATTCGCCGGCGGAGCATACGGCTACGTGGCGATGGGCCCGTACAAGGGTGGCCAGGCGGAGCGGCTGCGCGTGCCCTTCGCGGACTTCAACTGCCTGAAACTGCCGCCGGGAGAGCAGTTCGAGACTGATTTCGTGCTTCTCGCCGACATCTTCCCGACCGGCTACCACGGATGCGAGCTCGCCCAGGTGTCCCCAGGCGAGAGCGTGGCTGTTTACGGCGCCGGACCCGTGGGTCTGATGGCGGCCTACTCCGCACTGCTGCGCGGTGCGGCGAAGGTGTTCTGCGTCGACCGGGTGCCCGAGCGGCTCGCCAAGGCGGAGCAGATCGGAGCCATCCCCATCGACTTCACCAAGGGCGACCCGGCCCAGCAGATCAAGGAACAAACGGAGGGAGAAGGAACCGACAAGGGGGTGGATGCGGTCGGCTACCAGGCGCAGGCACACGACGCCAGTCACGAGGAGCCCGCCATCGTGCTCAACGAGCTCGTCGAGACGGTGCGGGCCACCGGCAGGCTCGGTGTACCGGGTCTGTACGTGCCCTCCGACCCGGGCGGACCCGACGAGCACGCCAAGCACGGCCAACTCCTGGTCTCCATCGGCAGGATGTTCGAGAAGGGCCAGAAGATGGGCACCGGCCAGTGCAACGTCAAGCGATACAACCGGCAGTTGCGCGACATGATCATCGCCGGGCGCGCCGAGCCCAGCTTCGTCGTCTCCCACGAACTGCCGCTGGACCAGGCGCCGCAGGCGTACGAGAAGTTCGACAAGCGGGTGGAAGGCTACACCAAGGTGGTTCTGCACCCCGCTCACGCACTCGCGGCGTAAAGGGACGGAACGGGTCCGGGCGCACGGGTGCCCGGACCCGGTCATGGCAGGTCCCGTGGCTGGTCGCGGGACCGTACCGGGCGTGGCTTCAGGCGACGGGGAGTCCCGGCAGGCGGAAGCGGGTCGGGTCGGTGCCGAGGACAACGGGGAGCTGAGCGGCGACCTGGTCGTGCGGCTGCCCCAGGGAGATACGGCTGACCTCCTCCAGGCGCCGGTACTGCTCCTCTTCCAGCTGTACGTCCAGGGCGCCGAGGTAGTCCTCCAGCTGGGCCGTGGTGCGCGGCCCGATGACGGGAATGAGCGCGGTGGCCGAACGGGCGGCGCGCTCCCGCAGCCAGGCGACGGCGATCTGAGCGGGACGGACGCCGACCTCCTCGGCGACAGCCAGCAGGGCGTCGATCACGTCCGTTTTCTGCGCCCCGTCCTCGGTGTGGACCAGGCGCTGCCAGTCGCTCAGACGACCCTGACTCCCGGTGCGGTACTTGCCGGTGAGCAGCCCGCCGCCGAGCGGTGACCACAGCGCGCCGCCCAGCCCGAGAGCTTCGGCCATGGGCAGGATCTCGCGGTCGGCGGTGCGCTCGACCAGGCTGTACTCGAACTGGACGCCGATCACGGGAGCCGTCCCGCGCAGTTCGGCCAGGGTGACGGCGCGGGCGGTGCGCCAGGCCGGGAAGTCGGACAGGCCCGCATAAAGGATCTTGCCTTGGCGGGACAGGTCGTCCAAGCCGCGCATGATCTCCTCCACAGGGGTCACCGTGTCGGGGAAGTGCACCCACAGCAGGTCGATGTGGTCGGTGTCCAACCGCCGCAGGCTGTCCTCGACCGCGCCCGCACCATGTTCTTGCGGCTGTTGCCGGTGCCCATGGCTCCGGCCTACCGGTCGACGCCGCCCGCGAACTTGGTCGCCAGCACGAAGCGGGAGCGGACGCCTGTCAAAAGCTCGCCGAGGACCTCCTCGGACTGCCCGACCTGGTAGCTCTCGGCGGTGTCGACGAAGGTGCCGCCGGCATCCGCGAAGCGCTCGAAGATCCGGCGTGCCTCCTTCGGCTCGGCTTCCGTGCCCCAGCGGGTGCCCAAGTTTCGGTGCCGAGCGCCACTTCGGACACTCGTAGCCCGGTCGTGCGACCGAAGGTGGTGTGGAGCATGACGCCTCCCGAGGATGAAGTAAAGCGATCGCTGTACCTTGCAAGATGCGACGTCGCTCGATCCAGGTAAAGCGATCGTTGTACATCCGGCGTGACCAGCACGTCGCCCCAGCTGTCGAGGACCAGCCACGGGGTGGTCGCGGTGCGCGGGAAGGCTGCCCCTTCCACCATGCGGCCGTGGAGACGGCCGGAGACCTGCCCGCCGTCCCGAGGGCGTGATCGAGCACAAGCAGGCGATCGTCAAGTTCCTGACCGACACCGCCCGCGAGGCAGCCGCCGTGCTGATCGACTCGGCAACCGGCGCAACGCAGCCCAGCCGCTGAGGGGACCTGGGCCTCAACGAGCGGTCGCCATCGCAGTCCGGGCACCCGCGAGGAGATGTGGTGGCCGCATCCGCCCCTGTGCGTGTTTCGTGCAGCGACAACGCGCCGATCGTGCAGGCGTTCACATGGACGCAACTCGCAGACTCTGTGGCCAAGCGCACGGCGCGTCTTCACCGACATGCAGAGGCGGAACTCAATGCGGACGTTCGTCTATTCATCCCGTGCCTCACGGGTGGTCTTCGGTGCCGGTACCGTCGGCCGTCTCCGTGAGGAGGTGGAACGGCTCGGCTGCTCCCGGGTGCTGCTGCTGTCCAGCCCTGCCCTGGCAGATGCCTCCGCGCGGGTCCGCGAGACGCTGGGCGGACTGCTGGTGGCGGAGTTCGACGGCGCGGTGATGCACACCCCGGTACAGGTGACCGAGCAGGCGCTCGCCGTGCTGCGGGAGGCGACCGCCGACTGCCTCGTGGCCGTCGGCGGCGGCTCGACCACCGGACTGTCGAAGGCACTGGCGCTGCGCACCGACCTGCCGCAGGTGATCCTGCCGACCACCTACGCCGGTTCGGAGGTCACTCCCGTACTCGGCGAGACCCACGACGGACGCAAGGTCACACAGTCGTCCGCGGCGATCCTGCCCGAGACCGTCGTCTACGACATCGACTTCACCTTGACCCTGCCCCTCGCCATGTCCGTGACGAGCGGAGTGAACGCGCTGGCGCACGCCGTGGAGGCGCTGTACTCGGCCGACGCCAACCCGGTCACCGACCAGCAAGCCCTCGACGCGATCTCCCGGATCGCCCGGGCGCTGCCCCGGCTCGCCACCGATCCGGCCGACCCCGGCGCGCGTGCCGACCTGCTGCACGCGGCCTGGCTCGCCGGCACCTGCCTGGCCACGGTCGGGATGGGCCTGCACCACAAGCTGTGCCACACGCTCGGCGGCACCTTCGACCTGCCTCACGCCGAGACGCACACCGTCGTCCTGCCGCACGCCATGGCCTACAACGCGCCCGCGATGCCCGATGTGATGCGCCGCATCGCCGAGGCCCTCGGCGCGGCGGACGCGCCCTCGGGGGTCCATGACCTGGTCACCTCCCTCGGCGGCCCGACCTCCCTGCGTGACCTCGGCATGCCGGAATCGGGCCTGGCCCGCGCTGCCGAGCTGGCCGCGGCGACCCCGTATCCGAACCCGCGCGAGGTGACCGCCGAGGGCGTCGCGGCCCTGCTGTCCGACGCCTGGACGGGGCGCCGCCCGAACGGTCGAAGCTCCACCGTCGGCGACCGGTTGACCCGTCTCACCGACCAGGTCGTGGCCAGCTTCGCGCAGGCCCCTGATCCGCGTGTCCGCGCGCTCCTGACCGATATCGTCCGGCGCCTGCACGCCTTCGTGGCAGCCAACGACCTCACCGATGCCGAGTGGCAGTACGCGATCGACTTTCTCACGCGCACCGGGCAGATCTGCGGACCGACCCGTCAGGAGTTCGTGCTCCTCTCGGACACCCTGGGCGTCTCCAGCGCCGTGGATCTGCTGACCAACTCCCGCACTCCCACCACCACTCCGTCCGCGGTGCTCGGCCCCTTCTATGTCGAGGGCCCGCCGGAGGCGGCGCATGGGAGCGATATCTCCGGCGGTCTGCCCGGCACCCCGTTGTGGGCGGACGTGCAGGTCCTGGACACGGCCGGCGAGCCCGTCAAGGACGCGGTCGTGGACGTCTGGCAGTCCAACGAGGACGGCTTCTACGACGTCCAACTCCCCGACCTGGAGGGGCCGGTGCTCCGCGCCCGGATGCGCACCGACGCCGAGGGCCGGATCACCTTCTGGTCGATCCTGCCGCACGAATACCCGATCCCCGACGACGGGCCGGTCGGGCAGATGCTCGCCGCCGTAGGACGCCACCCCTACCGGGCTCCGCACCTCCATTTCATGATCGACGCGCCCGGTCACCGCAGGCTCGTCACCCAGCTGTTCGTGGCGGGCGGCGCCTACCTGGACAGCGACACCGTCTTCGGCGTCAAGGACGCACTCGTCGTCGACTACACGCCGCACAGCGGCCCCACCCCCGACGGCCGCCGCGTCGACGGGCAGTGGCGTCGCCTCGACTACACCTTCCGCATCGCCCCGCTGGCCGGCTGACCGAGGAGCGCCCCCCATGAATCGCACGGACACCTACGACACCGACGTCCTTGTCGTCGGCAGCGGCCCCGCCGGAGGCTCGGCCGCCCTGCTGCTGGCCACGTACGGGATACGCACCCTGCTGGTGACGAAGTACGGCTGGCTGGCCAACACCCCGCGGGCACACATCACCAACCAGCGCACCATGGAGGTGCTGCGCGACCTCGGCGTCGAGAGCGAGGCTCTCGCGCTCGGCAGTCCGTCCCAGCTCATGGGGGACACGGTCCTGTGCACCTCCCTGACCGGCGAGGAGATCGGCCGGATCCGCAGCTGGGGCACGGGCCCGGACTCGCTCACCGAGTACGCGTCGAAGAGCCCCTGCCAGATGATCGACCTGCCGCAGACCTACCTGGAGCCGATCCTGGTGAGCAAGGCGGCCGCGCGTGGCGCCAAGGTGCGCTTCGACACCGAGTTCCTCAGCTTCACCCAGGACGAGGACGGCGTCACGGCACTGCTGCGCGACCGGGTCCGCGGCGACGAATTCACCGTACGCGCCCGTTACTTGATCGGTGCGGACGGCGGACGCAGCACCGTCGCGGAGCAGCTCGGACTGTCCTTCGACGGGCGCATGGGCAAGGCCGGCAGCATGAACATCGTCTTCAAGGCCGACCTCGCCAGGTACTGCGCCCACCGACCGAGCGTCCTGTACTGGGTGCTGAGGCCGGGCGCGGAGACGGGCGGTATCGGCATGGGCCTGGTCCGTATGGTCCGCCCGTGGAACGAGTGGCTGCTGGTGTGGGGTTACGACATCGAGCAGCCGCCGCCCGCGGTGGACGAGGCGCACGCACGCCGCATCGTCCGCGACCTCGTCGGCGACCCCGAGCTGCCGGTGGAGATCACATCGACGTCACTGTGGACCGTGAATCACAGCTACGCGAAGGCGTATGGGTCCGGGCGGGTGTTCTGCGCGGGCGACGCCGTGCACCGGCATCCGCCGTCCAACGGGCTCGGTTCCAACACCTCGGTCCAGGACGCCTACAACCTCGCATGGAAGCTCGCCATGGTGATCCGCGGCGAGGCGGGACCCGCGCTGCTCGACAGCTACACGGCCGAACGCGCCCCCGTCGGGCGGCAGATCGTGGAGCGGGCCAACCTCAGCCGCGACCAGTTCGGTCCCATCTTCGAGGTGCTCGGCGTCGGCGCCGGAAGCGACGAGGAGACCATCGCCGAGGGCCTTGCGGCGCTGCGCGCCGGGTCGCCCGACGGTGCCAAGAGACGGCGCCTGCTCGAGGAGGCGGTCCAGCTCAAGAACTATGAATTCAACGCGCACGGCGTGGAGATGAACCAGCGCTATGTCTCCGGTGCGGTTGTCCCCGACGACGGCACCGACGAAGACTGGGTCGAGGACCGTGAGCTGGTGGCGCGGCCGACGACCCGGCCGGGCGCCAAGCTTCCGCACGCCTGGCTCGTCGATGCCCGCGGCGAGCGGATCTCCACGCTCGACGTCGTCGGCAGCGGTCTCTTCACCGTACTCACCGGCCTGTCGGGCGGCGCGTGGGACGCGGCGGCGGCAGCGTGCCGGGACGAACTCGGCGTACCGCTGCGGTTCGTGCGCATCGGTGACGCCGATTCCCGTGATGCGTACGGCGAATGGAGCCGCGTGAGCGAGATAGCCGAGGACGGGGTGCTGCTGGTGCGCCCGGACGGCCATGTCGCCTGGCGCCGCGCCACCGCGCCCGAGACCGCGGGATCGGCCCGGGCGGAGCTGCTCGGTGCCCTCCGCCAGGTGTTGGGGCGTTAGGGAGAGGCCATGGACAAGCAAGTGGCCACCGCGGAAGAGGCCCTGGCGGATGCGATGGACGGACAGTCGTTCGCCGTCGGCGGCTTCGGGCTGAGCGGAGTTCCGGAGGTCCTCATCGGTGCCCTGTACGCGACCGGAGCGCGCGACCTCCACGTGGTGTCGAACAACTGCGGCGTGGACGGCCGCGGCCTCGGCGTCCTGCTGGCCGCGGGCCGGATCGTCCGGGTCACGGGCTCGTACGTCGGCGACAACAAGGAGTTCGCGCGCCAGTACCTCGCGGGCGAACTGGAAGTCGAGTTGATCCCGCAAGGCACCCTCGCGGAACGGTTGCGCGCCGGCGGCTGCGGCATTCCGGCCTTCTACACCCCGGCCGGCGTCGGCACACAGGTCCAGGAGGGCGGACTGCCGTGGCGGTACGCCGGCGACGGATCGGTCTCCGTTGCCTCACCAGCCAAGGAGGTGCGTGTCTTCGACGACGCGGAGTACGTCCTGGAACGCGCCATCACCACCGACTTCGCCCTGGTCAGGGCAGCCCGAGGGGATCGGCACGGCAACCTTGTCTTCCACCGCGCGGCCCGCAACTTCAACCCCCTGGCGGCGATGGCCGGTCGGATCACCGTCGCCGAGGTGGAGGAACTGGTCGAGCCGGGAGAACTCGACCCCGACGAGGTCCACTTGCCGGGTGTGTTCGTGCAACGGGTCGTGGCGCTCGCCCCCGAACAGGCGGCCGACAAGGGAATCGAGAAGAGGACGGTGCGCGAGCGATGAACCAGCACCCTTCGTCGCCTTCGTGGAGGGCGGTGCGCAAGCCGTGAGCTGGAACAGACACGAGATGGCGGCGCGGGCCGCGCGCGAGCTGCGGGACGGCGACTACGTCAACCTCGGCATCGGACTGCCCACGCTGGTCGCCGACTTCCTCCCACCGGACGTGGACGTCGTCCTGCACTCGGAGAACGGGCTGCTGGGCGTGGGGCCGTACCCGACGCCCGACGAGGTCGACGCGGACCTCGTCAACGCGGGCAAGGAGACCGTCACCGTGCGCCCGGGAGCGTCGTTCTTCGACTCCTCGCTCTCCTTCGGCATGATCCGCGGCGGCCACATCGACACCGCCGTCCTCGGCGCGTTGCAGGTGTCGGCCCGGGGTGACCTGGCCAACTGGGCGATTCCCGGCAAGATGATCAAAGGCATGGGCGGTGCGATGGACCTCGTCCACGGCGCCCGCCGGGTCGTGGTCCTGATGGACCACACGGCGAAGGACGGCAGCCCGAAGATCGTCGAGCAGTGCACGCTGCCGCTGACGGGGCGGGCGTGCGTGGACCGGATCATCACCGACCTGTGCGTCCTGGACGTCACACCGTGGGGCCTGGAACTCGTCGAGATGGCACCGGGTGTGACGGCCTCTCAGGTCGCCGCTTGCACACCCGTCACCCTCACCTGCTAGTCCCGCAAGGAGCCCCCGATGATCGAGCGACCGCGTGATGTATACGTCGTAGACGCCGTCCGCACCCCCTTCGGCCGTTACGGGGGCGCCCTGTCCGCCGTACGCCCCGACGACCTCGCGGCGGGCGTGCTGCGCGCCCTTGTCGACCGGAGCCCGGTACTGGACCCGGCGCGCATCGACGACGTGCTGTTCGGCAACACCAACGGGGCCGGTGAGGAGAACCGCGACGTGGCCCGCATGGCGGTCCTGCTGGCGGGACTTCCCGTCAGCGTGCCGGGCGCGACGGTCAACCGGCTCTGCGGCTCCGGAATGGAGGCCGTGATCCAGGCGGCCCGTGCCATCGCCCTCGGCGACGCGTCCATCGCGGTCGCCGGCGGTGTCGAGTCCATGAGCCGTGCCCCCTGGGTGCTGCCGAAGCCGGAGCGTGCCTTCCCCGCGAGGGACCAGCAGCTGTACTCGACCACGCTCGGCTGGCGCATGGTCAATCCGAGGATGCCGGGGGAGTGGACGATCCCGCTCGGCGAAAGCGCGGAGCTCGTCGGCGCCAAGTACGCAATCACCCGGGCTGACCAGGACGCGTTCGCGCTCGCCAGCCACCGCAACGCCGCACGTGCCTGGCGCGAGGGACTGTACGACGGAGAGGTGGTCCCCACCGAGGGCGTCGAACTGCTTCGCGACGAGAACATCCGCGACAACACCTCCCTCGAGGCCCTCGCCACACTGAAACCGGCCTTCCTGGCGGACGGCACCGTCACCGCCGGCAACGCCTCGCCACTCAACGACGGGGCGGCCGCCCTTCTGCTCGCCGACGAGGACGGGCTCGCGGCGATCGGCCGCGAACCGCTGGCACGCGTGCGGGCCGCCGCCGTCACCGGGATCGAGCCGCAGCACTTCGGACTCGGCCCGGTGGACGCCATTCGTAAGGTCCTGACCAAGGCGGACGTCGCTCCCGGTGACCTGCACACGATCGAGCTCAACGAGGCCTATGCCGCCCAGGTGCTTGCCTGCCTGGCCGCGCTGCCGGAGCTGGACCCGTCCGTGGTCAACCCCCGCGGCGGCGCGATCGCCATCGGTCACCCGCTGGGCGCGTCGGGGGCCCGCATCACCGGGGCCGTCGCCCACCAGCTGGCCGCCGCGGGCACCGGCACCGGGCTGGCGGCGCTGTGCATCGGGGTGGGGCAGGCGCTGGCGCTGGTACTGGAACGCTGACGCGCCGGTCGGTCCGTTCGGGGAGGTCTCAGCTCGCGCGACGCAGGGCGGCCGGGGTCGTGCCGAGCCGGGCGCGCATCACCCGCGTCAGATGCTCCTGGTGGGAGAACCCGCACTCGACGGCCACCTCCCCGATCGGCCTGGCCCCGGTGCGCAGCAGCCGGCACGCGTGCTCCAGCCTCAAGGAGAGCAGGTACTGGTGCGGCGAGCGTCCCGTCCTCGCCCGGAACTGCCGCGTGAACTGGCTGCGGCTCAGCGCGACCGCCGCGGCGAGGTCCCCGATGGGCAGCGGCTCCGCGAGCCGCTCCTCCATGAGCTCCCGGACGGCCGCGAGCTGCCGGTCGGACAACCCTGACCGGACGGGGCGCGGGGCGTCCGCACGGGAGCCGTGTCGCCGTACGAGCTGCGAGGCCAGCATGCCCGTCAGATGGTCGGCGTACGTCCGGGCCGACGGCTCCCAGCGCCGCACCGTGCCTTCCAGGGCGAGCAGGAGCTGCTCGGCCAGAGGATCCGTGGTACCGAGCTCCTCCGACAGCTCGACGGGCCGCCCGTCATTGGCCTCGCGCAACGCCTGGTCCGCGAGATAGGCGTGGACCGTGTCGAGCCGCCCTCCGAGCTCGACGGCCAGGGTCCGGCCGGCCGGCTGAAGGAAAAGCCCTCCGGCGGGGATCTTTCCGGACCGTGTCCCCGCGCCCCGCCCTCGCCGCACGGTGACGGGCCCGCTGAGATGCAGGATCAGCAGATGCGTGGGGGCCGGATCGAACTCGGCGCGATACGGCTGCTCCTCCTGCGTCGAGACGTACAGCCGCTCCCATCCCAGTCCCGCACTGCTGCACCGCGGCCGCACGCCGGGCTGCCGCAGAATCCCGACCGTGTCGCTCAGACCGAGCTCCGTCATGGCGCGACCTCCTCGTCACCTCCGTTAATTGAATAATTAACCATACGGTCGTCGTGGCGTCGAGAAGGTCGGGAAGGCCCGGGCGCTGCCCCGCCTGGCAGCGTGAGCTAGCCAGAAATCCCCGCTCACCCCTGAGGGAGAGACCCCCCTCCCCTCAGGGAGGGAGCAGTCAACACCACGAGGCTGTTCGCGTCGGGAGGAGAAAGAGCTGGAGCAGGCGATGGAAGGTGCCGCCTTCGATCTCGGCGCCGACACAGCCCACCCCGCGGCGGGGCATGCCGCGGTCGCCTACGACGTCGCCACCGATCTCGGACTGGACAACGAGCCGCCGGAGCTGCGCGAGTAGAAGCCCGGACGACAGGGTTCCCTGCGCCGTGGCAGGCTCCCTGCGCGGCGCAGGTGCCGCGGCCGACGTCGTCGAGAACACCGGCACCCTGAGCGCCACCGACGGCCCGTTCTTGCCGCACGGTGCGTCATCAGCTCCCGCGTACGACGCCCCGGCGGTCCGACAGCTCGGCATCAGGCCCCGGGGGTGGGGCAACGAGCGGAGCGACTGCGCGGCAGGGCGCCGGTCCGGGTCACCGGCGTTGTCGGCCACGCGCCAGGGCCTCCCGGTTGGGCAGCCCCCACACAACCGCCTGCACGTCCCGTCCAGGTCCCTGGCCAGGTCCGGCCCGCCCCCGGAGGACGCATCCTGGAAAGGGACAGGGTCAAGTGGGGCAGAACGCGTGCCTAGGGGAGGGAGAGAGAGGATGAACCCATGGCCCGCAACGAGCCGCTGAGCGACTTCCTCAGCGCCCGCCGCGCGGCGTTGTCGCCCGAGCCCGTGAGGCGGAGGCCCGATCCCTGCTCGCAACCCTGCACCAGGCTGAAGGCAGGGCAAGGAGCGTGTCGCCAACCAGCGTCGCCAACGAACGTTTCGCAGCACCACAGCAAGCCGCAGGAGGCCGATCATGCGCCTCAGCACTCCGGCCATACCGACGGGAAGCGCACACGGCCGCCACCCGCCGCCGTCCCCAGGCGGCACCCGCGTACCCCCGCCGACCGTCTGCACGGCAGAGCGGCGCTGGTCACGGGCGCGACGTCAGGGATCGGAGAGGCGGCCGCCGAGGCGCTCGCCGCGCAGGGCGCCGAGGCGGTCCTCGCCGCACGTCGCCAGCGGGAACTGGACCGCGTCGACGAGCAGATCCGTCAGTCCGGCAATACAGCCCTCACGGTCCGCACCGACGTCCGGATCGAGGACGAGGACCTCGAGCGCGCGGTCCAGACCGGCACACGGCCGCCGGTCACCGGGAGAAGTCCATGAGCAGTCCTGAGGAAGCTCCTTCCGACCGCGGCTCCCATACGAATCGCACGCCACTGGAGACGGCTTACGCGGCGGTGGTGGTGGATGCGGACGGCGTGGTGGCCGGATGGACGGGCGGTGCTCAGCGGCTGCTCGGCTACCCGGCCGAGGAGGTGCTGGGCCGGCCCGTCTCACAGCTCCTGGCCCCTTCGGGCGCTGATACGGATGGAAGGGATGCGGCACGCCGATGGCGGGTCTCGGGCGGCAGCGGCGGCACGGTACGGGTACGCCACCGGGACGGTCGAAGCCTGGACGTGGGCGTGCGGGTCTCCCGGCTCTCGGGGCAGGACGGCCGGGTCGGCTGGCTCGTTGCCGCGACCGACGACCGTCCCGCTGTCGAACGTCTCGTGATGCTGAGCGAGGCCAGCACCCGTATCGGCACCACTTTGGACGTCATGCGCACCGCGCAGGAGCTCGCCGACTTCGCCGTGCCGCGGTTTGCCGACTACGTCACCGTGGATCTGGCGGAGTCCGTGCCCCTGGGGGAGGAGCCCTTGGCGCGGATGGGTGTGGACGCCGGGCGCATCCCGGTGTTCCGCCGCGCGGGAACGGCATCGATCCACGAAGGGATTCCGGAGGCGTTGTGGGGGGACGGAGCTCCGGTCTTCGTCCCTGCGAACTCGCCGTTCACCCAGGTCCTGCTTTCGGGCCAGTCCTACGTCGAACCGGTTCTCGACCTCCCCGCCTGGTTGGACCTGGATCCGCAGCGCGGCCGGGTCATCGAGTACACCGGAATGCACAGCCTGATCATCGCGCCGATTCAGGCACGCGGAACGGCGCTCGGCGTCGCGGTGTTCGTCCGGAACGAGAACCCCGCCCCCTTCGAGCAGGACGATCGGCTCCTTGCCGATGAACTCGTCAGCCGTGCCGCGCTGAGCCTGGACAACGCCAGCCGGTACACCCGCGAGCGCCGCGCGGCCGTCGCCCTCCAGCGCACCCTCCTCCCCGGACGGATCAGCGGTGGCAGCGCCGTCGAGGTCGCCTCTCACTACCGTCCGGCGGACATTGAACACGGTGTGGGAGGTGACTGGTACGACGTCATCCTGCTGCCCGGCAATCGGGTGGCCCTGGTCGTCGGTGACGTGGTCGGGCACGGCATCAACGCCGCGGCGACGATGGGTCGGCTGCGCACGGCGTTGCACACCCTCGCGGACATGGACCTGCCCCCCGACGAGCTCCTGACCCGCCTCGACCGCACCGTGACCGGTCTCGCGGAGAAGGACGGGGACATCCCGGGCACGGCGATGGGGGCCACTTGCCTGTATGCCGTCTACGACCCCGCCGGTCAGCGTCTGGAGGTCGCCCGGGCCGGACATCCGCCGCCCCTCCTTGTCAGTCCGGCGGGTGAGGCGACCTACCCGGAGATCCCTGCAGGCGTGCCGATCGGCCTCGGTCTGCCGCTCTTCGAGTCGGCGGAACTCAAGATCCCCGAAGAGACCGTGATCGCCCTGTTCACCGACGGCCTGGTCGAAACCCCCACTGAGGACATCGACGCGGGGCTCGACCGCCTCGCCGCTGCCCTGTCCCCTCCCGGCCTGTCGCTGGACCACCTGTGCTCGGCAGCCGTCGCCACCATGTGCAGGCAGGCCGCGCCCGACGACGCCACCCTCCTCCTGGCCAGAACCCGCCTCCGCCGGCGCGGCTGACGCCCGCCGCGCCGGCGGAAGATCCGACGCGCGCACTTCCGGTGCGGCTGATGACAGGGTCCGCGCCGGCCTGAGCCAGGCCGTGCCCTTTGATGGCCGCCCGTGTCGCGCGGGCGTGGTCGCGCAGTCTCTCGTCGTCGTGGAGGATCTCGTTTTCCGGCCCCGAGCGCACCACCCGCGGATCGCCGTCGGCCAGGGCTGCCGGCGTGCGCAGATGCTCGCCTGTCAGTGCGGACGCGCCACCGTTCCGGATCAGGGATCCCCACCCCGATGACCGCCCACACCGCACTGACCGGGAACCGGGTCAGGCTGGATGGTCAGGCAAGGGTTCCGAGGCGGGCGCTCTGCCACAGGTCGACGCCGGCGTCGGTGGCGTACTTGTCGATCTCGGCCAGTTCCTCGCTGCTGAAGTGCGGGTTGTCCAGGGCGGCCACGTTCTGCTCCAGCTGTTCGGTGCGGGAGGCTCCGATGACGAGCGAGGTGACGCGTTCGTCCCGCAGGGCCCAGGCGAGGGCCATCTGTGCCAGCGTCTGGCCGCGGCGGGCCGCGATGTCGTCGAGTGCGCGCAGCCTGTGCAGCATGTCCTGCGACAGCCAGGTGGTGTCGAACGACTTGTCCTGTGCCGCCCGCGAATCCGAGGGGATGCCGTCGAGGTAGCGTCCGGTCAGCAGCCCCTGGGCGAGGGCGGTGAAACCGATGACGCCGAAGCCTTCCTGCTCGGCGGTGTCGAGCAGGCCGTCGGTCTCGATCCACCGGTTGAGCATGTTGTAGGACGGCTGGTGGATGAGCAGCGGCGTACCCAGTTCGCGGAGGATGGCAGCCGCTTCACGGGTGCGCTCGGCGTCGTAGGACGAGATGCCGACGTAGAGAGCCTTGCCCTGGCGGACGGCGGTGTCGAGCGCCCCCATGGTCTCCTCGAGCGGGGTGGTGGCGTCGAGTCGGTGGGAGTAGAAGATGTCGACGTACTCCAGCCCCATGCGACGCAGTGACTGGTCCAGAGAGGCGAGGACGTATTTGCGGGAGCCGCCGCCCTGGCCGTACGGCCCGGGCCACATGTCCCAGCCGGCCTTGGTGGAGACCACCAGTTCGTCCCGGTACGGCGCGAGGTCCTGCTTCATCAGGCGCCCGAAGTTGATCTCGGCCGAGCCGTAGGGAGGGCCGTAGTTGTTGGCGAGGTCGTGGTGGGTGATCCCGAGGTCGAAGGCACGCAGGGCGATCTCGCGCTGGGTCTCGAACGGCCTGTCGTCTCCGAAGTTGTGCCAGTAACCCAACGACAGTACGGGAAGGTCGAGTCCTGAGCGCCCGGTGCGCCGGTAGCGCATGGTGCCGTTGTAACGCTCAGGATCCGCGACGTGGTTCATCGGGTGATCTCCGGGTGGTGCAGTGAAAGGGCGCCCCGTCGGACCGAGGGGACCTGGTCCACACTGCCCCTGCGTGATCCTGAAGTCCAACAGTTCCTCGTCATCGGATTCAGCAGTTGCGCTTCTGAATCAGGAGTGGTCGCCGCGTCGGCGCGGCCCGGCCGAATCGAGCACCGCGTGTGGGAAGACCGGGGCGCCGAGGAGCAGTGCGCGTTTCCGGGAGTTCGCGGGTACAGGCCCAGGCAGGAGAAGACGTACCAGGCCGACATGGTGCCGAGGTCGTCGTTGCCGGCAGGCCCGAAGGGTCGGCGCTGTAGACGGTGTCGAGGGTCTGGCGCACCGTCGCCGGGTTCTTCCAGGGCTGCCCCGTGTTGCGCCGCCCTTGCGCAGCGACAGGGAGCCCGAAGGCAGCGGTGAAGGCTCCGGTCGACCGGTCGCCGGCGTTCAAAGCGTGAGCGCGAGCGCGGCGGTGATGCCGCCGAGTCCGAGGGCGAAGGCGGCGTGGGCCCAGCCACCCCCACCCCAGGGGAAGAACCGGTCGAGGGCCAGCCGGCCCGGACCGATGGCGGTGATCGCGAGGGCGACGACGGAGATGCCGACGCTGTACTCGACGCCTCCGTCGGTCTCCCACAGGCCGTGGGCACCAGTGACGTTCACCATGGCATTGATCATCACGCCGATGAGCGCGGCGGCTGCGAGTGGGGTGAAGAGCCCAAGGGCCAGACCGAGGCCGCCCAGGAACTCGGAGAGACCGCCGATCACAGCGAACAACTTTGCCGGGTGGTAGCCGAGGGCGGCGAACACCTTCGCGGTGGCATCCAGGCCCTCGCCATCGAAGATCCCGAAGAGTTTCCGCGCGCCGTGCCCGGCCATCAGCAGTCCGAAGGTCAGCCTGATGAGAAGCAGTCCCCAGTCGTGGGCCGACGACCGCGGCCCGGTGGTGTACCGCGCTGCCGGTTCCGTGGGAGCCGACGGTCCGGTCGTGTTGCGGTTCGCCATCTGAATGCTCCGGCGGGAAGGCCGAAGGGCACTGATCCCAGCTCGAACACACGTCGAGTCACCGGTCGGCGGCGAGCCCCTGCGCATCGCCGCAGGGCACAGACCACCCCTGCCCATACTTCCGCAATCGGTTTGATCACGCATTTCGGCGGTCCGGCGGCACGGGGAGGTCCTCGACCCTGCCCCGCGGGGTCAAAATCTCCCGACTCAGCGGCCTGTCTTACCCTCTTCTCATATTTCAGAACTGAATAGTGACATACGCCACCCATAGCTGACCTGCGCAAAACCCGAGCAAAAGAACTCCTCGCGGAAGGGTCAAATTTCAGGCAATGGGCTTCTGCCGGGCGGGCTGAATTCCTACTCTGAGCCGCCGTTGACCGTTAATTTCGTGTTCAGATAGTGAGAGGCCCCTTGACATGGTGAGTGTCGACCGTGCAGCCCCCGACGTCACCCGGGACCCCACCGGTCTCCGGCGGGACGTCGGTCTGATCGGACTGATGTGGGCCTCGGTCGGTTCCATCATCGGCTCCGGCTGGCTCTACGGCGCCGAGAAGGCCGTCGTGACGGCCGGACCCGCAGCGATCATCTCCTGGCTGATCGGCGCGGTCGCGATCGTCCTGCTGGCGCTGGTGCACGCCGAGCTCGGCGGCATGTTCCCGGTGGCGGGCGGCACGGCCCGCTACCCGCACTACGCGTTCGGTGGCCTGGCGGGCATGTCCTTCGGCTGGTTCTCCTGGCTGCAGGCGGCGACCGTGGCTCCGATCGAGGTCGAGGCGATGATCGGCTACGCCGGGCACTGGGAGTGGGCGAAGGGACTCCAGCACAGCGACGGCACGCTGACGACCAGCGGTTTCGCCGTGGCGGTCGTCCTGATGGCCGTCTTCGTCCTGGTCAACTTCCTCGGCGTGCGGATCCTGGCCCACACCAACAGCGCGGCCACCTGGTGGAAGATCGCCGTGCCGCTGGCCGCGATCTTCATCATCGCGGTGGGCAACTTCCACCCGCACAACTTCACCGCCCAGGGCTTCGCCCCGTTCGGAGCCAAGGGCGTGCTGAGCGCCATCAGCTCCAGCGGCATCATCTTCGCCCTGCTCGGCTTCGAGCAGGCGATCCAGCTGGCGGGTGAGAGCCGCGACCCGAAGCGTGACCTGCCGCGCGCCACGCTCGGCTCGGTCGCCATCGGGGCGGTCATCTACGTACTCCTCCAGGTCGTGTTCATCGGCGCGCTGCCGCTCAGCTCCTTCGCGCACGGCTGGGCCAAGCTCGACTTCCCGGGCATCAGCGGCCCTTGGGCGGGCGTGGCGACGCTGGTGGGCCTCGGCTGGCTGAGCGTGGTGCTGTACATCGACGCCGTGATCTCTCCCGGCGGCACCGGCCTGATCTACACCACCGCGACCTCGCGTGTCTCCTACGGCCTGGCCAAGAACGGCTATGCGCCCAAGGTCTTCGAGAAGACCGATGCGCGGGGCGTGCCGTGGTTCGGCCTGGTCATCTCCTTCCTGACCGGCGTGATCTGCTTCCTGCCCTTCCCGAGCTGGCAGGAGCTGGTCGGCTTCATCACCTCCGCGAGCGTCCTGATGTACGCCGGTGCGCCGCTGGCCTACGGCGTCTTCGCCGACCGGCTCCCGCACCACGAGCGCCCCTACCGCCTGCCCGGCGGCAAGGTGATCTCACCGCTGTCCTTCGTGGTCGCCAACCTGATCATCTACTGGGCCGGCTGGGACACGCTGTGGCGGCTCGGCGTGGCGATCGTCCTCGGCTATGTGCTCCTCGGTGGCTACGCCTGGTACGCCACCAGCAAGCGCCTGCCGGACGCGCCCCGGCTGGACTGGAGGGCCGCCCAGTGGCTGCCCGCCTACCTTGTGGGCATGGGCCTGATCTCCTGGCAGGGCGGCTTTGGCGGCCAGGGCCACATCGACCTGTGGTGGGACATCCTGGTCGTCGCGGCCTTCTCGCTGGCCGTCTACTACTGGGCGAAGGCCACCGCGTCCCGGCCCGAGGAGATCGAGCGGAGCATCGAAGAGGTCGTGGTCACCGACGCACCGGCGCACTGAACCGACCGCGCACTTCGTTCCGTCAGCCACAGCCGCCCGGCTGTGGCTGACGGAACGTCTGACGTGGCAGGAGAGCTTTCGGCACGAGGGGCGGTTTCCACTGATCGTTGCGAATCAGCAGTAGGCGAGTTGTCTTGACCAGCGTCTCATGGCCTCGGCAGGGGTGCGGTCTCCGAGGATGTGGCGTGGGCGTTCGTTGAGTTGCCGTTCGACTTGCGCGAGGTCGCGGGCGGTGTAGGGGGTGAGGTCGGTGCCTTTAGGGAAGTACTCGCGGAGCAGCCCGTTGGTGTTTTCGTTGGTGCCGCGTTGCCAGGGGCTGTGCGGGTCGCAGAAGTAGATCCGGAATCCTGTCAGGTCCTCTATCTGCTCGTGGAGGTAGAGTTCGCGGCCTTGGTCCCAGGTGAGGGTGCGTCGCAGCGAAGCGGGCAGGTCGGTGGTCTGCTCGACGAGCGCGTCGCGTATCTGTGGGGCTTTCCAGCCGTCGGGTAGGTGGATGAGGCGGACGTAGCGGGTAGCGCGGTCGACCAGTGTGCCGATCGCAGAGCTTTGTGCTCTGCCGAGGATGAGGTCTCCTTCCCAGTGGCCGGCTTGGCGGCGTTCCTCGGCCTCGCGGGGGCGTGTGTGAACTGGTCGCATGCGCGGGATGGCGTTCTTGATGGGTATGCCGCGGCGCTGCTTCTTGCGGCGAGTGTGTCGGCTTCGCAGCCGGGCGGTGCGCTTGTCGAGCAGTCCGTTGTAGAGGGCGCGGTAGATGGTCTCTGGGCAGGCGTTCATCGCTGGCTGTCCGGGGCGGGTGCGGGCCAGGTACCGGGTGATCTGCTGCGGTGACCAGCGCTCTTTGAGTTTGTCGTTGACGAGGTCACGTAGTTGAGGGTTTGCTCGGATTTTCTCCGGCTTGGGACGGCGTCGGCGCCAGATGGCCTGGTTGTGTGACCACCAGGGGTTGTATGTGCCGTTGGGACCGCGGCCGCGGGAGATCTCCCGGTAGACGGTCGAGCGGTGTTTGCCAATCTCCCCGGCGATCGCTGAAGCCGTGCGACCGGCGAGCAGGCCCTCGGCAATCGTGATCCGGTCGTCCTGGCTTAGGTAGCGTGCGTCGATGGGTCTGTCGGGCAGCAGCATGCGTCCAGCCTTGATGAACCACACCGAGCCCGCGCTGGTGGATACGCCCACATGGCGGGCAGCGGCTGCCCCTTTCAGGCCACCTCTACGCAGTTCGAAGTACCTCTTGGGCACCGACAGCGGCAAGCGATTTGGCGGATGCTTCGGCATCAGACGGACTCCATCCAGCAGTCGCAACCACCGATGGAAACCGCCAGGGCTTGTTGACCCCTGCTGTCAATGGCCCGAACTGTCAATGGCCCGCAAGCGATCTTCGGCTGCGTCAGTTCTCGGGTCTGACAGCCCGGACGTCGAGCGGACGGGCCAGGCCGGCCACCGCTTCGTCCAGGCGCTGCAGATGCCGCAGCACCCGGTCGGTGACGCGGTCGTACCGTGGTGCGCCGAGGGTTCCCGGCCTGAGCATGGACGCGATGCTGGGTCCGGTCTCGATCCGGGCGGTGCTGTGCTCGTCCGCGACATGCGCGGCGATCGCCTCGATGTTGCCCACGATGCGCCGCCCCGCCCCCCGCAGTCGGGGATCCGCGGCGATCGAGGGGTGCTCGGGCAGCAGTTCGGCGGTCGCCGCCAGTGAGCGCGCGTGGTAGGCGCAGGTCTCCAGCATCGCGACGATGTAGCGGGCGGTGTCCCGCCGGGCCCGCAGAGGCGTGATCGGGTGGGTCAGCGGTTGTGTGGAGGCACTCATGTCTGCCAGGGCCTGGTCCAGATCGCGTGCCTTGTCGAGGAGGTCCACCGCGCGCCCGCCGCTGAGCTGGTCGACCGCGGCGTCGGTGACTTCGGCGAGGCGGGCCAGCACCGTGGTGAGGAGTTCGTTGGTACGGCGATCGGTGTGGACCGGCAGGACCAGCGCTGCCGCAACGATTCCGCAGGCCGCGCCCAGCGCTGTCTCCTGGATGCGCAGGAACAGCACGGAGAGGCTGTAGGCGTGGAGGAGTGTGTAGAGCAGGCCGAGCATCGCGGTGACGAAGAAGGACATCAGCGTGTAGGACAGCGGTGCTGTGTAGAACATCGCGAAGATGAAGACCAGCACCAGCGCGAACGCCGTCCATGTGTGATGCCCGACCAGCCCGGCCAGCCCGATGCCTGCCACCACGCCGAGGACGGTCCCCAGCAGCCGACGGTAACCCTTGACGAGGATCTCGCCGGTGGACGCGGTGTTGATGAAGACGATCCAGCAGGTCAGTACCGCCCAGTACCACCGCTGACGGGAGAGAAGCTCCCCCCCGACGATGGCGAGGGCTGATCCCACGGCCACCTGTACGGCCGCGCGCGTGGTGTAGCGCTCCAGCCCGGTGCGTTCCTCTTCCGCCCGGCCGGCCTCTTCGCTGCCGCTGATGGCGGCGTCCTCCGCGTCCAGTTCCTCCCGCGAGCGGGTGGTCGCGGGGGTGTCGTCGGATTCGTCCTGGGGCCCGTCCAGGGCGATCCGCAGCCCGAGGACCGCTCGCGATGCCTCACCGATCCCCCGGAAGACGTCCTGCACGGCGGTCGGCGCGGGCGGCAGGTTGCCCTCGTCCCGGTAGCCGAGGAGGCGGTTGCGCACATGGGCCAGCGCGGTCCCCTTGCCCTGTGGGACGGGCCTGACAACCAGGAGGCGCAGTGCCTCGAGGTCGCGGCGCAGCGTAACGGCCGTCTCGTCGGGTTCGGACAGGGGGCCGCCCGAGGGGAGGGGAACTCCGGGCAGGTGCAGGGTGAGCGTGTCGGCCCGTTCGGCGCTGCGCGCGGTGAGCAGCAGGAGGCCCAGTCGTTCGGCTGAGATCTCGGCGTCGACGACACGACGCTGCAGGAGCCGGGCCACCGACTCGTCGGAGACCCCTTGCTCCAGCCGGCCCTGGATCATCATGGCGGTCTCGTGCAGCGCCGCCGTCCTGCGGCGGACGTCGTCGAGGGCCTTCTCCCGGTGGTAGGGGTGGGCGTCGAGCAATGCAACCTGTGCCGAGATCAGTTGGGCGAGGCGGGCTCTGAAGGCACGGCGCAACCGGTCCAGGATGCCCGAGGGGGTCCCGGGCACGAGGGCGAAGCGCGCCACGGCGCTGCACAGGAAGGCGAGGGTGATCGCACCGTACAGGCCCGGGAGTGCGGAGACAGTCGCGCCGACGAAGAGCGAGAGGAAGTAGACCTGGAAGCCGATCAGGCCCAGCGCCGTGCCTCGGTCGCCGAAGCGCCGGCCGTAGACGGCGCAGAAGATGAGCACGACGAAGAAGATGTCACCGGCCACCAGACGGGAGTTCAACAGGGCGCCGAGTGACACGGAGACCAGCGCCACCGGCAGGCCCAGAGCGAGCGTGACGGCCTGCCGGGACCGCTCCTTCTCGCGGATGGCGAAGGTGGCGACCATGGCCGCGATGGCCCCCGCCACCAGATGGGAAACATCGGCCCGCACGAGCGCCAGGACGGCCAGGGTGAGCGCGATGGCGGACACGGTTCTGAGACCGGCCGTCAATCTCAGCAGTCCGGGGTCCGAAGCCGCGATGCGATCCCACAATTCCACCCGCACCGATCGACCCGCCGCCCTCACTCCGCCTTGCACTCTCCCGCGTCCCGTCATGATCCCGTGTCCAGCATCCCACGAGGCGGCCGGACCGCCGTCCCAGGACGCCGTGGGTCCTGCCCGGGCTCGCGATCGAGCGGCCCTCTGCGGAACCCGTGGGCAGCTTCCCCGGTCCGCCACGCACCGCTGACGCCGGCTTCCGCAAACCGCCCTGGTGACCGACCACCCAAGCGGCGGTACTGCGCCACTCCTGCAGCGCAGTTCGGCGCGCCGGTCCACGGGGTCCGCAGGAAGGCTCGTGCAGGAAGCGTCCGTCCGAGGAAGGACGCCCATGTATGCCACTCGGCGCTCCCGGCTCACTCCGCGAACCCCTGTGTGGTGGCAGGCCGGGGTGGCGGGCCCGGTGCCGTAGGCCTCACAGAAAGCGAGAACGGCGTGACTGAACTTCCGATACGCGGCACACGCGGCCGCATACGCGGCGCGCACGTCACAGCGATCGGCTGTGCCATGGCACTGTGCGCGACCTGGGCAGCCCCGGCCACCGCCGCCGACGACACGTCCGCGACGAAACCGACGGTCGTCCTGGTGCACGGGGCGTTCGCGGACGCCTCCAGCTGGAACGAGGTCGTCGAGCGGCTCGAACGCCGTGGCTACCCCGTCATCGCCCCCGCCAACCCGCTGCGCGGCTTGTACAACGACTCCACCTACATAGCCTCGGTGCTGGACAACCTCAAGGGGCCGATCGTACTGGTGGGGCACTCATACGGCGGTGCGGTGATCAGCTCGGCCGCCGCCGGCAACTCGCGGGTGAAGTCTCTTGTCTATGTGGCAGCCCAGATGCCGGACAAGGGCGAGAGCGGCATGTCGCTGGCCGCCAAGTACCCCAGCGAACTCGCCAACGCCACCCAGTCCATCCCCTACCGCGCCGGCGCCGGAGTCAGCGGGAGTGACCTCTACATCCGGCCGGACAAGCTCCACCAGGTCTTCGCCGCCGATCTGCCGGTAGGCACGGCGAAGTTGCTGGCGGCGACCCAACGGCCCGTCAGCACGTCCGCGTTCTCCGAGAGCGCCGAAGTGGCCGCCTGGCGGCAGATTCCCTCCTGGTTCCTCGTGGCGAAGCAGGACAGGGCCATCAACCCTGACCAGGAACGCTTCGAAGCGAAGCGGGCGGGCGCGCACACGGTGCAGATCGACTCCTCCCACATGGCCATGATCTCCCACCCCGACGCCGTCACCGAACTCATCCTTCAGGCCGCCGACGCGGCCGGTTCTGCCACGCGATAAGGGGCGGCAGCCGTCGGCTGCCGCGGCGGCGCGCCGGCCCATGCGCGGCCGGCGCGCCGCCTCACTGCAAGAACCGCGTCGGCCGGAGGGCGACGAAGGGTCAGCAGCCTCCGCAGTTGTAGTAGAGGACGTCCCAGTGGTTGCCCTCGTCGGCATAGATGTTGCCGGAGCCGGACTGGTACTGGGGCGCGCCGTCGCCACGCAGGCCGATGTAGGTGAAGTTGCCCTTGATGTAGTTGGTGACACAGGTGTTCTTGCCGTAGTCGAGTTTGTAGCCGTTCCAGTGCGAGTAGGTACCGCTCGCGTGGCCGGTCTCGGTGCCGCCCGTGATGTTCAGTGCGCAGCCGGAGGCCCGCTTGAGGGTCTGGGCGCCCTGGGCGGTGGCCAGGTTGAGCTGCTCGAAGGACGTACAGGTCGGGTTGTTGCGGTCGGAGCAGTTGCCGGAGGACGACCAGGTGATGCCGACCTCGCGGAACATCGAAGTCGCGGTGGCGTGCGAGATCTTGGTGACGGCGACGGCCTGGGCACCGTCCTGGGCGGCGAGTGCGTCCCCGGCGCTGCCGAGGACGGCGAGCCCGGGGGTGATGGTCAGTGCGAGGGCCGTGAGGGCGGAGCGGATCTTCATGTGGGGACCTTCCTGCTGTCGGGCCGTGCGTCTTGTGGGGCGGCTGTGCAGGTGGTGCATGGAGATGGTGCCCGAGGTCTACGCGCGTTCGCCAGAGGGCAATTGAGGCAACCTTGCGCTGCTTCGGCAGTGGCTCTGGCTTCTCGTACTCGCCCTGACGATGTGTCAGCAGGCGTCGGGGGCGTCGTTGATCAGGTCCCGTGCGCTGTTCAGCGCGGTGTCGCGGTCGGCGGGAACCAGTCCGATGCGGGTGCGGCGGTCGAGGAGGTCCGCCGTGTCGAGTGCTCCTTCATGGCGTATGGCCCACAGCAGTTCAGCGCGGGTCACGGGGTGGCCTTCCAGGACCGGTTCGGCAAGCCGGGGGTCGTGTGTGGCCAGAGCGTGGACGGCCGGCGCCTCGGTGCCGTAGCGGTTGATCAGACGTCGCGGGGCGCGGAGGCCGGCGAGTACGTGCGGCGGTGCGGCGCCGATCAAGGGGACGGTGGTTGTGGGGGAGGGCCGGGCAGCAAGGCGGTGGGTCGCGATCGCGGCGTCGACGGCGTCCTCGGCCATACGCCGATAGGTGGTGAGCTTCCCGCCGACCACGGTGGTCACGCCCTCCGGCGAGGTGAGAATCGCGTGCTTGCGGGAGATGTCGGCGGTGCTGGTCGCCGCGCCGGAGCCCGCCGCGGGCGTGGTGTCCAGCAGGGGGCGCAACCCTGCGAAGGCGCCCACCACGTCCTTGCGGTGGACCGGGACGTCAAGGACGGAGCCCGCCACGTCGAGCAGGAAGCCGATGTCGGTCTCGGGCACTTGGGGGATGTCGGGGATGTCGCCGTCGACGGGCTCGTCGGTGAGGCCGACGTAGACCCGGCCGTCTCCCTGGGGCAGGACGAGGACGAAGCGGTTCGTCTCGCCGGGGATCGCGATGTGCAGGCCGGCCGGCAGGGAGCCGAGGTGTTCCGTGCGCAGAACGAGGTGGGTGCCGCGCGAGGGCCGTATGCGGACGCCGTCCACCAGGCTGCCTGCCCACACACCGGAGGCGTTGATCACCGCGCGAGCCTTGATCTCGCCCTCTTCGCCGGTGAGTTCGTCGCGTATCCGGGCGCCGGAGGCGGTGAGTCCCAGGGCGCGCACGCGGGTGAGGATGCGCGCGCCGTGGGCCGCGGCCGTGCGGGCGATCGCCGTGACCAGGCGGGCGTCGTCGGTCACGCGGCCGTCCCAGGACATAAGGCCGCCGCGGAGCCCGGCGCTGCGCAGTGCGGGGGCGAAGTGGCGGGTCTCGGCAGCGGAGAGCCTGCGCGGTGCGGGCAGCGTCGTCCGGGCCGTGCGTGCCGCCAGGCGCAGCGTGTCGCCTGCGCGGAAGCCGGCCCAGGCCAGGGCGGCCTGACCGCGGGAGACGAGCGGCGTGAGGGGCAGCACGAAGGGCTGGGCGTGCACGAGATGCGGAGCGGTGCGCTCCATGAGGACTCCGCGTTCGCGCGCGCTTTCATGGGCGACGTCGAACTGGGCGGAGGCGAGGTAGCGCAGTCCGCCGTGAATGAGTTTGGAGCTCCAACGGGAAGTGCCGAAGGCCAGGTCGTGGGCGTCGATGGCGACGACGTCGAGTCCGCGGGCAGCGGCGTCCAGGGCGGCTCCGGCGCCGGTCGCGCCGAGGCCGACGACCAGGACGTCCACGCACCTGTCGTCGGTGCTCCGGGCCAGTTCACGCCGACGGCGGGCGGCGGTCAGGGACGAGCCCGGAGCCGGGTGCGTGGAGGAGACCGGGTTGCTGCTGGGGCTCATGGCGTAAGGGTCCTCTCGAGGATGGTCCGCAGTTCTGCGTAGAAGGCCGCGGTGCTCAGCTCGCCGTCGTCCTCGTCGGTCATGGTGCGCAGTGACAGGGTGAAGGACTGGGCGATCAGGAGCAGGGATCTGGCCTGCCGTTGGAGGTGTCCGGGGCGTACGGACCCGTCCGCGTGGCCTTCCTCGAGGGCGTCGGCGAGCAGTTCGAGAAGGGCTTCCTGACTTGCTCCGCGCCGGTCCAGTACGTAGGGGAGGAGCAGTTCGGGATCGACTTCGACGATCTTGCGGAAGAGGAGGTGACTGCGGAAGGCGGCGACCCCTTTGACGAGACCGTCCACGATCAGGGTGCGTGCGTCCGATCCCGGCTCGGGCTCGGGCATCGCGCGGGTGGCCGCCTCGATCCACTCTCGGGTCATCAAGTCGCCGACCAGGGACCGTACATCCGGCCAGCGGCGGTACAGCGTCATCCGGGAGACGCCCGCGCGGCGGGCCACGTCGGTGAGGGTGGTGCGCCGGACTCCGACGGCCAGGACGCAGTCGCGTACAGCGTCGAGCACCGGATCACTGTCCGAGGCGTTGTGACGAATAGGCGCCATGTGTCACAGTGTAACGCCCCGGTGGGGGCGCAGGAGACGGCACTCTTTCGGAACGACCGGTGAGGACAAGCGCCATGGACATGCTGTGGAGCGGCTGGGGAGACCCGACCAGGGCGACGCCGCTGCCCGACACGGTGATCGGGCTGCTGCGCGACATGCTCGGGGTCAAGCCCCGCAGCGCCGAGCCGGTCGCCATGGACGAGATCTCCCTGCCCGAGCCGCCGTTGGTCGCCGCCGCGCTCCGGGCTCTGCTCGCCACCGTCGGCGGTGAGGACCATCTGCTCACCGGGGCCGAGTCCCGCATCCGGCATACCCGCGGAAAGTCCACTCCGGATCTGCTGCGCATCCGCGAGGGCGACGTCGGTGACACGCCCGCGGCCGTGGCCCTCCCGGCGAGTCACGACGAGGTCCTGGCGGTGCTGAAGGTCTGCGCCGAACACGACCTGGCACTCGTCCCGTTCGGCGGCGGCACTTCCGTCGTCGGCGGCCTCGCCCCCGAGCGGCGGCGACCCTTCGTCGCGCTGGACCTGCGCCGCATGGACGGCTTGCTCGCCCTCGACCCCGTCTCCCGCACCGCCACCCTGCAACCGGGGCTGCGGGCCCCGCAGGCCGAATCGCTCCTGGCCGAGCACGGCTTCACCCTCGGCCACTTCCCCCAGTCCTACGAGTGGGCCACCATCGGCGGATTCGCCGCCGCACGCTCCAGCGGACAGGCGTCCGCCGGCTACGGCCGGTTCGACGAGATGGTGCTCGGCCTCACCCTCGCCACCCCCGTCGGCACCCTCGACGTCGGCCGCGCCCCGCGCTCCGCCGCCGGACCCGACCTGCGTCAGCTCGTCCTCGGCTCCGAAGGGGCGTTCGGCGTCATCACCTCGGTGACCGTACGGGTCCGCCCCGTCCCGCGCACACGCCTCTACGAAGGATGGCGCTTCGACTCCTTCGAGGCCGGCGCGACGGGGCTGCGGCGCCTGGCCCAGGACGGTCCGCGGCCGACCGTACTGCGCCTGTCGGACGAGACCGAGACGCTGATCGGCCTCGCCCAGCCCGACGCCATCGGCTCCTTCGACGCGCAGCAGGCCGCTGGATGCCTGGCGATCGCCGGTTACGAAGGAACCGAGGAGGACACCTCGTACCGTCGGGAGCGGGCCGCGGCCGTGCTGCGCGAGTGCGGCGGCACATACGTGGGTCGGGGACCGGGAGAGCGCTGGGCCGACGGCCGTTATTCGGCGCCTTATCTGCGGGACGCGCTGCTGGACGCGGGCGCGTTCGCCGAGACACTGGAGACCGCGGCCTTCTGGTCACGCCTCCCCGAGCTGTATGCCTCCGTTCGCGAAGCGCTCACCACCACGCTCACCCGGTCCGGCACTCCACCGCTGGTGATGTGCCACATCTCCCACGTCTACGAAAACGGCGCCTCGCTGTACTTCACCGTGGTCTCCGCACAGGGGGACGACCCCGTGGCCCACTGGGCGCCCGCCAAGCACGCCGCCAACGAGGCGATCATGGCCGCCGGCGGCACGATCAGCCACCACCACGGTGTGGGCACCGACCACCGAGACTGGTACGTCCAGGAGGCCGGACCGCTCGGCGTCGAAGCCCTCCAGGCGGTCAAACGACGCCTCGACCCCACCGGGCTGCTCAACCCAGGCGTCTTGCTGCCCGCCGACTGATCCGATCCGTCACCCTCACCCCCACCGTCCGTCACGACCCGTCAGGCGCCTTCGGAGGCACACCGATGCGACAGTTCACCGCCATCGTCAACCCCACCGCCGGCGGATCCACCGGGGTCGCGACCCTCCTGCAGGTGGCCCGGCTGCTGCGGGACGCCGGGGCCGAGGTGGAGACCGAGTACAGCCACAGCCTCGCCCACGCCCAGGACCTCGCGCGGCACGCCGGAGAGCGGGAGCGGGTCGTCCTCGCCGTCGGCGGCGACGGCATCGTCGGCGGCGTCGGCGGGGCGCTCAGCGGCACCGATATATTGTTCGGCATCATCCCGGCAGGCCGCGGCAACGATTTCGCCCGGGCACTGGACCTGCCCACCGATCCGGCCGCGCTGGCCCAACTGCTGATCCACCACAGCCCCCGCCACGTCGACACCATCGAAGTGGAGTCCGCCCACGGCCGCGCCGTCGTCCTCGGCAGCGTGTACGCGGGCGTCGACGCACTCGCCAACCGCCACGCCAACCACGCCAAACTCCTGAGCGGAGCGGCCTCGTACTACGCGGGCGGACTGCGCGCCGTCGCCACCTGGCGCCCGGCCACCTACCGGGTCACCATCGACGGCGAAGAACTCACGCACCACGGTTACACCGTCGTGGCGGCCAACTCCGCCTACTACGGCTCCGGCCGCATCATCGCCCCCGACGCACGCGTAGACGACGGCCTCCTCGAGGTGGTGATGATCCGCCATGCGCCACGCCGGCTCTTCTTCACCCTGATGAACGAGCTCAAGACGGGCGCGCACGTCCACCGGCGCGAAGTGCGGGTCGCCCGGGGCAGAGAGATCCGTATCGAGGCCGACCGGGACGTGCCCTACGGCGCCGACGGCGAGGTGGAGGCCGTCCTCCCCGTCACGGCCAGGGTCCTGCCTGGAGCACTCGCCGTGCTGTGCTGACGCTCCACGGCGCCACGCGGACGGGAGCGCCCCAGGAACTCCTGGGACGACGGCCGGAGCACCCCACTCCGCTCGCGGGCCTCGAAGAAGGTCACTACTTCAAGGCCGAGACGCAGGGCCCTGTTGCTCGGGAGGCCCGGCTTCGATCTGATCGTCCGCCGCCGGCTCTTCGGCCGGCCGAGGAGTTCGCTCGAAGGACCGGCGAGCACCGCCGTGCGCGGGTTGAACGTGTGGACCAGCATGGCCAGCGACGTCGCCGATCTCCGTGGCAGCCGGGCGCACGGCGTGCAGGGAGGTCGGTTCGCTGTCGGCGATCCGTCGGCCGGTTCGCGGGTGCCGTGCAGCGGGTCGTCGTCGGTCGTCTCGGGGATGCCGAGGCTGCGCAGGACCCGTCCGCTGGGAGGCTGACGCTCCGCGCAGCCGACGTTGCCGCCGACGTCAACGCTCGCGGTGATGAGGCCCGAGCCGATACCGCTCGCGATCTCGATGTGTACGACGGGTCAGGTCGGCGATGGCGACAGTCGATTCCGCGGTGTCGGCGGCCCCGGCGACGACGGCCCCGGCCTGCGGGCTGATCGTCGTGTCCCGCTCGGCGGGACCGTCACTTCCCGGCCGTCTCCACGCAGGGCTGGGTCTCCGGCAGATGCGTCTTCGCCCACTCGCCGAGCGCCAGGAGCGCGGGCTCCAGCGCGGCTCCCGACTCCGTCAGCCGGTAGGAGACGCGTAGCGGCGGCCCTTCGTCGACCTCGCGGACCACGAGTCCCGCGGCGCCGAGCTCGACGAGCCGGTCGGAGAGCATCCGCTCGCTGATGCCGGGGATGGCCCGGCGCAGGTCGGCGAAGTGTGCGGGCTGCGCCACCAGCACAGCCACGATCGGACCGCTCCAGCGCTTTCCGAGCAACTGGAAGACACGGGTGATGCCATCGTCCACCCGCTTGCACGCCGCCGCGTCGTGGCTCTGCTCCGTCGCCATGCGCACAGGGTACTACCCCGCGTAGGAGGGGGGTGAAAAAAAGTAAGTACCTGTGTTAGATATAGCTGCGTACGAAATCGCAGCCCGGGTCACCCGTTCCTGGGCACGCTCTTCTGGAGGCACGCATGGCCACCCTGCTTCACATCGACTCGTCCGTCTTCCCGAGCGAGGTGTCCGCCTCCCGCACCGTGGCTGACACCTTCCGCAGGACCTGGCAGGAGCAGCACCCCGACGGCACGGTGATCTATCGCGACCTGGCCGCGACTCCGGTCCCGCACATCACCGCAGATGCCCACACCGCCGGCTTCGCCGACCCCGCCGACCACACCTCCGAGCAGGCCGACGCCTTCGCCCAGCGCGTCAAGCTGATCGAGGAACTGGAGCAGGCGGACGCGGTGCTGATCGGCGCACCGATGTACAACTACGCGATCCCCTCGACCCTCAAGGCCTGGCTCGACAACGTGATCCTCTTCGGACGCACGGCGGGCGAGAGCCCCTCCGCCAAGGGAACCCCGGTCACCGTCGTCGCCAGCCGCGGCGGCTCCTACGCGCCGGGCACCCCGCGCGAGGGCTTCGAATACGTGCAGAACTACCTGCAGGCCATCCTTGCCGACACCCTCGCCCTCGACCTCGATTTCATCGTCCCGGAGCTCACCATGGCTCCGCACAACCCGGCGATGGCCGAGCTGGTCCCTCTCTACGAGGCCTCCCGCGAGCGCGCCCTCGAGAACGCGGCCGCCAAGGCCAAGCAGCTCGTCGAGCGCCTCGCCGCATGACCCGATCCCCATAACCCGATCCCCGACAGGAACGCCGTCTGCCGCCCTGCCCCTCGCGGTGTAAGGCGGCGTTCCTACTTGATCGCCCCTGGCACCATCCGTTCGCAGGCGCCTCCGGTCGCCCCGAGCGGGCGCCGCACAGTCCAGGGCGCCGGACCCGCCCTGTGCTCCCTCACCGGGGAAACGGGTGGGAGAGTCCCATGGCCCGTAGGCTGGTTTCGGACCACAGCGCATCACGCCGTCTGCCGGCGCTTCCGCACAGGCACATCGCCGTCCGCGCGGCACCTGCTCGCACCACGTTCCATGGACCGCCGCTCCGGCGGTAGGGCGATAGGGGACAATCCCATGACTGCGACGGTGGACCCGGACCGCTCCGACTGGGATGTGATCGTCCTGGGCGGTGCGGCCGCCGGTGAGAACGCCGCTCAGTACGCGAGCCAGTTCTCCGGCCTCTCCTCGGTGCTCGTGGAGAACGCTCTGCTGGGCGGCGAATGCTCGTACTGGGCTTGCATGCCCAGCAAGGCGCTGCTCCGCCCGGTCGAGTTGGTCGACGCAGCCGAACACCTGCCCGGCGTCTCGACACAACTGGACCCCGCCGCGGTGCTCGCCCGGCGCGACGTCGTGATCAACGGTCTGGACGACAGCTCCCAGGTGAAATGGGCTCTGGACACCGGCATCGACGTGGTGCGCGGCTACGGGAGACTGGCCGGTGAGCGCAGGGTCGCCGTGAGCCGACCCGATGGTTCGACTCGGGAGCTCACGGCCAGGCACGCTGTTGTCATCGACACCGGTTCCTGTCCGGCCGTACCCGATGTACCGGGGTTGCGCGCCGCGCTGCCATGGACCTCACGCGATGTGACCACCATGCGGGAAGTGCCACGACGGGTGGTCATCCTCGGCGGCGGCGTCGTTGCGTGCGAGGCGGCCACCTGGCTGAACGGGCTGGGAGCCGAGGTGGCGATCGTCCACCGTGGCGGGCTGCTGGCCCGGTACGAACCGTTCGCGGGGACGCTCGTCGGCGAGGCACTGCGGGACGCCGGCGTGTGGCTGAGCCCAGGACGCACCATGTCCCAGGTACGGCGGCCCGGCGCCCATGACACGGGCCAGGGCCGCGTACACGGTGGCGAGGTGAGCGTGACCCTCGACGACGGCACGGTCATGGAGGCCGACGAAGTCGTCGTGGCTGCCGGACGCATCCCGAACACCGAAGACATCGGCCTGGAAACCGTCGGAGTCTCCCCTGGCGGCTACCTCGAAGTCGATGACCACCAGTCCGTGCAGGGAGCGGCCGGCGACTGGCTCTACGCCATCGGCGATGTGTGCGGCCGCGCACTGCTCACGCACATGGCCAAATACCAGGCTCGTATCGCCGGAGAGGTCATCGCAGCACGAGCCGCCGGTTCCGTGGACCTGCCGTCCGCCTCGGCCGGACACTTGGGGCTGCCCCAAGTCGTCTTCACCACACCCGAGGTGGGCAGCGCCGGCGCAACCGAGCAGCAGGCACGGGATGCGGGCACCGATGTCGAGGTCGTCGAGTACGACCTCGCCGCACTCGCCGGAACCTGGGTCATGAGCTCGGACTACCGCGGCCGGGCCAAACTCGTCGTCGACCGTGCCGACGACGTCGTAGTGGGGGCGACGTTCGTCGGCGCCGGCATCGCCGAACTCGTGCACTCGGCGACCACGGCGATCGTCGGGCGGATCCCTGTGTCCACCCTGTGGCACGTCGTGCCCAGCTACCCCACCGTCAGCGAGATCTGGCTACGTCTGCTGGAGACGTTGCGCTCGCAACGCCATGCGGTACTCGGGACGACAGACGCACCGGGTGAAGGTGCGTGAACGTCGTTCCCAGCGGATCTGCAAGTGGCGAAGGCCGAACAGCCGGGGGATCGTCCGGTTGACGTGCGCGCCGGTGACGATCGCACGCCCGGTGCGCCGCCCTCGTCAGGGCGGCCGGTTGCGGTCAGGGGGGCGTCACGGCAGGGTTCGACGGTATGGCTACTTTGCTGATCGTGCATCACACCCCCTCGCCCCATTGCCAGGCGCTATTCGAAGCCGTTGTCTCCGGCGCGACGGCACCGGAGATCGAGGGTGTGCGGGTGGTGCGGCGGGCGGCGCTGTCCGCCACGGCGTCCGACGTGCTGGCAGCCGACGGGTATCTGCTGGGGACTCCGGCCAACCTCGGCTATATGTCCGGGGCACTCAAGCACTTCTTCGACCAGGTCTACTACCCGTGCCAGGACGAGACGCGCGGTCGGCCGTTCGGCTACTGGGTGCACGGCGGCAGTGACGTGACCGGAGCGGTGCGTGGGATCGAGTCGATCACGACCGGGCTCGGCTGGCGGCGTGCGGCCGAGGCGGTGACCGTGACGGGGGAGCCGGGCAAGGCCGCGACCGAGGCGTGCTGGGAACTGGGAGCAACGGTCGCCGCCGGACTGATGAGCTGAGCCGGGGAAACACCTGCATCGACAAAGGCACGAGAATCCCGCCCCCAAGTGGGAGGCGGGATCGGTGCGTTGAGGCGTCGGCCGGGCCAGTGATCACGGGTGGCCAGGCGACCGCCCGGCCATGAGGCGGCGCCGTGGCTTGCCTGCCTCACATCCGGCGTTCTTGATTCCGCAGCTGAAGGGTCCACTGTCGTTCATTCCCACTGCCCAGTCTCAGCCCCGTTCGAACAGCTAATCCAGTGCTGCGGCAGGAGCTGACATGGGCCACGACGGTCACAGACACGGGCATGGACATCACCACCACGACCACGGGAGCGGCGTCCCCTCGTCGTTGCCGCCTGCGCTCGACCTGTCGGTTCCCGACGAGGAGCTGACGCCCAGCCAGCTCTCGCGGCGCTCGATGCTGCGTCGCACCGGTCTGCTCGGAGCGGGGCTGGCCGCCGGAAGCGTTCTGGGAGGCGCGGGCCAGGCTGCGGCTGCGCCCGGATCGAGGTACTCGCACGGCGGACGTTCCGACGGGTACCTGTGGCTGGCCGGTGACCACCACATCCACACGCAGCACAGCTCCGACGCCAAGTACCGGGTCATCGACCACGTACGGCAGGCGAACGCGCACGGCCTGGACTGGATGGTCATCACCGACCACGGCAGCGAGACGCATGCCAAGATCGGTGTGGAGAAGGTCAACCCGGACATCGTCGCGGCCCGGGAGCAGATCGACGACACGCTCGTCTTCCAGGGACTTGAGTGGAACATCCCGGCCGCCGAGCACGGCACCGTGTTCGTCCACCCCGGCAAGAACGAGGTCGCTGTACTGAAGGAGTTCGAGACCTCCTTCGACGGCTCGGTGAAGAACGCCTCCGCCGGCACGCCGGCGAACGAGGCGCTCGCCATCGCGGGTCTCAACTTCCTGGC
This sequence comes from Streptomyces sp. NPDC022910, assembly GCF_055561075.1. Classification (NCBI taxonomy): domain Bacteria; kingdom Bacillati; phylum Actinomycetota; class Actinomycetes; order Kitasatosporales; family Streptomycetaceae; genus Streptomyces; species Streptomyces sp. NPDC022910. The sequence goes on from NZ_JBVHHL010000034.1 coordinate 60,676, forward strand.
CGAGCAGGTCCAGCGGCGCAAGGTCAAGGACGCCCTCTTCCTGGCCAACCACCCGGCCCGCAAGGGCATCGACTCCCCGCACGAGATCCGTGCCTGGCGCGACGCGCAGCCGACGATCGCCGTCGGCATGGAGGGTGCCCCCGGACACCAGGCCGGCGGCCTGCCCGCCCCCAACGGCCCCGGCTCCGCGCGCGGTATCTACGACAACAGCCCCAGCGCCGACTCGTTCGCCGGTTACCCGCTGGAGAGCTACCGCACCTGGGGTGGCTTCGACTGGATGACCGCCACCGTCGGCGGCCTGTGGGACAGTCTGCTCGCCGAGGGCAAGCCCTGGTGGATCACGGCCAACTCGGACTCCCACAACGTGTACGCCGACACCGCCGTACGCGGCCCGAACAGCGACTTCAACGCCAACGGCCGCTACAACGACCCTGTCTACGGCGGCGGCCTCAACCTCACCGACACCGACTTCTGGCCCGGCCAGTACTCCCGCACCCACGTCGGCTCCGCCTCCTTCTCCTACAAGGCGGTCATGGACGGCATCCGCGCCGGTCGCGTCTGGGTCGACCATGGCGGGCTCATCAGCGGCCTCGACGCCCAGCTGCGCTCGGGCGGCCGCGGGGTGACGCTCGGCGGCGTGCTCCACGTGCGCCGCGGCAGCCAGGTCGACCTGGTCGTCGAGATCAGCCTCGCCAACGGCCCGAACTGGGCCCAGTTCGTACCGACGCTGGCCCGCGTCGACGTGATCCAGGGCGATGTCACCGGCCCGGTTGCGAACCAGGACTCGTTCGCCACACCGGACACCAAGGTCGTCAAGTCCTTCGATGTGAACAAGTCCACCGGGTCGGTGCGCCTGACGTACTCGCTCGGCCGTGTGGACAAGCCGGTGTATGTCCGGCTGAGGGGTACCGACGGCAACCGCACGGCGGTCGGCCTGCGCGGCGCCGCCGTCGATCCGGCCGGACCGGCGATCGACGTGATGGGGGACGCCGACCCCTGGAAGGACCTGTGGTTCTACTCCAACCCCATGTGGGTCCTGCCCGCATGACCGCATTGCACGACGCGCCCGGCGTCCACTCCGTCATCGGGGTGGACGCGGGGACGGCGAACCTGCGAGAGGCGGACCACCTGATCCGCGACCTGGTGGAGCAACTCGCTCTTCCCTCGGGCACGATCGCCTGTACTCATCTGATCCGCACCGCCGAGCGCCGGGGCACAGTGATCTCGCTCGCCCTGCCCGACGCCGGTGCGGCCGACGCGGCGTGGGAACTCCTGCCCGGCCTTGCCCTGAAGGAAGGCACGGAGGTAGGCGCCGTACTGGGGGAGCATGCGTACGGTCCTGCCGAGGCCGCCCGCGCGGCAGCCCTGGCTGTTGCCGAACACGTGGACCGGCGGGGCGGCCGGGCAGTGGTGTATCCCGGCGTCGACCGTCTCACCAGCACCGTCACCGTGTCCGACGTGCTCGCCCACACCGCCATCGACCAGGTCACCGTGCTCGGCACGCCGCCGGCGGACGGGCAGGGGCCCGACCCGGCCACACCGGTGCTCACCCGCGACCACGTACGGCCCGAGTGGCACGAAGGACACCTGACCCTCGCCCTGGTTCCGGCCGCAGGCGGAACCCTCGCGCCGTTCGAGGTGCCCAACCCCACGCCCTGTTGCGCCGTTCACGCCTGATGGAACGACTCGGCGCGGGTGCACTGGTGTCGACGGGGGGCAGACTCAGGCGCGGCGGCGAGTCTCCCTCATACTGCAACCACATCTGGGGTGTGTGGCCTCGGCGTTGGTAAAGCATGACGTCGTGCTCCCGCATCCGGCGCCCTGTTGTCGGCCCGCACTCGCCCTCGGCCGTCTGGAAGCGCCGCAGCAGACGCAGTAGCCGTATTTAGTTTCAAACGAAACCGTATCGAATGAATTGGTAGCTGGTAACGTGCTCTCATGAGCGCTGATGTTCCTCACCGAACCACCACCTCGCGCGCGACCGATCGCCCCGGGGATACCTCGCCTTTCGCTCTCGGCTTGCTGCTGCGCCGGGCGCACTGGCACGCGGCCGCGGTGATGGGGGAGGCGCTTCGACCGCTCGGCATCGAGCTGCGGCATTTCGCCGTGCTGCTCGTGCTGGTCGACCGCGGGGCCACGGTGCAGCGGGACTTGGCGGCGGCGACGGGGTCGGACAAGGCGGGAATCATGCGGGTCGTGGACGACCTGGAGCGTAAGGGGCTGGCCGTACGCAAGACCGTTCCGGGGGACCGGCGGGTGCGGGCAGTGGAGATCACGCCTCAGGGCGTCGAGCTTTTCGATGCAGCCCATGTGGCGGCGGAGCCGCTGGCTGAGCGTCTGGTTGCCGAACTGGGTCCCGGCGGGCCCGAGCAGTTGACGGATCTGCTCACCCGGCTTGCCCATCCCGCAGGCGGTGAGGCGTAAGCGCGCCTGTGCGACGGTTACGTGCCGCGTGAGCGCGGTTCGTCTCACGCGGTCTCAGCAGCGTTCGCGGCGGACCCGGTCTTGAGAGCTGCGGCCGTCGTCGCTACGCGTCGGCCCTGGGTGCGGGCGGCGGTCAGTGCTTCGTCGGACCGAGGTGTCCGCACGGCTACCGCGCTGCCACCATGCCTGGCCGGCGGTGTGCTCTTCATCCTTGCGCGTATTGCCGGCGTCTCGATGTGCGGCCCGCCGGCAGGGCGAACGCTCCGGCTGCCCCAGCGCCAAGCCGCAGGCCCCCAGGGGCAGAGGCGGTCACCGTTGAAGAGGGCGCAGGCGAGGGGACGCCGTGTGACGTGCTGGCTCAAGGTGTCACACGGCGTCGTCGAGGTGTCACAGGCGCTTATGGCGGGCGTTACACGGCGAGGCGCTCCGCGAGTTCCTTGGCCTTGGTGATCGCGTCCGCGAAGGCGCGCTCGTGGGAGGCCTCGTAGAGGGGGACCAGTTCAGACATGGCCGGGTTGCGGAGGGCCATGGTGAGTTCCGGGACGATGAAGTGGAGGTCCAGGCCGAGGGTGCCCCCGAGGACGGCCTCCAGGTAGTTCTGTACGAACTCGTAGCCTTCGCGCGGGGTGCCCGGCGCGTAGGAGCCGCCGCGGCTGGCGACGACGGTGACCGGGGTGCCCTGGGCGGAGGGGGCCTCGCCCGCGGTGCGGCCGAGCAGGATCACGTTGTCCAGCCACGCCTTGAGGGTCGACGGGATCGAGTAGTTGTACATGGGGGCGCCGATCAGGACGGCGTCCGCCTGTTCCAGCTCCTCGATGAGCTTCACGCGCGCGGCGAACGCGGCGGACTGCTCCGGGGTGTGCTCGGACGGTGCGGTGAAACCGGCGGTGTGGGCGTCGGCGGTGATGTGCGGGACGGGGTTGGCGGCGACGTCGCGGTAGATCACCGTGCCCTCGAGGTGCTGCTCCTCCCAGGCCCTGCGGAAGGCCTGCGCGACCGAACGGGACGAGGACGCCTCGCCGGGAAACGCGGACGAGTCGATGTGCAGCAACGTGGCCATGGACTTTCTCCAAAGAGCGATGCCCGAGGCGGGAAACCAAGGGCTGGGATTCGTATTCGGCGATAGTTAAACACAAGAAGGTATTGAATGATACTATCGCGAATGCAACGGCAGTCGACGCGTTGATCAGATGGGAGGTAGGCGATCTTGGACGTCTACGAGGCGGTCAGGAGCCGACGGGCGGTGCGCGGGTTCACCGACCGGCATGTCCCGAGGGAGGTGCTGGAGCGCGTGCTGTCCGCCGCGGCTTGGGCGCCGTCCGCGTCGAACCTCCAGCCGTGGCACGCCTACGTGCTGACCGGCGCGCCGCTGGCCGAGCTCACGAAGCGCGCCGGCGAGCGCGTGGCGTCGGGCGACCCCTGGGACGAGCCGGAGTACGAGCAGTACCCGCCCACACTGAAGTCCCCGTACCGCGAACGCCGATCCGCCTTCGGCGAGCAGCGCTACGGCGCACTCGGTATTCCGCGCGCGGACCTGCAGGCGCGCCAGAGGGCCGCTTCCGCGAACTGGGAGTGTTTCGGCGCGTCCGCCGCCCTGTTCTGCTACATCGACCGCGACATGGGCCCGGCCCAATGGTCCGACGTCGGCATGTATCTGCAGACCGTCATGCTGCTGCTCCGCGCCGAAGGGCTGCACAGTTGCACGCAGATGGCTTGGGCGAAGTATCACAGGACCGTCGCGGAGGTCCTGTCACCCCCGGACGAGCTCCTCCTCTTCTGCGGCATGTCGATCGGGTTCGAGGACGTCACGCTGGGTGATGCCCGTATTGGCCGGGCACCGCTCGACGAGACGATCACGTTCGTCGAGGGTTAGCCTGCGCGTTTCACTTGCCGCGGTGTCCGGATCTTGACCCGAAACGCGAAAGTGCCCTCTGAGCTGGGAAGATGAGGCTTGTCGAAGGTCTCTGTCATCCCAGCAGGAAGGCACTTTCTGCGTGCACACCACCGGGTTGCGTCCCAAGCTCGTCGTCTCGGCTGACGGCCACGGGATGGTCAGCCATGCCGGGTCTCGTCTGCTGGCCGATCTCGCTGACGCCACCGGCCTGACCGCCGCGTTCACCGACGCGCTACGCCACCTGCGGCCACGAAGGGGGTCGCTCGCCGCGGGATACGGCCGGAGCAGAGGCAGGGATGAAGGGGATCACTTTTCCTGCCTGGCACGGAAAGCACTACGTGACTCTTGCGCCGTGGACGGTGAGCCGGGCGACTTCACCGACCGCGTCACCTGGCGCGGCATCATGATCAGCGGCGTGCCCAACATGGCCTAGGTCTTCGGCTACCTGCGCTACAGCTGGACGCTGCGCGCCGACATGGTCTGTGACCTCGTGGCCGACCCGCTGCGGCACATGGGTGACAAGCACGCCACCACGGTCACTCCGAGCCTGCGGCCGGCCGACGTGGAGATGCAACGGCGCCCGTTCTGCGATCCGGAAAACTTCAGCTCCGGCTACGTCATGCGATCGCAGAACATTCTGTTCAAGTAGGGCAGTGGGGAGCCCCGGACGCACATGCTGGAGTACCAACAGGAACGGGAGACCCTGCCGCACGCCGGCCTTGATGACGGATCCCTCGTCTACAACTGAACCCGCGTGGCACCCCGAATCGATGACGCGCCCCCGGCCCCGCGAACAGCTCGCCGGGTAGACGCTGCCGGTCAGCCCACCGTTGGACCTGTCAGCTCTTACCGAGCTGCGCCGGGGCGGGCGGCGCGGGGGGGCGGTCCGTCGGAGCCGGCCTGCTGGTGCTCCGGTTCAACGCGGTGGGATGTCGAGCTGAGCTGGAGCGCGACGATGATCGCGGCGAGGACTGCGAGACCGGTCGCGATCAGGAACGACAAGCGGTAGCCGTCCACCAGGGAGCCGCCGTGGCCGTCGGTGGCCGCGGCGGCGGCGAGGATCGCCAGCCCGACCGCGGCGCCGGTCTGCTGGCTGGTGGTGAACAGCGCCCCGGCCAGTCCCTGGTCGCTGGCCTGGACCCTGCTGGTGATCGCGATCGACGCGGTCGGCAGCGCCAGCCCGACCCCGGCTGCGGTCAGTACCAGGCCGGGCAGCACCGCCGCCGGGTAACTGGCCCCGGCGGTGATCTGCGTGAGCGACAGCTGCCCGGCGCCTATGCAGGCCAGCCCGGCCAGCAGGACGGCCTTGATGCTGAACCGGGCCAGCAGCCGGCGGGTACCGAGGGTGGAGACAAGCACTGAGGTCACGGTCGACGGGGCCAGTGCCAGGCCGGTCGCCACCGGGCTGAACCCCAGTACCTTCTGCATGTACAGCGACGCGAAGTACACGTAGCCGGCGATGATCGCGCCGATCAGCAGCATCGCCGCGATCGCGGCCCGCCGGGCCGGTTCCGCCAGGATCGACAGGGGCATCATCGGAGCCGCCGACCGCTTTTCGGCGAACGCAAAGCCCGTGGTCAGCAGCACCGCCAGGGCGAGAGCGATGATGGTGGTGGGCGCGGTGAAGCCGTGCTGCTGCCCGCTGCTGAGCCCGAAGATCAACGCTGCGATGCCGGTGGTCACCAGCAGCGCCCCGCGCACATCGACGCTGCTGCCGCCACCGGACCGCTTCCCGGCCGGCAGCCGCGGGACCAGCGCGAGTTCGACGTGGACATCGTGCTCGACGCGGCGATGGTCCAGTTTTGGCGGGCCGGGTACGCCGACACCTCGCTCGACGACCTCTCCAGGGCGACCGGATTGAACCGAAGTTCCATCTACTCCTCGTTCGGCGACAAAGACTCGCTCTACCTGCGCTGTCTGGACCGCTACGCCGTCCGGTATGGAAAGAGGTACGAACAGGCGCTTTCCTCCGATGCGTCCGGGGAACCGCTGCGGGCGATACAGGCGTTTTTCGAGGTCACCCTCCAACGCATCGCCGACCCCGACGTGCCGGACGGATGTCTGGTCGCTCAGACCGCGATGGCGACACCAGCACTCAGCCCCGCTATCGCCACACGTGCGATCGAAGCTGTGGCGCTTCAGCGTGCGCGGCTGCGGACCGCCTTGAACACCATGGAGTTGACCGAGGGCGACGCCGAGAACTACGCCACTCACATCACGGCGGTCAACCAGTCGCTGGCCGTGATGAGCAGGGCCCGGGCGAGCCAGAAGCAGCTCCGCACGATCGTCGACATCAGCATGAGCGCGCTCGCGCGGGCTTTGCACACCCGGGGCTAGCCTGCGCGTTTCACTTGGGGCTGTGTCCGGATCATGAGCGGGAACGCGAAAGTGCCTTCTGAACTGGGACGATAGGGCTTGTCTAAGGCTTCTGTCGTTCCAGCAGGAAGGCACTTTCTACGTGCACACTACCGGGTCACGTCCCCGGCTCGTCGTACGCCGAGCCAGTCCCGTCCGGCGACGTAGCGGCGCATCGCTGCTGCCAGGTGGGTGTTCAGGATGCCCCTGAACTTCGCGAACGCTGCCCGGGGTTACCCGCTTGTCTCCCCTGCGTCTCGCTCCGTGGTCTCCGCGGCTTGCTGGGGTGTGCACTGCAACCGCAGCAGTCTGTGCATCCGGTGGAAGAGGAAGGCGGCCATGGGCAGTTCGACGAAGACGGCGAGTGCAGCGGACGCCCAGACAGCAGGCGTACCGAATGCCAAAGAGACATCGAACCATGCGTCGCACACCAGGAGGACGGCGGTCGCCAGAGCGGGAATCACCGCGGCCGGATGGCGGCGCTTCCCGAGGACGGCGGTCGCCCCCAAGGCTGTGAGCAGCAGAATGTCGAAGCCGACCCAGGTCGTGCGCCACTCATGGACACGGTAGTCGGACGGCAGTGTCAGTCCCACTATCACTGTCCAGGGGACCAGGCCCAGCGCGGACGCCGCGAGCAACTCGACGGTGTGGCGTCGGCGCCGCTCGCGCGGGTCGTCCCGAGGCAGGCCCCCTACCGGGGCCGAGCGTGCTGGCGCCGGGGTGTCCACGAAGGAGGCGGACGTCGAGTCCTCGGTCGCCTGACTCATCGGCGCGTCGATTCCTCAAGGACGCTGCGCGAAGACGCGGGCTGCCAGGCCGCTATCCGCCCGGTGGCGAACCAGCCGAGCCCGGCCAGGACCACTCCGGCCAGGGCGTTCGGAAGCTGCCGGCTCAACAGCATCACCGCGGCTGCCGTGTCCAGGCCCACCGCGAGAAGGACGAACGCGGCACGCTGCCATGCTTCGCGCGGTGCGGCGGCCGCCACGGGACGGTCGAGCCGGGTGCGGAAGATCCCCGGAGTGAGGTGGCTCATCTCGGTCCCTTCTCCTGACCCATCTGGCCGTTGTCCATGTCAGCCTCCACAGAGCCCACGGATGTCAGGGGTAACCTGCGAGAGGTCTACCGATATTTCCGAGGAGAGCGCCCGAGGGGCGACATTCGGACGTGACAAAAGGCACACAGGGTTCCGCCCGATCCGGCTCGCGCGCAGCGGCAGTCCCGGACCTGACCTCCAGAACCCTGCAAGCCGGTGCGAGGATCGGTAATACGTGCGTGGGGTGCGACGCCGGCGACCACAGCGGCCGGTGCCGCAGGCAGGATGAGTTTCTCGGCGAGTCGATCGAACGGTACTGCTGACGAAGTTCGTGTTGTGGTGCAGCCGCTGAGCGGTCGACCTCGAGGCTTATTGTGTCCGTCATGCGCGCGATCATCGTCAATCGTTACGGCGGCCCCGAGACCCTGGAACTGGCCGAGGTCAACGACCCCAAGGTCGGTCCTGACTCGGTGCTCGTACGTGTGAAGGCCGTCGGGGTGAACCCGGTCGATTGGAAGATCGTTGCCGGATACCTCGACCCGCTCATGTACATCCACTTCCCCCTGGTCCCCGGCTGGGACGTCGCGGGCGTCGTCGAGGCGGTCGGCCTGGACGCACCGGAGTTCTCGGTGGGCGACGAGGTCTTCGGATACGTCCGCAAGGATGAGGTACAGCACGGCACTTACGCGGAGCTCGTCGCTGCGCCCGTACGTACCCTCGCGCACAAGCCTGCGTCGCTGAGCTGGCAGGAGGCGGCCGGCGTCCCGCTGGCCGGGCTCACCGCCTGGCAGTCACTGGCCCGGGTGAGGGTCTCCGCGGGCGATACCGTCCTGGTCCATGCGGCGGCCGGTGGTGTCGGGGCTTTCGCTGTGCAGATCGCCGCGGCCAAGGGGGCCCGGGTGATCGGCACGGCCAGCGAACGCAACCACGACTTTCTGCGCTCCCTGGGCGCCGAGCCGGTGACCTACGGCGACGGCCTGGCAGATCGCGTACGTCAACTGGCACCGGAGGGCATCGACGCGGCAGTGGACTACGTCGGTGGTGACGTGGTCGCCGTCTCGCAGGAGCTGCTGAGGGACCGGGCCCGCGTCGCCTCGATCGTCGACCCGAAAGTCACCGAGCGTGGCGGACACCATGTGTGGGTCAGGCCCGACAGCGCAGATCTTGCCGAACTCGCCCGACTCGCCGACACCGGCAAGCTGGGCGTCCACGTCGAGCGCGCCCTGCCGCTGGCCGCGGCCGCCGAGGCGTTCCGTCTCAGCAAGAGTGGGCGGAGCCGCGGCAAGATCGTACTCGAGGTCGGCTGACCTTCACCGGGCCAACCGGCACGCCGCCGGGCCAAGGGGGAGGGGAGGCCGCAAGAGGGACGAGGGCAGTTCCCACGGTGCCCGCCCACGGCTCACCCGATCCGTGACGTGCTGCGACGCTGCCGCAAGGCCGGGAACCGCTGCTTCCAGCTGGCAACCGCCCCGGCCGGTCCACAATCCGGCGTCCACATCGCGCCCTGACGGACTGTCTATGCGCCCTTCGGCGCGGCCTGCTGCACGACCTCGAAGGACCACAGAGTGGATCCGCTCGCCGCCGGCTTGGGGCGCTCGCCACTCTCCGTGCCGCCGCCCTGGTGGGCCGCCTTCATGGGGCCTTCCATCCAGGCCTGGAAGGATTCCTCGTCGCGCCACCGCGTGTAGACGAGGTAATGGTCGGTGCCTTCGGCGGGCCGGAGGAGCTCGAACCACTCGAACCCGTCGGAGCTCTCCACGGCATGGGCGCGAGAAGCGAAGCGCTTCTCCAAAGTCTCACGCTGCTCGGCGGGCACGGTCAGTACGTTGATTTTTACTACGCTAGGCACATGACACCTCTCGTCAAACGGGGCCCGGACTGGACCCCTAACCTGGACCATATGCGCGCAGTGTCCTACATCCGGCAGTCAAGGAAGCGTGAGGACGACTCCGCGTCGTCCCCCTAAGCACAGCGGACCAAGTGCGAGGCGCTGATCACGGCCAAAGGCTGGGATAACGCGGGCCACTTCGCCGACGTCGGCAAATCCGGCTGGGACCCCAAGGTTGTCCGGCCGGAGTTCGAGGAGATGATGTCCGCCGTTCGCGCCGGCAGGTAGACGCAGTGGTCGTGTTCTCGCTGTCCCGCCTCACTCGACAGGGTGCCCTTGAGGCCATGCTGATCAATGAGGAGTTGGCCAAACACGGCGTGCTGCTCGTCAGCGTCGAAGAGCCCTACCTGGACACGTCCACTCCCATGGGTGTCGCGATCTTCGGCCTTATCGCTGCGCTGGCCCAGCAAGAGTCCGACATGAAGTCGGCGTACATCACGGCGACGAAAGAGACGCTGAGGGCAGCGGGTAGCCACGTGTCCGGCATGGCCCCGTACGAGATCGACCCGCTTGTACGTGACACCGCCGCCGAGTTGGGGGGCGGCGTTCCCTACGCGCTGAAGGCCCTGGCCGGCCAGCTGGCCGACGACCCTGACATGGGCCGGCCTTCGGGGCTGCACGGTGTCCTCACTGTGACGGTCGACGGCGACATGTTCGAGGACTGCCCCGACCTGTCCGTCGGCTACATCCGTGAGCCAGACCGGATCGAGATCCGCTACCTGCGACCGGCCCCCTCCACCGAGCCCCCCACCGGCGCCGGTGATCAGGACCAGGAGCAGGGCCGAGACCACGACCAGCCTGCCGATCTTGCCGCCGCCGCGGTCACCGTACGGGAGGTCGCCGATGCTTGGCATCGCATCACCCGCTGGCTCAAGGACAACGCCCCCGACTCCTACGCTGCGCTCCGCGCCGGTGCCAGCCCCGCCGCCCTCGCCGCCCTGGAAGAGGACCTCGGTATCCGGATACCCATCGAGCTGCGCGTCCTGTGGCTGCTGACCGCGGGCGACGACGGGAGCAACGGTTGGGGATGCCTTCCGGGCAATAAGGCGCTCATGCCCCTGGACGCCGTAGCCGCCGCCTACCGGCTGAAGATGGACTCCCAGACCCACCAGGACACCCTCAACGCCGACCGCCCCGAAGACGAGCGGATCACCGTATGGAAGGCAGCCCGGATTCCCGTTGTCGCCTTGGGCCCGGCTGACAGCACCTCGGGCCTTTACCTGGACGCCGAAACCGGCTACCTGGGCCGCTGGTCCCGCTACAACGAGTACCCCGGCGAAGAACTCGACACGCTGGTCACCTATCTGGAAGAGGCTGCCGACATGCTCGAAACCCCGGCCCTGGCCACCCGGGACAAGCCCGGCCTGATCGGTGGGGCGCTGGTGTGGCTCAGCAGTATCGACCCCGCCCAGGAAGACCGGTGGCAGCCTCTGACCGGCTGACCACACATCCCGAGCGCGCCGCGCAGGATGTCCGCGGTCACGGGCGTGGTGATCCAGTCGTGCTGGGTGTGCATGGGTTCAACCTGTTGATCGTCTTTGGAGTGTGCCGATGCGCCGATGCGCTGCGCGGCCGACGGCCCCCGGCTGGTGGGGCGGGTCAGGGCGCGGGCCAGTTGCTCAGCAGGGCGTCGAGGGAGTCCAGGATCCGTGTCCAGGATTCCTGGGTGTCGGGTGTGCTGTGGCTGAACGCTCCGCCCATCTCCAGGCTGACGTAGCCGTGAAAGACACTGCCCAGCAGCCGGACCGCGTGCGTCTGGTCGGGCTCCGTCAGGTCGTAGCCGCGCAGGATCGCCCGCGTCATCTGTGCGTGCCTCCCGCCGGCGCTGGCGGCCGCCGTCTCCGGGTCGAGCTTCATCTGGGCGGCGGCGTAGCGGCCGGGATGCTCCCGGGCGTAGTCGCGGTAGACGTTGCCGAAGGCGCTCAGGGCGTCCTTGCCGGCGCGGCCGGCCAGGGCGTCGGCGGCGCGGTCGGCGAGTTCCTCCAGGGCGAGCAGAGCGATCTTGGCCTTGAGGTCCTGGGAGTTCTTCAAGTGTGAGTACAGGCTCGCGACCTTGACGTCGAACCGCCGGGCGAGGGCCGAGACGGTCACCTGGTCGAAGCCGACCTCGTCGGCCAGTTCCGCCCCCGCCCGGGTCAGGCGTTCCGTGGTCAGTCCTACGCGGGCCATAACCTTCCTCTCCTTCGGCATAACCGATTATGCATTTGCCTAAAGGCTTTAGGCAAATTAGCCTGCGTCTCATGAGACCGCTGACTGAACAAGAGATCCGTACCGCGTTCGTGAACTGCACCAAGGGCGAGGCGAAGCGCCTGTCGGTTCCGCGTGACCTGGCCGACCGGCCCTGGGACGACCTGGACTACCTCGGCTGGCGCGATCCCCAGGCTCCCGCCCGCGCCTACCTCGTCACTGAGGTGAACGGCCGGCCGCAGGCCATCGCTCTGCGCTGTCCCAGCACCGGGTCCTGGCAGATGCGGCGCAGCATGTGCTCGATGTGCCTGACCACCCATACCGGCGCCGTCTCCCTGATGGTCGCGCCGAAGGCGGGGAAGGCCGGGCAGCAGGGCAACTCCGTCGGCGCCTACATATGCAGTGACCTCGCCTGCTCGCTGTACGTGCGGGGCAAGAAGGACGCGGGCGTCGGCGCACGGCTCCAGGAGTCGCTCACCCTGGAGGAGAAGATCCAGCGGACCGTGGCGAACGTCGCCGCGTTCATGGCCACGGTGACGGCATGACCGGTTGCCATCGATAGCCCCACCGCCGTTCCTCTGTGCCCGACGTGCGGGTTACGCCATTCGGCCTCATCCTGAAACCCGATACACCGCACCAGGCCGCCACAGGCCGTCCACCCTCGGGAGGTCCTGTGATCCTGCTTGCTCTGCTCGTGCCGGCCCTGATGATGGCCTTCCTCTTCGCCACCTCAGCGCTCGAGGAACTTCTCTTCCCACGCCGCCCCACAGGCGTGGATGACGTCGACCTCCCGGCCGACAACGCACAAACAGACCCACCCGACGACGGGCCATACGTCCGGTCCTGCCGCCCCGCCACTCGATCACATCCCGCTCGCCACGTCGCCACGTCGCCACGTCGACGTCCTCCAGCCCCGCCCCACTCACGAACTCCTCGGATTGCCGTTCGTTGTGCGACAGGCCCAGGATGCTCGGGACGCCCGGCGTTCGCTGGCGACAGTGGCATCGCCGACAACAGCCCGAACCCAAGCAGCAGCATGGCGAGATGGGCGTCGGCTCCGCCGGGTAGCTGAGTAACGACCGCCAGGACGCACAACGTCGTGTCCACCACCGCGAATCAGACCAGTTGCAGCGGCACCCGGCGTCCGCCTGGCCCACCGGCGGCATAGGAGTTTGGGGGACTTTCGGGCACCCGGTGGCGCAGCCAGATGATGGCCGGGGCCGGTGCAGCGCCGGACGTCCGGCGGCCGTGTGGCAGCCGGGTCGAACGATCCGTGCCCCGCCCTGACCCTCAGCGCAGCTGTCCGCGGTCATGGCCCGCCGCGCGGGACGGCGGCGGGTGCGGGAGGACGGCGAGGTCTCAGGAGCGTTTGGCCGAGACGAGGTGGGCGAAAACGACGACGTTCGACTGGTAGTCGTGGGCGGCGTGGTTGTAGGCACCGCCGCAGGTGATCAGCCGCAGCTGAGGGGTCGGGGTGTCGGCGTATACCCGGGCGTCGGGGAAGTGGGCCTTGTCGAAGGTTTCGACGGAGTCGACCCTGAAGCGGACGGTGATGCCGTCCGCGCGGGTGAGGTCCACCGTGCTGCCGGGTTTGAGAAGGCGCAGCAGCACGAACACAGCCGGGCCGGTCTTGGTGTCGACATGGCCGACCACGATGGATGTTCCGCGTTCACCCGGCGTGGCCCCGTCCTTGTACCAGCCCGCCAGGTTCTTGTTGCTCAAGGGCGGCGCGTTCAGGTGTCCCGAGGCGTCGACGGAGAGACCCGTGAACGGCGCGTCGACGCCGATCTGCGGGATGACGATCCGCTTCGGTTCCGACCGTGGCAGCTCCTGCGCCGCGGGACGTGCCGTCGCACTGGATTCCGGCTGTGCCGGGGCGATCGCCGCGGGTGGGGCGGCGTCTGCGGGTGGGGCGACGGCTGTGGGCACCGCCTGCGGCTTGGAATCGGCCGGTGTTTCCAGTGAGTGGTGGATGAGCAGGGCGCCCACGACCACCGCCGCGGCCGGCCACAGCAGAGCCAGACGGGCAGTACGGGAGGTGGGTCTTTTGTGCGGCTGTTCGGGCGGAGCCGGCTGCGAGAGGGTCATGGAACAAATGCCTGTTCATCAACTGGGGCGGCGGTCAGACGTCGGCAGGCCGGGCGAGAGCCCGCACCAAAGCCGCAGCCGCGGGCGCTGTCGCCCTTCCCAGGGCAACAGCGGCCGCGACCGTACAGCTACCAGCAAGCACCGATCAGGCCGCGGCAGCATCCGACGCGCCCCGGCGCCGCAGCATGTACGCACCTGCCCCGAGACCGCCGAGCAGCAGCACCGAACCCGTGGCCACACCGCTGCCGGACTGCGCCAGCCCGCCGCCGCCCGCTTTCACGGCACCGCTCGGCTCCTTCGACTTCTCCTCCTTGTGGCTCGAGCCGCCTTCTTCGGTCCCTTCCTCGGCTCCAGCTCCGGCTTCGGCTCCCGCCTCGTCCCCCGTCACGGCCGGAGCGTCGCTGTCGGCCTCGGCGCCGCCGTCCGGGCCGCCCTGTGACTGCTCGTCCTCCTCATCCTTCGAGCCGCCGTGCTTGTGCGGCCGGCCGCCGTCGTCCGCCCGGGCCATGGCCAGGAAGCCGCCCCCGGCCTTCACGGCACCGCTCGGCTTGTTCGACTTCTCGTGCTTGTGGCTCGAGCCGCCTTCCTCGGTTCCTTCCTCGGCTCCGGCTTCGGCACCGGCCTCGTCCCCCGCCGTGGCGGGCGCGTCGCCGTCGGCCGGGGCCCCGGCCTCAGAGTCGCCCTTCGAGGTGTCCTCGTCGTCACGGGGTCTGCCGCCGCGCTCCTCGTCGTTCGACTCCTCGCCCTTGTGCGTGCCGTGCCCCTCGCGGTGGGAGGCACCGTCGTCCGAGGCCCGCAGCCCGGTCGGCGGCACGGCGTGCGCGGCGGGAACGGAAAACGCGACGGCCGCGGCAACCGCCGCGGAGGCGAACATGGTCCGGGTCACTCGCATCAGAGGTAGTCCTTTCGTCGCCACCGCGAAGGCCGGCACCACGCCGGCACAGCCAAGTCGCAGCAGCAACGTGTTCACCCTCAACCCGGTCACCGCCCTGCACCACCGAACGACACGGGCAAGCGAGCGAGCTCCTACTCCCTCCGAGTGACTCCAGACCGAAAATCAACCCGGTCGGCAGCACCCCCCTCGGCACCGGCATCGCCGAGCACGATGCACACGAGTGCGTGCCTCGGCATCGACGTCCCGCAGCCGCACGTCCAGTGACTCGGCATCAGGTACCGGTTCGGCCGAGGCCTGCGAGACCGGAGGCGAGTGCGGCCCGGCCGGCCCGTCGTGACAGGGGAGATGTGCAGGTCGGCCTGCCGGCTGACGATCGATCTCCTCACTTGTACAAAGGGGGCTGAGCCATCGGGCAGGACTGTGCTCGCATGGAGATCGGTCCGTACCCGTCGGGCCGGAGATGTGGGTCGTGCACGGGTGCCGGAATGCTGCGCGCCCTTTTGATGCCGTCCCTGTCACCGCCGAGGGAGCGTCATACAAGATGCTCCGTCGGGAGGTTGCGGCGTGCATCGAGATGCTCCGTTGATCCGCCGCCCGTGCGCGGGCATCGCGAGCAAGAGGTGTGAGGTGTGCACCCATGCGCCGGGGCCGCGCACTCGGGCGGCTTGGGCGTCGGCGACCGGCTTTGCAGGTGAGGGACAGCCGTAGCAGGCGGCGAGTTGGGGCAGCACTTGTCGCTCGCCGGGGCGTGGACGGGCCACCAGTTCGTCACCGCCCTCGAGGAGGCCCGGTCGTGATCCCTACGACGTGACCCGACATTGTGCCGTCAGGTGCGCTCCGGTCGGCCCTTGCGGCGGGCTTCAAGGAGACAGTGGCTCCCGCATGGTTGTTGCTCACTTTCGGGTGACGGCCGGGACACCGTTGGGGTGGCGCATACCGGCGGTTCTGCGTCACTGGCCAAAGCTTGTACGGGCGGTCGGTCCAAAAAGCTGTCAAATCATTGTCTTCACCATATAGATGGACGATGCAGGCAAGGGTCCCAGAAATATGCATGATTCGTAACATGCTTCATGTGTCGGACGCATCCTCCGCCCGTGGGGTCAGGGTGTGGGTGCGCGGTCGACCGGCCGCGCATTCGCGACTCGCACCACCCCGTTGCGCGGCCCGGTGGCCGAGCCCGGGGTGTGCCCGCACCCTGCAGGGAGAGCCCGTGTCTGTTTCCACTGTGACCGCTCGTCGTCTGGTCGCCGCCGCGGTTGCGGCAACTGCTGTGGCCGGGGCGTTTGTGCCCTCGGCGTCCGCAGCCGACCACGACCTGCGCTCGCGTTCCGCGCGCGTCGAGATCAGTGACGTGCAGTTCGATGCCTGGGGCCGTGGGGACCGCTCCAACCGTTCTCTGAACAGGGAGTGGGTGGAGATCACCAACAACACCCGCTGGGACGTGAACCTGGACCGGTGGACCCTGTCGGACGAGGACGGCCACACCTACACCTTCCACCACTACCGCCTGGAGGGCCGCGCCGCCGTCCGCGTCCACACGGGCTTCGGTCGGGACACCGAAACCGATCTCTATCAGGACCGCCGCCGCCCGGTATGGGCCGGCCGCTCCGACACGGTCGAACTGCGCAACGCGCGTGGTCGCCTCATCGACACCGTCTCCTGGGGTGGTGAGCGCCGTGGCGAGGGCGGTCGCCACCACGGTGGCCATCGCTAGAGGACGAGAAGGGGCGCGCTGGTCGCCGCTGAGTGCGGCACCAGCACGTACAACCGGCGGGGGGGGGGGGGCGCCCCCCCCGGGCCGGCCCGGGGGGGGGGGGGGGGGGGGGGGGGGGGGGGGGGGGCGGCCCCGCGGGGGGGGGGGGGGGCCCCGGGGGGGGCGGGGGGGCGCGGGCGCGGGCCG
>NZ_JBVHHL010000034.1:77345-80854 GCF_055561075.1 Streptomyces sp. NPDC022910
CGGCCCGCCGGCGCCGCCGCCCCCCCCCCCCCCCCCCCCCCCCCCCCCCCCCCCCCCCCCCCCCCCCCCCCCCCCCCCCCCCCGCCGGTTGTACGCCGGTGACCCGGTGAAGAGGTCTGCCCCTCAGGCTTGTCGCAGGCCGAAGCCGTCCATGCCGCCCGGCGACTCACGGCAGGATGGAGTCGACGTATCCGCCGTCCACACGCAGTGCGCCTCCGGTGGTGGCCGATGCCTGGTCGGAGCTGAGGTAGACGACCATGTGGGCGATCTCCTCCGGCTCGATCAGCCGCTGCACCAGGGACTGGGGGCGGTGCTTGCGCATGAACTCACGCTGGGCCTCGTCCCAGGGCAGCTCGCGGTCGACGAGTTCATAGACGAAGTCCTCGACTCCTGCGGTGTGTGTGGGGCCGGCGATGACGGAGTTCACCGTGACACCCGTGCCGGCGGCCTGTTTGGCGAATCCCCGGCCGACTGCGAGGAGGGCTGTCTTGGACATGCCGTAGTGGATCATCTCCGCGGGGATGACGACGGCTGAGTCGCTGGCGATGTACTGGACGCGTCCCCAGCCACGTTCGGTCATGCCCGGCATACACAGGCGGGTCAGCCTCACAGCGGCCAGCACGTTCACGTCGAAGTACCGCCGCCATTCCTCATCGGTGATCTCCAGGGGTTCCTGTGCGCCGAAGATCCCGAGGTTGTTGATGAGGATGTCCACCTGTGGCAGGGATTCCACCGCCTGGCGCGCGCCGTCTTCGGTCGTGACGTCCGCCGCGACCGGCACCAGATCGGCTCCGGGTACGTCCTGGGTCAGTCGGGCGATGCTGTCCTCCACGCGGTCTGCGACGCGGCCGTTGATGCCCACCCGGGCCCCGGCGCGGGCGAGTCCGGCGGCGATTGCCGCGCCGATGCCCTGTGTGGAGCCGGTGACCAGTGCCGTACGGCCCTTCAGATCGATCTGCATCTCGTCAGCCCTTTCGTGTGCGTGCAATCGCTTGGGTACCCGTGGTACCGCCCCGACACGAGGGGTTCTGGACTTCCGCCCCCGGATGGCCGCTTCGGCGAAGGGGTGCGCCTGCTCTGGGACTGGGACAACCGCACGGCGCCCTTCCGGGTGGTTGCGGTCGTGAGGGGCCCGCGACGCGAGACGCTCACGTCATCGGCGCGCGTGCCCCCTCTCCGGATTTCCGTCCGGAGAGGTCTCCGTTACGCTCCGAAATGAACCGGAGAGTCCTCCATCGCCGAGACCCCTCCGCGGTTGTCCGGACGGACCCGGCGTCCGACCGCGCCCACTGAGCCGCGTTCCGGCACGGGACGGTGGACCGATCGCTCAGAACCGCGTCCGGAGGCTGTCGAGGGCGCGTAGAGAGTGCCGGGCCCGACGCCGGCGCGCTTGGCGATGGAGTTGAGGGAGGCGTCGCCGTCCCTGAGCGCCTCACGAGCGACAGCGAGGATCCGCGCGCGGTTCTGCTGCGCATCACTGCGCCCGGCTTACGACAGAGACCCGCTTCAGCGTCGCTCACCAGCGGCGCTGTGTCCTCAGGGGGCTATGCCGACACCCTCGATGCGGCTCCAGGCCTTCTCCTGTGCGGCGGTCATGGCCGGCCAGTCGACTCCGCCCGGTCGGGCGTCGACGCGTGAGGAGTAGGGCGAGGGGCGGAAGCCCGGGTTGTAGAAGCACCCGGTGCCGTAGGTCCGGTCGAAGTCCGCGCACGCTGCCGCGACCGACTGCGCGGTGGGCTTCTGCCCGGTGCGTACCCACGTGTCCAGGGCGGAAATGGAGTCGGCGTACTCAGAGTTGCTCAGTTGGCTGTGGTCGTGCTCCTCGGTGAACGTCTGCACCAGATACTTGTCGCGGTGGGCGCCCTGGAGCGTCGCGCGGTAGGCCGCCTCATGCTCGACGAATGCCGTCGGGTCGTCGATCGCGTGGAGGGTGAGGACGGGGATGGCGACCCTGCCCGTGAGGTCGCTGTCGTACGACAGGTCCCGGACGGCGGTCGGATCGGCAGCGAAGCGTTCGACTCCGGTGTTGAGGGCCTTGTCGTCGTGTGATCCGAAGTAGCGCACGCCCTGGTTGCTGAAGGGGTTACGGCCTCCGAGGCGGCCCAGGACGATGTCGCGGAAGGTGAATGTGGCGAAGCGCAAGTGGGACTCCAAGGTGCGCTCGGGGATCTTCGTGACGGCGAGGATGTCGTCGAGGTTGCGCTGCTGAAGCATGGTGCGGTCCCGCGGGGCGGAGGCATAGCCGGTGCACTCCTGCAGGCGGGCGCGCAGGCCGTTGGTCGTCATGGTGGAGTCGTCGCGCAGCCCCTGCCACAGGGGGTACTGCGGTTCGGCCGGCCGGGGGTGGTTGTGGCAGTAGTACTGGTACACCACCCGCAGGTCGACGCGGTAGTCGTAGCCGCGGGAGCCGCCGGCCAGGACCCCGCTGGTGAGCAGCGCCCCGTCGTAGGGGCCGTTCTTCTTGCCGTAGAGTTCGACGACCTTGGCCGCGACGTTCCCGCCCCAGGACTGGCCATGCACGTAGGTCCTCTTGGGCCTGCCGAACTCGGAGACGAACAGGCGGCGCACGTTCTCGGTGTCAGCGGCGGCCATCCGGGTGCCGTAGCCCCCGCGACGGTAGGACGAACCGGCCCAGGCGTAGCCCTGGTCGACCATGACCGACCACCGCCCCAGGTCGTCGAGGCTGCGCGCGGGGTCCGAGCCGTCACCGAGGTCGGGGCCGCCGTGGGCGTGCACGATGAGCGAGCCGTTCCAGTGCTCGGGGACGGCGATCGCGTAGTAGGCGCCGTTGGAGTCCTGGCCGGTGTAGCACGTGGCCTTCTCTGCAAGGTCCGAGGGACAGGCGGCTGTTGCGGGGCGTTGAGTGTCCGCTGCGGCGGGCGCCGTGCAGGTGAGCGCCCCGACGACGATGCTCGCCGCCCCGACGGCCAGGGCCTGACGAAGTCTCGTGCGGACGCTTGTGCCTGTCTGCCGTGGTGGGTTTCGCCTGATCAAGGTTGTGCTCCTTGCTCTCGTCGGCGCCTCTTCGCGCCGCGATGCTAGGAACGGGCGGCCCTTTGGGCCATGACTCGATCATTTCTGTTCATAGTGTTCGTGCGTCCCCGGTTCCTCGCCGTGCGTCCCGTGCGTCTCGACAACTCCTCGGCCCGGCCCCGGCCGTGGGGTCGAGGTGCAGGCCGTCCGGGATGAGCCCGCGGTCGCGGTCGATGCGCACCTTCGTCGACTTCACTCTGGGCGGCGGCCTCTAGCCCGACGATCTCGACGGTCCCCACGGCGTCACCCCCACGAAGCGGCGGTCACACTCACATGTGACGCTGTCTTGTGGACGTTGCGTGCTGAAACGCTGCCAAGATCTTCCGAGTCGCGCGCCAACCGTGCACAGTCGAGAACCCGCCATCAGCGGCGCATTCGACTTGAGGTGCCCCGAAGTTTCCGGACAGGGACCCAATAGGATCTCTACGTAAGGAAACGAGAGGCAAGACGTGGCACCACCCAGTAAGTACTCGCCG
>NZ_JBVHHL010000035.1:0-79115 GCF_055561075.1 Streptomyces sp. NPDC022910
GAACAAGAGGCCGCCCACTACCTCGCGGCCGAACCTCCTGCGTCACTCCAGAAAGCCAGCTAACTCAGTCTCCACGAAACCCAGGGCTTGACACTGCTCGCCACGTTGCCGGCCAAGGTGCTCTCCAAGACACGCCTCAGCGTTCCCCCTCTAGGCGTTGACGTCTTCGACGGCTCTCTGCGGGGCCTGATCCTTGCCGAGGCCGAGTTCCCCACCGATCAGGAGGCGCAGGCGTTCGTTCCTCCGCCGGAGTGCGTGGCAGAGGTAACCGACGATGACCGCTTCACAGGCGGGCGCCTGGCGGGGACCTCGCGCCGGCACCTCCTCGGGTGGCTGGCCGAATTCGGGCTCCGCCCTTGAGCGTGATCAACGCGGTGCGGCCTGGTGCAGGTGACTGAGAGCTACCTGCCGAACGGTCGTATCGGTACTTGCCGGACCGTGAAAGCCGTCCAGGTGACCACCTGCCGCCGCATGTGGGTACTCGGACTGCCGAGGCATTGAATCGGCGATTTTGCGGCTCGGTGCCCGGGGCTCGTCTTCCGGAGTGAACCTCCGTCCGGGTGAATTGTTGCTCACCCTAACGAAGTAGGAGGCAGGCAAATACCGGCACATTGGACGGCACCGTCGGGTCACTACGATCCGCTCCGAGTGGCAAGCTGACGGTCGCCGAATCAAACTGGAGCGCGTGGTTTCGTGATCACATATGAGGGCACGACCTCGTGGCTTCTCTGGATTCTCGACTCTCGGGAATTTCCGAGCTCGGGGCACCGGACCGGCCACCGGAGCTGGTTGTCGAATTTTTTCGAGGAGCTTGAATGGTGGAGAAGTCTGCCGAGGTCACGATAAGAGGCCCCGACAAGCCGGCGGCAGCCGGGTCCGGCATCCCCGACCCGGCGGCACAGGACATGGCGGCACAGGACACCGAGAGGAAACTCGCCGAAGTACTGGCTGACGTTGTGTCCCTCGAACAGGTTTCGGCCGAAAGTCACTTCTTCAACGACCTGGGCGCCAATTCCTTGGTCATGGCTCAGTTCTGCGCACGCATCAGGAAGCGGTCGGATCTGCCGTCCGCGTCCATGAAGGACATCTACCGCCACCCGACGATCCGGAGTCTGGCAGCGGGTCTCGCGGCGGCCACTCGCGCTCCTGTCGAGGCATCGCAGCCGGTGTCCACGCCGGTACCGGTGACACCGTCGGCGCAAGTGAACTCGAGGGGCACGCTCGACTACGTTCTGTGCGGAACGCTCCAGTTGCTGGCGTTCCTGACCTATTCCTTCGTCACTGGACTTGTCGCCGCCCAGGGCTACGAGTGGGTCTCCGACGGCCCAGGTCTTGTCGACATCTATCTGCGGTCCTTCGTGTTCGGCGGCAGTGCATTCATCGTGATGGTCACGTTCCCGGTCGCGGCCAAATGGATCCTCATCGGGCGCTGGAAGCCCCACGAGTTCGCGATCTGGAGTCCCGCCTATCTGCGCTTCTGGATCGTCAAGGTGCTGCTCCACGCCAATCCGATGGTCTTCTTCATCGGGAATCCGCTGTACGTGCTGTACCTGCGGGCACTCGGCGCGCGGATCGGCAAGGGAGTAACGATCCTTTCGCGCCACGTCCCGGTCTGCACCGATCTCCTCACGATCGGCGCCGGTACGGTCATCCGCAAGGACTCGTACTTCCTCTGCTACCGCGCGCACGCCGGACGTATCCAGACCGGTCGGGTCACCCTCGGCCGGGACGTGTTCATCGGCGAGAAGACCGTGCTCGACATCGGAACCACGATGGGCGACGGGTCTCAGCTCGGACACGCATCCGCCCTGTACCGCGGCCAGGTGGTCCCGAACGGCGAGCGCCATCACGGGGTCCCGGCAGAGCCCACGGAGATCGACTACGTGCGGGTCGCACCGGCCCGGTGCGGCACACTGCGCCGGACCGGCTTCGGGGTCGCCACCCTGCTTCAGCTGTTCCTCCTGTACATTCCGCTGGGCGTCGGCGGCACGTACATGCTGTTCACCGCGATTCCGGCGCTGGGCGCCCGGCTGGACCCGGACACGGCCGACATCACGGCGTCGGGCTACCTCATCGATGCCCTGGTGGTGTCCGCCGTGCTGTTCTTCGGCTTCGTCGTCGTGGGCCTCGCCGCTCTGTACACCCTTCCGCGTCTGGCGGGTGTCGCCATCAAGCCCGACAAGACCTATCCGCTCTACGGCTTCCATTACGGCGCGCACCAAGCAATCGCGCGCTTCACGAACATCAAGTTCTTCGCCTGGCTCTTCGGTGACAGCTCGTATATCGTCCACTACCTTCGCGGTCTGGGATACGACTTGTCCCGGGTCGAGCAGACCGGGTCCAACTTCGGCACGGATGTGCACCATGAATCCCCGTACCTGGTTTCCGTGGGGAGTGGAACGATGGTGGCCGACGGGCTGTCCATCGTCAATGCGGACTACTCGAGTACGTCCTTCAAGGTGTCCCGTGTGACTATCGGCTCGCGCAACTTCCTCGGCAACCACATCGCCTATCCCGCGGGCGGCAGGACCGGTAAGAACTGCCTGCTGGCGACAAAGGTGATGATTCCCCTCGACGGTGAGATCCGCGAAGGGGTAGGGCTGCTGGGCTCGCCGCCCTTCGAGATTCCCCGAACGGTGGAGCGCGACTCCCGCTTCGACCATTTGAGGACCGGGGACGAACTACGCCGCAACCTGTCCGCGAAAAACCGCTACAACCTCCGCTCGATGGCCTTCCATCTGTTCCTGAGGTGGCTGCACACCTTCGCCCTCACGACCTTGGGCCTGGTTTCTATCGGCCTGTACGGCGTCATCGGACATGTGGTGATTGCCGCATACCTGGCACTCACTCTCGGGTTCACCGCTGTCTACTTCGTCCTGGTGGAGCGCTGCATCATGTCGTTCCGCGCGTTGCGCCCTCAGTTGTGCTCCATCTACGACCCGTACTTCTGGTGGCACGAGCGTCTGTGGAAGGTGCCGGACGAATACCTCAACGTTTTCAACGGCACGCCCTTCAAGAACGTCATCTGGCGGCTGCTCGGTGTGCGTATCGGCCGCAGAGTCTTCGACGACGGCTGCTATGTGACCGAGCGGACGCTCACCACCATCGGCGACGACTGCACGCTCAATGCCGGCACCAAGATCCAGTCCCACTCGCAGGAGGACGGCACCTTCAAGTCCGACCACAGCACGCTCGGTGCCGGCTGCACCCTAGGAGTCGGCGCGCTTGTGCACTACGGGGTGACGGTGGGTGACGGCGCCGTGCTGGCACCCGATTCCTTCCTCATGAAGGGCGAGGAAGTCCCCTCGAACGCGCGGTGGGGCGGAAACCCCGCAGCGGAGATGCCGGATGCCCCCGGGAAGACCCGCCGCATCGGCTCGGCATCGGCAGCAGTCACGTCCTCGGCGGACGACGCCGCGGTGACGGGGAAGTGAGGGAGGCCATCCGATGGGAGCGCACGTGCAGACGGACCGGGAGTTTTGGAGCGGTGTGCTGACCGCCGGCGGCTTCACCGCGGTTCCCCGGTGGGTGCGGGAGCCGGTGGCGGGCGTGGCCGAGTACGAGGCGGCCGTGCCGGATGCCGTGGCGGCCAAGGTGCGTGGCCTGGCACACGATGTGGGGGTGCCGCTGAGCGCGGTACTCCTGGCCGCACATGCCAAGGTGCTCGCCGCACTGTCGGGTGAGCAGGAGGTGGTGACGGGTTACGTCGCCGGGATGAAGCGCGGGCCGCTGCCCTGCCGACTGACCGTCCCACCCGAGTCGTGGCGCCTGCTGGTGCTGAGCGTTCATCGCATCGAGGCGGACTTGCTGACACACCGTGAGTTTCCGGTGGACGAGCTGCGGCGGGAGTTGGGGGTGACCGGGCCGTCGTACGAGGTCGTGTTCGACCCCGCGGGAAGCGAGGGCGGGCTGGTCGACGACGCGGCGCTGAGCGTGGGCTGGTGTGATCGGGACGGACGGCTGGTGGTGCGGCTGCGGTATCGCACGCAGGTGTTGGACGCCGAGTCCGCGGCCCGGATCGGCGGCTATCACCTGACCGCGGTGGCATTGATGACGGCCGATGCGGATGCCGAGCACGCCCGGCAGAGTCTGCTGTCGTCCGAGGAGGTGCGTTACCAGCTCGAGGGGCTCGCGGGACCGCGCCGGAGGCTGCCGGAAGTCCGGGCGCATGAGCTGTTCGAGCAGCGGGTGCGGGAGCATCCGGAGACCGTGGCGGCCGTGCATGGCGATCGGGTGTGGACGTACGGGGAACTCAATGCGCGCGCGAACCGCCTGGCTCGGGCGCTGCTGGCGCGGGGGCTGGACCGCGAAGCCGTGGTGGCGGTGGTCACCGAACGTAATCTCGACTGGCTGGCCGCGGTGTTGGCGGTGTTCAAGGCCGGAGGTGTGTACCTGCCGATCGAGCCGCAGTTCCCCGCCGGTCGTATCGCGGCGACACTGTCGCGTGCCGGGTGCCGG
Source organism: Streptomyces sp. NPDC022910 (assembly GCF_055561075.1). Classification (NCBI taxonomy): domain Bacteria; kingdom Bacillati; phylum Actinomycetota; class Actinomycetes; order Kitasatosporales; family Streptomycetaceae; genus Streptomyces; species Streptomyces sp. NPDC022910. Next base: position 4,459 of record NZ_JBVHHL010000035.1, read on the forward strand.
CTGGTGCTGACCGAGCCCGGCAGCACACAGGCCCTTGATCAGGCCCTGGCCACGCTGCCGGGAGTCGAGGGGCTGCTGGTCGAGGCGGCGTACGCGGAGCAGCATTCCGACGGTGATGTCGGGGTGAAGGTCGAGGCCGATCAGCTCGCCTACATCTACTTCACCTCCGGCTCGACAGGCGAGCCGAAGGGGGCGATGTGCGAGCACGCGGGCATGCTCAACCACCTCTACGCCAAGATCGACGATTTGGGGATCGATCGGGGGCAGGTGGTCGCCCAGACGGCTCCGCAGTGTTTCGACATCTCACTGTGGCAGTTGCTGTCCGCGCTGCTCGTGGGCGGGCGGACACTGCTCGTGAAGCAGGAAATGATCCTGGATGTCGAGCGGTTCGTCGACACTCTCGCCCGTGGCCGGGCCGCTGTGGTGCAGGTCGTGCCCTCCTACCTGGAGGTCGTGGCGTCGTACCTGGAACAGCATCCCCGCGCCCTGCCCGACCTGAGGTGTGTTTCGGTCACCGGTGAGGCGTTGAAACGGGAGCTGGTCCAGCGCTGGTTCAGCATCCAGCCGGGGATCAAACTGGTCAACGCCTACGGGCTCACCGAGACCTCGGACGACACCAACCACGAGATCATGGACGGGGTGCCCGAGGGCGACCGGGTGCTGCTGGGCCGTGCGGTCAACAACGTGCACGTCTACGTCGTCGATGAGCATCTGTCGCTGGTGCCGCTGGGCGCCCCCGGAGTGATCGCCTTCTCCGGCGTGTGCGTGGGGCGAGGGTACGTCAATGACCCCGAGCGTACCCGCGCCGCCTACCTGGACGATCCCTACCGTCCGGGTGAGCGGCTCTACCTGGGTGGTGACTGGGGACGCTGGCACCCCGGTGGCAAGCTGGAGTTCCTCGGCCGCCGGGACAACCAGGTCAAGATCCGCGGTTTCCGTATCGAGATCGGTGAGATCGAGAACACCCTGTTGAGGGTTCCCGGGGTACGCGACGGTGCGGTGGTCGTCGCCGAGCGGGCCGGCGACAGCAAGCACCTGATCGCCTTCTACACCGGGCGTGACCAAGAGGTGGAGGTACTGCGCCAGGCACTGGGTGCAGCGCTGCCCACCTACATGGTCCCCTCCGCCTTTCACTGGCAGCACAGCCTGCCGCTGACCGGCAACGGCAAGATCGACAGGAAGGCCCTCACCGCGCTGGCCGAACAGGCCACGCCGACCGCGGGCGCCGGCACCGCCGGGGAACAGCACCACGCCCCCCGCACCCCGACCGAGCGGAAGCTTGCGGCCGCCTGGGCCGAACTGCTGGGCGTCCCCGAGCACCACATCGGCCGGCAGGACCACTTCTTCGACTCCGGCGGCACATCGCTGTCGGCAGTGAAACTCACCATTGCCCTGAACCGTGCGGTGTCACTGAAGGACATCACCCGCCACCCGGTGCTCGCCGACCTCGCCGCGCTGCTCGACGGCACGACCCAACAGCGAGCGGAGCTGCTTCAGCCCCTGTCGGAGAGGAGGGACGGCGCACCGGAATGTGCCCTGGTGTGCTTCCCCTACGCAGGCGGCAACGCGGTCAACTACCAGCCGATGGCCGGCGCCCTGGCGGGCAGCGGTCCCGCCGTCTACGCCGTGGACCTACCAGGGCACGACCTGGCCGCCCGCGGCGAGCCGTTCGCGCCGCTGGCGCAGGTCGCCGAGCAGGTCGTCGCCGAGATCACCGGGCGTGGTCTGACCAGGGTCATGCTGTGGGGCCACTCCTCGGGAGCCGCGTTGGCCGTGGAGACGGCGCGGAGGCTGCGGGGGTGTGGAGTCGACGTCCCGCGGGTGTTCCTGGGCGCGCAGTTGCTCGGCACCGTCATCGACCGGCGGGCCGCCCTCGCCGAGCTGACGGCGCAGAGCAACGCCGAGATCGCCGCGAGGCTGACCGCGGACAGCGGCTACACCGAGCTCGGTGACCTCAGTCCACAGCATGCCGAGCATGTCGGTGCCGCCTACCGGCACGACTGCGTGTCCGCCCACCGCTATTTCGCGGAAGCGCTCGAGACACCGCCGACCGTGAAGCTGTCCGCGCCGGTCACCGTGGTAATCGCCGCCGACGATCCCAACACGGCCGGATTCCGCGACCGGTACTGCGAATGGCAGCTCCTGGCCGAGCACGTGGACCTGCACGAACTCACCGAAGGCGGTCACTACTTCCCGCGTACCCGTCCGGCCGAAGCAGCACAGGCCGTCCAGGGCGCAGCCGAACTACTCGCTTCCCCATGAGCCCCTCCGGCTTCCTGCGCAGCAATTGAAAGGAAACCCAGATGTCTTCCTCCTCACCCCTCGCCTCACTGCTCGAGGTGGAGCTGGAGCCGGACAAGCCTCCGATCCTGCATGTCGAGGCACCTGGCGATGCCGTCGGCTGGACGGCCGAGCACCGCAATGCCCTACGGGCGCAGGTGACCGAGCACGGCGCAGTCCTCGTCCGCGGGCTGGCACTGCGGGACCCGGATCAGGTCCGTGCCGTCTTCACCGCTCTCGCCGGCGATCTGATGACGGAGAAGGAGGCTTTCGCCCCCCGCAAGACCTATGGCCCTGGGCTGTACTCCTCCGCCACCTGGCCGGCCAACCAGCCGATGTGCATGCACCATGAGCTGAGCTACGCGCTGGAGATTCCCGGCCTGATGCTGTTCGCGTGTCTCACCGCGCCCGGTGAGGGCGGGGCGACCGCGGTGGCCGACGCGGAACGTGTACTCCAGGCACTGCCGGCCGCGCTGACGGAGCGGTTCGAGCGCGAGGGCTGGCTGCTCACCCGCTGTTACAACGAGGAGATCGGGGCGTCCCTGGAGGAGTCGTTCGGCACCGAGAACCCCGTTGCCATCGAGCGTTACTGCCGCGCCCACGCCATCGACTTCGAGTGGCAGCCCGACGGGTCCTTGCGCACCCGGCAGCTCCGCGGCGCCGTGGTGCGGCACCCGCTCACCGGGCGGCGCTGCTGGTTCAACCAGATCGCCTTCCTCAACGAGTGGACCCTGGCCGACGAGGTGCGCGAGTACCTCGTGGACGTGTACGGCGAGGACGGACTGCCGTTCAACACCCGCTTCGGCGACGGCACCCCCATCGGCGAGGACGTCGTCCAGTTGCTCAACACCACCTACGAGGAGCACACCCGACGTGAGCCCTGGCAGGCCGGCGACCTGATGCTCGTCGACAACGTACGCACCGCACACAGCAGAGAAGCCTTCAGCGGAGAACGCGAAGTGCTGGTCGCCATGGCCGAGCCTCAGCGACTGGCCGACGGAAACCCGACCCCGGAGGCAAGCGAACGATGACGCCCACACCCTTCCCCACCACCGAGCCCGCCGCCTCGCGCCCGGCTCCGCCCCCGACCTTCGCGGTGATCTCCGGCGCCCAGGTGCACCAGGCCCTCCGTGGGCGCGAGAAACAGATCATGGAACTGGTCGAGACCACCTACCGGCTGCACGGCGCAGGGGACTCGGTCAACCCGCCGTCGTACTTCCTGCGCTTCCCGGACCGCCCCACGGCCCGGATCATCGCCCTGCCGGCCTCCATCGGCGGCTCGGTACACGTGGACGGCCTGAAATGGATCTCCAGCTTCCCGGCCAACGTGGAAGCCGGCCTGCCCCGGGCCTCCGCCGTTCTCATCCTCAACGACCACGACACCGGCTACCCCTTCGCCTGCCTGGAAAGCTCCATCATCAGCGCCACCAGAACCGCTGCGTCCGCCGCGCTGGCGGCCGACTGGCTCAGCCGCGGCAGGCCCCGCCCCACGCGGGTCGGATTCTTCGGCACGGGCCTGATCGCCCGCTACATCCACACCTTCCTGGCCGGCACCGGCTGGACGTTCGAGTCCATCGGCGTACACGACGTGTCCGCCGACAGCGCCGCCGGCTTCCGTGGCTATCTGCGGCAGTCCGGCACGGGACACGCCGGACAGGTCGTCGTGCACGACAGCGCCGAGGAGCTGATCCGCTCCAGCGACCTGGTGGTCTTCGCAACCATCGCCGGCAAGCCCCACGTCACCGACCCGGCCTGGTTCGCACACCACCCTCTGGTCCTGCACGTCTCCCTGCGCGACCTCGCCCCCGAGATCCTGCTCGCCTCGGCCAACTTCGTCGACGACGTCGAACACTGCCTCAAAGCCGACACCTCTCCGCACCTGGCCGAGCAGCTCACCGGAAACCGCGACTTCCTGGACGGCACCCTCAACGACGTCATGACCGGACGTGTGACTTCACCGACCGACCGGCCAGTGATCTTCTCGCCCTTCGGACTGGGCGTCCTCGACCTCGCCGTCGGCAAATACGTCTACGACGAGGTCGCCCTGGCCGGAAACCTCCACGTCATCGACCACTTCTTCCACGAGCTGCGGCGATACGGCTGAACGCCCTCTCCCACGGCTCTGGCACCAGGAGGCCCCCGTGCCCGTCATCTCCGCTCCCTACGCCTTCAACGAAAGCCAGCTGTATGTCGACCTCCAGTCGATTTTCGGGCGGTCCCTCTACCTGAAGTGCGAGGGCTTCAACTTCGCCGGCTCGATCAAGTTGAAGGCCGCGATCGAGATGGTGGAGACCGCCGAGCGGGACGGACTGCTGAAGCCGGATTCGGTACTGGTGGAGTCCTCGTCCGGAAACCTCGGCGTGGCGCTCAGCATGATCGCCGCGAGCAAGGGTTACCGGTTCCTGTGCGTGACGGACTCCCGTTGCAACCTGTCCACCAGACTGCTGATGGAGGCCCTGGGCAGCGAGGTGCACATCATCGCCGACCTGGACGCCAACGGCGGCTTCCTCGGCGCGCGGATCGACTATGTACGCGCGCTGTGCGAATCGGACGACCGATACGTCTGGCTCAGCCAGTACACGAACCCGGGCAACTGGCGGGCGCACTACCGCAAGACGGCGCCGGAGATCGCCCGGCAGTTCCCGCAGCTGGACGTGCTGTTCATCGGGGCAGGTACCGCAGGGACCCTGATGGGCTGCGCCCGTTACTTCCGGCAATGGCACCGGCCGGTGCGAATCGTCGCGGTGGACAGTGTCGGCTCGGTGAGCTTCGGTGGCGAGCCGGGCCGACGGATGATTCCCGGCTTGGGCATGAGTATGCGACCGCCCCTGCTCGACGAGTCCTATGTGGATGAGGTGATCAAGGTCGAAGAGGCGGACACCATCCGTGCCTGCCACCGTCTGGCCCGACACGGGTTCCTGTTCGGCGGCTCCACCGGGACGGTGGTCAGCGGCGCGCTCGACTGGCTGGCCCGGCACGAGACGCGTCACCTCACCGGCGTGGCCATCGCCCCGGACCTCGGCGAGCGCTATCTCGACACCATCTACCAGGCCAACTGGCTGCAGGACCTGTACGGCGATCAGATACTGGACTCCGAGGACATCAGCGCCTGTTCCCGCAGACCCGAGCCCAGATCACGGGCGACGGGCAGGCCGCGGAAGCCGTAGGGGCGGGAGCTTCTTGGTGTGCGGGGTCCGCCGGGAACTCAGCACCAGCGCCGTGCGTAGCCGTCCCCCGCCGCCACCAGCGCGTCCACCACGCCGGACGCTGCCATCGTGTGCCCGGCGTCGTCCACCACGGTCAACTCGCTGCCCGGCCAGGCCCGATGGAGCCGCCACACCGTGCCGAGCAGATTGCCGAAGTCGAGGGTGCCCTGGACGAGGGTGCCGGGGATGCCCTTGAGGAGGTGCGCGTCCCGCAGCACGACGCCCTCGTCGTTGCCGTCGCCGAGGAAGTGGTCGTTGCCGAAGTAGTGGGTGACGGTCCGGGCGAATCCCATGCGGAACACGCGGTCCTCGTAACGCTCGACCGACCGCGGCGGCGCCGGAACGATCGCCGTCTCCCAGTCCGTCCAGGCCCGCGCCGCCCGGGCCCGCACCTGCGGGTCGGGGGACTCGATCAGGCGGTTGTAGGCGGCCGCGAGATTTCCGTCGCGCTCGTCCTCGGGCAGTACGGCCAGGAACCGCTCGAAGGCCTCGGGGAAGATCCGACCGAGTCCCCTGGTCAGCAGGGCCACTTCGGGATTCGATCCGGTCGCGACCGCCGTGAGGACCAGCTCGGACACCGCTTCCGGATGGGTCTGCGCGTACCGCAGACCGAGCACGGACCCCCATGACACGCCCCACACCAGCCACCGCTCGATCCCCAGGTGCCGGCGCAGCAGCTCCAGATCGGCGACGAGGTGGGCCGTCGTATTGACGTTCATGTCGGTGTCGTAGGCGCTCGCGTGCGGCGTCGACCGTCCGCAGCCGCGCTGATCGAGCAGCACGATGCGGTACGCCGCCGGGTCGCAGTACCGCCGGAATCCTGTACCGCACCCCGAACCCGGCCCTCCGTGCAGCATGACCGCGGGCTTGCCCTCCGGGTTCCCGCAGACCTCCCAGTAGACGCGGTTGCCGTCACCGACATCGAGCATTCCGTGGTCGTACGGTTCTGTCTCCGGGTAGAGGCCCATCCCGGCACTCTAACGTCGCACGACGCCGCGGCCCCCTGGATTTTTTGGGGCGCTGCCGCGTCGGTCGGCCATTCGGGGAACCGGCCTGTCCGCGACACACCCAGGACGCCGCCTTCTACAGCTGCAAGCTCGCGCTGATCCCGCCGAGCGTCAGGGCTGTCGGTATGGAGCTCAGCGGCGACCTGCGGTGCGAGACCGCTCGGCTCCGCCGGAACGAGCCGTGGTTCCCGGGCGCGTTCGCGGCATTGGAGGCGCCGTGGCGGGCATGGCAACCGACGACAACTGGCAGGCCGTCGCACCGTTCTCCCACGGCCGCTGGGGCGAGGCGGCTCCAGCCCACCAGACTGCCGAGGACGAGCGGAGGAACCTGGAGTTCGTGGCTGTCTTCGATGCCGCAGGCGATTTCGACCCGGACGCCACCCGCCTGGCGCTCGCGCGATTCGAACCGCCGGTGCTCCTGCTGGTCGGCGAGGTCGATCCGGGAACCCCTCCTCGCACGATGGCAGCGTTCGCCGGGCTGTTCCCGAACGCCGAGCTCCTCGTCCAGCCCGAGGCGGGCCAATTCCCGGAGCCCGACAACTCCGACCTGTCCGTGGCGACCACCGCGGCGTTCCTGGGGTCGGCAGCAGCTCAGGTGGCCGCGCGCTGGGGCCATCGGCGTTTCCGGGGCGTGAAGGCCGGGCCGACAGGACCTCTCGGGGCCGACAGGACCCGTCGATTCAATTCGTCCAGCGCCGATTCCGGCGGCGGCGTCTGCCGGTGTCGCAGTGGGCGCGTGTGTCAGGTTGGGAGGGAGCCGAGCCAGTCCGTCAGCAACCGGTTGATCTCATCGGGACGTTCCTGATGGATCCAGTGGCCGCAGCCGTCAAGGATGTGGGACGCGGCCAAGCCCGGCAGGGTGCGCGGGAATTCCTTGATCGCGTCGGCCAGCCACGTCGTGGAGGCATCGGCGGCTCCACCGATGAACAGCGATGGCCGGGATACGGGCGCCCCGTCGAATGCGGCAAGGTCCTCCCAGTCCCGGTCCATGTTCCGATAGCGGTTCAGTGCCCCGGTCAATCCCGTCCGCTCGAACTCCCCGGCATAGACGTCGAGATCATGCTCGCCCAGCCAGGACGGCAGGCGGTCGGCCGGGAACCGGTCACGCAGTCTCCCGCCGCGGCTGACGAAGTGCGGGTCCGGCGCGCCCGGAGCCGGCATCGTGTCGGCGGACAGGGCGGCGTAGAAGCCCGCCAGCCAGCCGCGCACGTCGGGTTCGATCTCCGCCTCGGCGCGGCCCGGCTGCTGGAAATAGGAAACGTAGAACTCCTCCGGCCCTCCCATCTGCGCAAAGACGTCACTGGGCCTCGGCCCACCGCGTGGAGCGTACGGCACGCTCAGCAGCCCGACCGCGCGGAACACATCGGGGCGGAGCAGCGCGCAGGCGGCGGCGATGGACGCCCCCCAGTCGTGCCCTACGATCACAGCGTTCCGCTCGCCCAGGCCTTCCACGACGGCCACGTTGTCCTCGACCAGCTCCAGCATCCGGTACGCGTACACTGCCTCGGGCCTGGAGGAGCGGCCGTAGCCGCGAACGTCGATCGCCACGGCTCGGTAGCCGACAGCGGCGAGGGCGGGCAGCTGGTGGCGCCACGAGTACCAGGACTCGGGGAACCCGTGCACCATCACGACCAACGGCCCGCTGCCCTGCTCCACCAGGTGGATCCGACCGGCAGGTGAGGGCACCAGGCGATGGGTGAGTGTGGGCAGTTGCGACATGATTCCTCCCGGACACGGTGCGGACGGTCGGCAACCAGGTGCCGTTCTTCCGTCGTGGGTACCAACAGTGATCGTGCAGAAGTCGGCACGAGGTACGCGACGTCCGTTGCCGTTTCGGCAAAGACAGCGCCGAGCAGTCGAGGATCGACCGTCACCGTGCTCTGAGGGCAGCGAGATCCGTGCCCGGGAGATGGATCCAGCCCTCCTGCCGGGCAGCCTCGACCTGGTCGGCAGAGCGGGGCCACACGGTGTCACCGACCAGGACGGCGCGGGCGACCAATGCGCAGACGAAGGCGTCGAGATGGTCGTGGCTGTCGGCGCACCTGGCGCGGACCGGCTCTGGCAGAGTCAGCCCCAGGCCCGCCTCGACTGCGCGCACGACGTACTCCCGGAGGGCCCGCGACTCGGGCGTGGCGCTCTTGTAGCTGCGGGTGAGGCGGATACCCCACCGCCGCAGCGCGGCCGCCGGGTAGACCTCGGCAACGGGGCCGGACCCGTCCCGCGGCACGACGACGCCGGCCGCCGCCAGCGCGTCCAGCAGATAGGCCGCCCGGAGCGCCACGACGCCCAGAAGATCAGTGGACACGGACAGCGGAGGCCGCGTCGAAGTCGCCTTCCACGTGAGGTCGTCGGTCAGCCGGAAGCGCAGCGCGTCCAGGCCGGGTTTTCCGTCCGCACGCTCCTCGAACCTGACGGGAGGAGGCAGCCGCACGCCCCGGTGGTGGGCCAGGATCGTCGCCACGAAGTCCGAAGGCCAGCCAAGCGGGCAGTCGAGGCCGGTCTTGTCCGCCGACCGAACAACCGCCAGCAGCTGCTCTTCCCCCTCGGGCACCACGAACTCCGCCGTCAAACCGTTCCCGTCGCCCCAGACCACCCGGCACACAGCGGTACGCCGTGTGCTCGCAGCCAGGTCGACGCCGACCGTGACCGCCTGTCGTCGCATCATGCCGTGATCCTTCCGCAGCCCTGGCTCGGCCCACCACACCGGGCGCGACCGGGCGAAAACTTCCGGGGTCAGCCCGGGCGAGACTGCCCTCGCAATGGGCCCTGACAAGGGCGTGCGCGCCGTTCCGCCTCGAGCGCGTGCGGGCGGGCCCTCCGTTCTGCCCCGAGCCCCTCACATGGTCGGCCAGGGCGTCCGGCGACACCCTCTGATCTGGGCTTCTACGCCTGTCGTCCCTAGGATCGCCGGAAAGGGAAGGGGGTTGGATGGACCGCAACATCCGTACCGTGGAGGACGTACTCAAGCTTCTGGACGGTTTCTTCGTACCCGAGGCAGACCGCTGGACGGCCGACGCGGCTTCGTGGTGGGACGGTTTCTACGACGACCGCTCCAAGCCGGTGCCGTTCTTCGTGGCGAAGCCTGACGAAAACCTGGTCTCCTGCCTCGAACGTGGGCTGGTCACACCGGGTCGTGCACTCGACCTGGGGTGCGGCCCGGGCCGCAACGCACTCCACCTCGCCGAATCCGGCTTCGAGGTGGACGCCGTCGACCTCTCCCCCGCGGCCATCGCCTGGGCCGACGAGCGCGCCCGGGAACAGCGGACCTCAGTCAGGTTCCTCTGCGGTGACGCGTTCACGCTCGCGGACGCCGAACTGCGCGGCCCGTACGACCTGATCTACGACTCCGGATGCTTCCACCATCTGCCGCCGCACCGCCGCCTCAGCTACCTCGCCCTCCTCGATCGGGCCCTCGCGCCCGGCGGTCACCTCGCTCTCACCTGTTTCGCGGCGGGCGCGATGGGCTCCGAACTCGGTGACACGGACTTCTACCGCCAGTCCCGCCTCCACGGCGGCCTCGCCTACACCCCGGAGTCCCTGCGCTGGATCTTCTCCGACCTGGAGGAGGTCGAGCTGCGCCGCATGCGTGACGAGTCGCCGCAGTCCCCGCGCTTCGGCGAGTCCTTCCTGTGGACAGCCCTGTTCCGCCGCCCCACACGGCCATGACCATCGCACACGACTGACGGTCCTGCTCATGAGCGGCTGCAGAAGCCGGTCACCTCATACCGGACGGCGGTCAGCGCTCGAGGGCCTCGGCACCGGAGCGGATCTTGTACCGGGCGAGCGCCTGCCTCAGTTCGGCGAGCTCCGCATCCGGGAAAGCGCCGCGCCGGGCGAAGTCCAGGATGTGTTCGGGCGACGGTCTGAGCTGGTGTTGGTGCGCTGCGAGACGTCCCGCAGGACGCGCCGGGCCTCCTTCGGCGGTATGTGGCCCAGAACCACAACGGCGCCGGCGGCATGGGCGACGACGGCATGGGGCGTCACGGCGCGCTCCAGCGGCGCGTTCTCCGCGACGAGCCGCTCGCGCTCCCGAGCCGGGGCGGTGGCGGACAGCAGTCACAGAGGTCGGTGAGACCGAGGCGGGCGCCCGGGGACGCGACGACACGCTGCGCTCGTTCGCCGAAACCCCGTTCAGGCTGCTCATCGTGGTGCGCGGCGGTCACCCTCCCCACGTGCCACACAACCGTGCGGGCCGCCGTTCCCCTGTGCCGGCGGCCCGCACGGATCCTGCTGGGGCGGGCCGAAGCGGCCGCCCATCGCCCCGCGCGGGTTCGAACATGACACCGCGGAACAGCGAGCCGCGATGCCCGCGCGGCCATGCGCTCAGCCTCGACCCGATGCCGGGACACAGAGCCCACAGACATCCCAAACCGCCCGATATCCCCCACTACGGCCGCCGTAACGCCGATGCGCTGAAGTACAGCCGAGATCGTCACCGTTGCGCGGTTGAAGTTTCCAGCAATCAGGTGGTGCGCTGGTATGGGTACAACTGCGTACGCGAACGGGTGGAGAGGGATACGTGGCATACGGGCAGGGCAAGGCCTACGAACACATGCTGTCGGTGGCCGTGGCAGCGCTCCACGAACGTGAACCCGACCGCCTCTGGCCCCTGCTGGCCGCCGCCCTGCCCAAGGTGTGCGGCGGCGAGGCCCTTATCTACAAACTGGACGATTGGAGCGAGAGCAGCGGTACGGTCGGCCACGCGCCGGACGTCGCCGCGGCATTCGACCCGCTCGGGGAGGAGGCCATGGGTCTCCTGCGAGCGGGCTACCCCTTTGCGCGTCATTACGCGACCGGACCTGACCGAGCGCCTCTGACAGCACGTCAGGCGGCCGGACCCGAGTGGTCCGTGAGCCCCACCGCCCGTCTGCTCAGCGAGATCATGAGCGTGGATCACGTCCTGGCGATTCCGCTGCCTCGGACGAACAACCCGGTCACCGGGTGTCTCGTCTACCGCTCCGGTAGGGACTTCAGTGATGACCACGTCCGTATGGCCCGGCAACTGCAGTCCCTCCTGGCGGCCGTCGAGCAACAGCGGCAACTCCTCGAACGCTGGCAGCGTGCCGTCGTGCCGGTGGATGCCGCGGCCCCCCCTGATGAGCTGGCCGCGGACTGCGACCTGACGCCCCGGGAAACCACCGTCCTGCTCCTGCTCACCGACGCCCTGACCGCCGCGGCGATGGGCCGCCGTCTCGGCATTTCCGACCGTACGGTTCACAAGCACATCGAGAACATCTACCGGAAACTCGGCACACGCGACCGCATCAGCACGGTACTTCGCGCTCAGCAGCTGGGCCTTGTCCCCATGCCCGACTCGCCGCACCGTCGTCGACAGAGCGAGAACGCCTCGCGCTGAGCCGTCCTGGCTCACAGGGCGCGGGCCACGAGGAGGGCCACGTCGTCATGGTCGTCGGGGTGGCGCAGGCCGTACAGCAGGAGGTCGCAGGTCTCCTCCAGGGGACGGCTGGGTTCTTCGAGGAGGCCGAGGAGGAGGTTCAGGCGGTCGTCGATGGGGTGGTGGCGGGTCTCGACGAGGCCGTCGGTGTAGAGGATCAGCAGATCGCCGGGGGCGAGGTAGGTGAGGGTGGTCTCGAAGGGGATGCCACCGACACCGAGCGGAGCGCCGGGGGGCAGGTCGAGCAGCGCGGGAGTGTGGCCGGGACCGGCCAGCGCGGGCGGCATGTGTCCGGCGTTGGCCATATGGACCTGCCTCTCGTGCGGGTCGTACACCGCGTAGATGCACGTGACGATGTAGTGCTCCAGGTCGCAGGTGATTTTGTCCAGGTGCCGGAGTACCGCCTCGGGGTCGAGGTCGAGGTCTGCGTAGGCGCAGGTGGCGGTGCGCAGCCGACCCATGGTGGCGGCGGCGTCGATGCCGTTGCCCATGACGTCGCCGACGACCAGCGCGGTCTTGTCGTCGGCCAGCGGGATGACGTCGTACCAGTCACCGCCGACCTCGCTGGTGGCCAGGGCGGGCTGGTAACGGGTGGCGAGCTCCAGGCCGGTGTGGTGCGGCGAATGGTTGGGCAGCAGGCTGCGTTGGAGGGTGAGGGCGGTATTGCGCATGCTCTGGTACCAGCGGGCGTTGTCGATGGCCACGGCTGCGCGGCCGGCCAGCTCACAGGCCAGGACAACGTCGTCATCGTCGAATGGGAGAGGGTTTTGGGTGCGTTTGAGGTCCAGGGCGCCGAGCACTTCACCGTGGGCGATCAGGGGAACCACGAGATAGGAGTGGACGCCGGCGCGGGCCAGCAGCGAGGTGGCCTCCGGGTCGCGGGCGATGCGGCATAGATCTTGGTCGCCGACGTGGCCCACCAGAACCGGCCGACCGGTGTGGACGCACAAGGTGACCAGGCGGTCGCCCTCGTAGGTGGCGAGGTCACCGGGAGGGTCGGCGGCGCGGAGCGCCACGGTGGGATGCGACGCCTTCAGGGCCAGGGCGCGAAAGAGCTCCGGGCCGGTGTCCGGCTTGCTGGTACGGCGGCAGGCGAGGGCCGAGTCGAGGACGTCCACGGCGACCACGTCGGCGAGCACCGGGGCGGCGATCTCGGCCAGTTCACTGGCGGTCCGTTCCACCTCCAAGGTGGTGCCGACGCGGGCGGAGGCGTCGGCGATCAGGGCGAGGCGGCGTCGGGCCCGGTCGGCCTCGGTGGCCGCGCGGTGCCGCTCGGTGACGTCGACGACCGAGAGGGCCGCGCCGAGGACACGTCCGCCGGGGTCCTCCAACCGGTAGAAGGAGAGGGACCAGGCGTGGTCGTTGTCGGGGTCGGCGGGGGTGCGGCCCACGATGTAGTGGTCCAGGAGCGGGGTGCCCGTGGTCAGCACCTGGTGCAGGGCGGACTGGATGGTGTCGATGTCGGGGAAGGGCAGAGTCACCCTCAGGGGGCGGCCGATGTGCTCATGGGCGGGTACGCCGTCGATACGCTCCAGCGCGGGGTTGACCAGAAGGAAGCGCAGGTCGGGGTCCATGAGGGCCAGGCCGATCGGGGACTGGTTGACCAGCCGTTCACACAGCGCGAGGTCCGTTTCGACGCGCTGGACGGTGGTGTGGTCGGCCGCGATGCCCAGGGCGTAGACGTCCCCGACATCGTTCAGCAGCCGCATGTTGCGGAACTCCATCAGGCGGGTATGGCCGTCCTTGTGCCGGATGGGGAAGGCGCCGGCCCAGCTCCGGCCGGTCTCCATCACCTCGGCGAACAGGCCGAGGACCGCCTGCAGGTCCTCCGGGTGGACCAGCAGACGAGCCGCGTACGCGCCGAGGGCCTCTTGCGCCGTGTAGCCGAACAGTTCCTCGGCCTGCGGGCTCCAGAACACGATGCGCCCGCTGGAGTCCAGTACCACGGCGGCCACGCTGAGCAGGTCGAGCAGGCCGGTCGCCCGGAGCGGCCCTGGGCTGGGCTGGTCGTCGTCGACCTGGAAGGATTCGGTTGTCATCCCAGACCTCCCTCCACGCGCCGCGGCGCGACCTGCCGCGCTCTGCCGACACCGCTCCGTACCCGGGCCCTGGCGTCGGGTACTTCCATGCTGCTCCTGGCCGGGTACCCTGCCCAGCCCGAAGCTCGCGGGCTCATGCTCATCCTGGGCACCTCCAGGCAGGAACGGCCGTTGGCTCGCGCCACCTGTCGCAGTCCGACGCGCTGACGGGGCCGGAACGCGGGCTGATGCGGGAATGGCTGGACTGAATCACCGACCCGACTCGCTGATACGTCATGCGGGCGGCCTCACCTCACGCGGAGGGCCTCGAACACGGTCCCGGCGGCCCTGTGCCGCCAACGTCACGCCCGTATCCCGGCACTCTGCGCCACGTCCGCGAAGCGTGCGCCACGACGTACTGGAGCACCCTGCAGAGTGACCCCTATGTCATAGTATCGACACAAATATCCTGACATGGGCTTGCCGGAGCAATGATCGGGTTGACCTGTTGACCGCATCAGGCCGGTTGTCTTGATCACGCCCTGCCAGGAGTCCTCGTGCACAGGCCGAGTGAATGGGTCCGCCAGGACTTGCGTCCGGCGCCGGACCGCACCGTGCGTCCGCCGGGTCCACCGAGGCCTCGGCCGAGGTCGGCCCGCCGCCAGCGGAGCGAGCAGTGAGGTGGCCCGGCCGCCATCGAGCCGAACGGCGCCGTGCAGCGAGGCCGAGCAGCACGGGCCTGGAAGTGCCGGCTCCGCCCGCATGGATGCGCTGGCTGCCCGCCATCTACGTCGCCGGGGTCCTGGCTCTCGAACCGATCACGCCTGTGCAGTGGCCGGTGAGCTTCCTGCTCATCGCCCTCCCCGTGGTCGCCGCCTTCGCCCATGGCCCAGCCGCCGTCGCCGTCGTCACGGTCTGCGCGATCGTGTTGGAAGGCGTCCTGGCCGGCACTCCTTGCTGTGCGGGCCGCTCCGTGGGCTACCTGTGGGAACGGCACTACGTGGCCTCGTACATCTCCACCGGCTTGGTCGGCCTCCTCGGCACGATCGTGGCCGCCCACCGAACCCGCCGGGAGCGCACCCTCGCCACCGTGCGGTCCGTGGCCGAGACCGCACAACGTGTGCTGCTGCGCCCGGTGCCACACCGCCTCGGCCAGGTCTGCGTGGAGACCCTCTACCTGTCCGCCGCCGCGGAGGCACGCATCGGCGGCGACCTGTACGAGGCGGTACCCACCGCGCACGGCGTCCGTCTGCTCATCGGCGACGTACGGGGCAAGGGGCTGGTCGCGGTGGAAACGGCCGCGACCATGCTCGGCGCCTTCCGCGAGGCCGCCCACGACGAGCCGGACCTGGCCGAGGTGGCCCACCGGGTCGAGACCAGCATGACCCGCAGGGCCGCGCAGCTTCCCGGCAGCGAGGTGGCGGAGCGCTTCGTCACGGCGGTGTTCGCCGAGATTCCCGACGACGAACCCGTCGTTCGCCTCGTCAACTGCGGCCACCCGCCGCCCCTGCTCATCAGCCGTGACGAGGTCACCGAGCTGGAGTCGGACGATCCCTCACCGCCCATCAACCTCGGCGTTCTGGTCGGTGACAACTACCACGTGGAGGTGAAGCCCTTCCGCCCCGGTGACCAACTGCTGCTGTACACCGACGGCGTCACCGAGACACGTGACCCCGCTGGAAACTTCTACCCGCTCATCGAGCGCGTCCAGTCATGGTGCACGCTCCCGCCCCGTGACCTCCTCGACCACCTTCATCTGGATCTGCTCGCCTACAGCGGCGCACACCTCGATGACGACACCGCCGCGCTCGCCGCCTACCGCCTCCCCGATCCGACCCAGGACCCGACCACGTGCTAGCGGATTCGGCCGGTGGAACGGCGTCCACCTGGGTACCCGCGCTGCAGATTGCCCTCGGCTCGGTTCGACTGAGGAAAGGGGCAACGCCTTGCGTTTCCACAACCGTCAGCAAGCCGGTCAGGAGCTGGCCGCACGGCTCCTGGAGTGGGCCGGCAGCGGTGATCTCACCAACGCGATCGTGCTCGCCCTGCCGCGCGGCGGTGTTCCTGTCGGGGCGGAGATCGCCCGCGCCCTGAAGGTCCCCCTGGACGTACTGGTCGTCCGCAAGATCGGTGTGCCCGGCGCTCCGGAAATAGATATCGGGGCCATCGCCGACGACGAACCGCCGCTCTTCGACTCCGTGGGGCTGGAAGCGATGCAGCTGGACGAGCACAAGCTCGGTTCGGAGGTGGCCGGGGAACGCGCCGAGCTGTACCGGTGCGAAGGCCTCTACCGAGCAGGGCGCCCCGCTCCACACGTCACCGGACACACGGTGGTGGTCGTGGATGACGGACTGGCGACCGGCATCACGGCATGCGCGGCGCTGCGTCATCTGCGCCGCCAGGATCCAAGACGTCTCATCCTGGCCGTCCCCGTGTGCAGCCCCTATGCCGCCCGGGCGCTGCACGGCGAAGCCGACGACGTGATCTGTCTGCAGCAGCCGGAGCACCCCAGGCCGGTGGGCGAATGGTATTCCGACTTCGAACAGGTCTCCGACCAGGACGTTCTCGAAGCGCTGCGGGAACTCCACCCGGCCTGAGCCCTTCACGGGCCGCGATCCGTTTCCGGCGTGCGCGTGTGTCAGCCGTCTGCGGGTACCCGCAGAAATCGGACATCGGCAAGCCGCGGGGAGATGACCACGATGATCTCCGAGTTGGTGATGGTGCCCACCGAGGAAGCGGTGCTCACGGGTGACCTGGTGGTCCCCGGGAACGTACCGGCGGTGGTGCTGTTCGCACACGGCAGCGGCAGTTCCCGGCTCAGCGTGCGCAACCGCGCGGTCGCGGCGGAACTGCACAAGGCAGGACTGGGCACCTTGCTGCTGGACCTCCTGAGCGAGCGGGAAGAGCGCGAGGACGCCGCGACAGCTCAGCACCGCTTCGACATCCCCCTGCTGAGCCGACGCCTGGTCGCCGCCCTCGGCTGGCTGGCACAGGAGCCCAACACCAGGGACCTTCCGGCGGGCCTGTTCGGAGCCAGTACCGGGGCGGCCGCGGCGCTGGTCGCTGCGGCCGAGCAACCAGAGCGGGTGTATGCGGTCGTCTCCCGTGGCGGTCGGCCGGACCTGGCGGGCGACGTCCTGGAACGAGTCACGGCACCGGTCCTCCTCATCGTCGGAGGCGGCGACGAAGCGGTCCTGGATCTCAACCGGGAGGCCGCCACGAGGCTGTCGGCGCCCCATGAGATCCACGTCATTCCGGGTGCCACGCACCTCTTCCCGGAACCAGGCGCCCTGGAGCAGGTGGCGGAGGCCGCCGGCCAGTGGTTCCTGGCACACCTGCCAGGCCGGGAAGAGTCGGGAGATCATCGAGGCTGACGCGGTCCTCCGGAACACAGCCCCCGAAAGTTCATTTCGTCAACTAACCCGCCTAGCCTGCTGACCCTCGAGAAGGAACAGCTCACCGGCAAGCGATCACTGATGCCGGGAAAGGCGTCGCTTCGTGACCGTGACCGCCCTGGACGACAAGACCGCCCTCGCGCTCATTGACCTCCAGGTCGGCACGCTCGCCGCCCCACACCGAGCCGCATCCGGCCGCTGACGTCGTGACCAAGGCCGCCGCGCTCGCCGACGCGTTCCGGGCGGCCGCCGCGGCGGGGGCCGGCGGCCCCGTCCGTCCGCACGACTTTGGACCCTGTCGTCGAACAAGTGACCGACCACCCCGGGGACATCCTGGTGACCAAGCGGAACTGGGGCGCATTCCACGGCACCGACCTACCTCGACCTGCAAATGCTCGACGGCTCGCCAAGGTACGTTCTTGTTCGCCAAGGTACGTTCCTGAAGGGGCGTTTCGCCCGGTCCGGCGCAGCAGGTCGTCACGGTGGGCGGCCATCGACCTCACCGGCTCAAGCAGGCGGAGGGCCTGGGCATCCGGCTCTGCTGTGACCTGATCTGGCGGGTCAACTGATCCCCAAAATAGACGAGTTGACCGTCAAGTGGTACCCGGTCGTGGCCGGCTCCGGGATTCCCCCGCCCCGCGTCGCCGCGCGCCTTCACCGGCACGAACGACCGCGTGTTCGAGCACAGCAACCCCTCACTCACCTACAGCAAAGCCGCCGATGAGGCAGCCGCAGTCGCTCACGGAGGTGGTGACTGCGAACCAGCGTGAACCGGCGCCGTGAATAAATCACCCAAACAGGGGAATTCTTCACGTAGGGGGATACACCTGGTCACAGAGGGGAGACGACAGCGATGTCGTATCCGCGGCAGTCCAGTGGAATGGGCACGCATCCCGAACTGGCGGAGATGCGGGAACGGCTCGAACGCACGGCCTCCAGCGGCTCGGCGATCGCCATCGAGGGACTGATACTCCTGGCGGGCGTCTACGCCGCGATATCACCCTGGGTCGTGCACTTCTCGGCAGCGGAGCCCAACCTCACCATCAACAACGTGATCGTCGGCATCACCATCGGCCTGATCGGGCTCGCTCTGACCCTTGCACCGGAGCGCATGTTCCGCCTGGCCTGGGTGGTCGCGCCGCTCGGCGTGTGGCTCCTGATCTCCCCTTGGGTGGTCACCGCGGCCCACGGCGCAGGGGCCGGCATCATCTGGAACAACGTCTGCCTGGGTGCGGTGACGCTCCTGCTGGGGCTCGCCGCCATGGGCCTGACCGTCGGTGTCGCCCGCCGCGCTCAATGAGTCCGGAGGGCCGACGAGGACGAGCAGCGTGTCGCACCCGCGGCAGTCCGCGGGTACGGCACGCTCCGTTGTGCAGCTCGGCACGGCGGTAGTCGGTTCATCCCGCGGCCGTGTCGGTGAGTTCCACCAGGCGTGCCAGGGCGTCGCTCCGAAAAAGTGTGCGACCGAGAGCCACTCGGCGCTCGCGGTCGGGACCGGGTGTGGTGACCCGACCCAATGAGCTGAGCAGGTCGGCCTCGTCGGCCGCATGGTGGCAGAGGGCGAGGCCGGCCATCCGGCGTACGCCGTCCGTGCCATGGCCCGGCAGGGGTCGGTACCCCACCACCGGGAGTCCCGCGGCGAGTGCCTGTACCGCGGTCTGCCCCGCGGCGTTGTCGACCAGGGCTCCGGCTGCGTGCATCAGGCCGGGCATGTCGGCGGTCCAGCCCAGGGCCAGAACTCCCGGAATCTCGCACAGCCTGCGACGGAGCCGTTCGTTACGGCCGCACAGCACCACCGGGTGGAAACCGCGCGCGGCCAGCAGGCGAGCGGTCGCGGGAAGCCGGGAGCCGGCGCCCCAGGCACCTGCGGACAGGAGCACCGCCGGGCGTTCGGGAGCGTGCCGGCCAAAACGCCGTGACCACTGGGCCGCCGTGGGTGCCGGAGTGAAAAACTCCGGTGCCACGACCGGTCCGGTCGTCTCGGCGGGAGTGGCGATGTCCTGGCGCACCCAGTCCGCGGCTTCGTCCGTGAGGCAGAGGTAGCGGTCGTTGCCGCCATGGAGCCACTGCCGGTGAACGGCGAAGTCGATCAAGAAGACGAAGCTCGGTACGCGTAGCCGCCCCCGGGACCTGAGGTCGCCGGTCAGCTGCGCGGCCAGATGGAAGACAGGGACCACCACGTCCGCTCGGGTGCGGTCGACGAGTTCTGTCAGGCGATCGCCTGCCAGGCGGGCCAGCGGGACGCCGCTGGGGCGGTGCCCGGTCCCGCGACGCAGAAACATGCCGTACAGCAAGGCGTACGCGCAGGGGAAGCACCGTACGGATGACCGGTAGCCGCGGCGGAGGCCGGTGCCCAGCCCGTGTGGCAGCAGACCGAGGACATCGACGACATGCGCCTCATGGCCGTGGCAGCGCGCGCGCCGGGCGAGTTCGGCGGCGACCGTGTCGTGTCCGGATCCCATGCTGGCACTGACGATCAGTATCCGCCGCGAGGGCTTATGGCCGCTCGCGTCGCCTGCCGTCGCGCCGCGGGGGAGAATGCACACACTGGTACCGATTGTCCCCAGCCATGGTTTTCCAAACGCACCCAACCGTTCCGAGTTTCCGAGCGTGACGAGCGGGATACCGCCGTCCGCTTCCTTCGACTGAACCCGGGAGCAGTCGCCTTCCGCCCATCACTCCGGTGTTCGCCGTCGCAGCTGAGGTCATCCGCCATGTTTCATGCCCCCTCGCGTGATCGTTCCGCTTCCGCCCTCTCCATGGACGCAACGCCCCAAGCGGGTACGCCTTCCGGTGGCCAGACGGCTGAGCGGGGCACTGCGCTCGTGACGGGCGCATCCTCCGGCATCGGCGCCGCCGTCGCCCGTCGGCTGGCCACCGAGGGCGGGTGGCGCATGGTGCTGAACGGGCGGGACGAGACGCGGCTCGCGCGGGTCGCCGTCCAGGCGGCGGCCACGGTCTTCCCCACGGATCACACCCTGCCGGGTGCCCACCGGCAGCTGGCCGAGTTCGCCCTCGACCGCCTCGGCCGCGTGGACCTGCTGGTGGCCTGCGCCGGAATCGGCTGGGCCGGAGACTTCAGCAGCATGCCCGCACGCGCCATCGACGAAGTGATCGACGTCGATGTGCTCGCCACGGTGCATCTCGTACGGCACCTGCTCCCCCACATGGTCGAAGCGGGCTCCGGACGTGTAGTGATCATCGGATCCCTCGCAGGCACGGTCGGCGTACGGGGCGAGGCCGTGTACTCCGCGGCCAAGGCGGCGCTCGGCACCTTCGCCGACGCCTTGCGATACGAACTGCGCGGCACCGGGGTGGGAATCAGCCATGTGGTGCCCGGCGTGGTGGACACACCGTTCTTCGATCGGCGCGGGATGCCCTACCTGCGGTCGAGGCCGAGGCCGGTGCCGCCCGAGCGCGTGGCGGAGGCCGTCTGGTCCGCCGTCTCCCGGGGTCGGGACGAGGTCTTCGTACCCGGCTGGCTGCGCCTGCCCGCCCGGGTGCGTGGAGTAGCGCCGGGACTGTACCGGCGGCTCGCCGCCAGGTTCGGATGAGTGGCACAGGTGAGCTACCTGACCGTCCTGCTCGCCCTGCTCGCGGCGCTGTCCAACGCCTCGGCATCGGTCCTGCAGCGCCGGGCTGCGACGGACGAGCCAGAAGGCGGCCGAGGGGTGCGTCAGGCGGTGCGGTGGCTCGCCCGTGTGCTGCGGCGACCGCACTGGCTGGCGGGTGCGGGGCTGCTCGCCCTGTCGACCGTTCTGCAGGCGTCCGCGCTGGCCGTGGGCAGCCTCTCCCTCGTCCAGCCCCTGATGGCAAGTGAGCTGCTCTTCACCCTCGCCGTCGGCAGCGTGGTCTTCCATCGCCGCCCCAGCCGTCGCACATGGCTGGCGTTCGCGGCCCTTGCCATCGGCCTCGCGCTCTTCCTGGGCGGGGCCGAGCCCTCCCCCGGCCGCTCCACGGCCTCGCCGGGTCGCTGGCTCTCGGCGGGAGCGACGGTACTGTGCGTCGTCGCCCTGCTCGTCGCCGTGGCCCGTCCGCTCAGGGGCGCACCGCGGGCCGCGTTGATCGGGCTGGCGAGCGCGGTGTCGTTCGCCGCCACGGCCGCGCTCCTCAAGGAGGTCACGGGAAGACTCGCGCAGGATCCGGGCGCCGCGTTCGCGCAATGGCCACCGTACGCGACTGTTTGCGCCGGAGCGGTCGGGTTCCTGCTGTTGCAGAGCGCGTTGCGGGCCGGAACCCTGACGGCGTCTCAGCCGGCTCTCACCCTCGGCGACGCCCTGGCCAGCGTCGCGCTGGGGTGGGCGCTGTTCGGCGAGCAGATCGCCCTCGGAGTGCGGGTGCTGCCCGAGGTGGTCGGCGTCGCGCTCATCGGGGCCGGAAGTATCGGACTGGCGAGCTCCCCCTCGGTCTGCGGTGCCTGGGACACGACGCCGGGAGGGCGGAACGGAAGGGACCCCGGAGCCCAGAGACCGGCATCCCAGAGGTCGTGAATCCGAACGCGGCCCATGACGCAAGGAGGCGGATGCCCGCATGCCCCATTCCCACGGCCATGCCCCCGTCCGGCGGGCCGCCGTCGTCCTGGTGCCGTTCGCCGCGGTCGCGGCCGCGCACATCGCCCCGGCCGTGACCTGGCTGCCGGGCCTGCGACGCCGTTTCTTCCCCCGGCTCGCCGGCACGGGCCGTCCCGACCACATCGCTCTCACGTTCGACGACGGGCCGGATCCGAGGTCCACGCCGCACTTCCTGGACGCGCTGCAGGGTCTCGGGGTGCGGGCGACCTTCTTCGTGCTGGGTCAGAACGTCGTGCGGTACCCGGCGCTGACCCGCGAAACCCTGGACCGGGGGCACGAACTCGCCGTACACGGCTGGGCCCACGACCGCCCCTGGCTGCCCGCTCCCACACGCGACACCACCGACCTGGTGCGTGCGGTCCACGCCTTGTCCGACATCGCGGGCAGCCGGCCGCAGTGGTACCGCCCGCCGTACGGGATCCTCACCTCCGGCCGGTGGGCGGCCGCCCGAAGGGCCGGACTGCGGCCGGTGCTGTGGACCGCCTGGGGCAGGGACTGGACCGCCGACGCCACGCCCGCCTCCGTACGCTCGGTGATCGAAGCCGACCTGCGCGGAGGGGGCACCCTGCTCCTCCACGACTCCGACCAGACCTCGGCCGCCGACTGCTGGCGTGCCGCGCTCGGCGCGCTTCCCGACATCGTCAACGGCTGCCGCGCCGCGGGCCTGTCCGTCGGTCCGCTCGCCGAGCACGGCTGCAACGGTAGGCGCCAGGTGGTCGACTCCGACGAGCGGTAGTTCCGGGCATGCCGGGATGCGGCGTCTCGACGGCAACCCGAGCAGGCCCACCGTCCCCGTTCGGGAGCACGTGATGCTTGACATCGCCGAGGAGCTGTACCGCTGGACGAGGAGGGCCGGGACTTCGCCGTCGCCCGGGTCGTGCGGGGCCCGGCCGAACTCCTGGGCAGGGCCATGCCCGTGCACTCCGACAGGGGGTACGAGGGCGGTTTCGGTGGCCACGCGGAACTGGACCGGACGGTGGCGGCCGAGGCCCGGGCCATGCTGGCCACCGGCCGCACCGGCACGGTCGGCCTCTCGTAGGACGGATCGCCCTGCCCCGGCGGCCTCACACTGTTCGTCGAGTCGAACGTGCCGCCGCCTCGTATGACCGTCTTCGGGGCGATCGACTTCGCCGCGGGACTGGTGCGTGCGGGCAAGTTGCTCGGTTACCAGGTGACCGTGTGCGACGCACGTCCCGTCGTCGCCACGCGAGCCCGCTTCCCCGACGCGGACGACGTCGTGGTCGACTGGCCGCACCACTACCTCCGGCGCACCGCGATCGACGGGCGCACGATGCCGTGCGTGCTCACACACGACGCCAAGTTCGACGTGCCCCTGCTGAAGGCGGCCCTGCGGCTGCCGGTCGCGTTCGTCGGCGCGATGGGCTCGCGCCGCACCCACGAGGACCGCAACCGACGGCTGCGTGAAGCGGGCGCGAGCGAGCGGGAGTTGGCCCAGCTGAGGTCGCTGATCGACCTCGACCTCGGCACCCGTACGCCTGAGGAGACCGCCCTGTCGATCATGGCGGAGATCGTCGCAGCCCGGCGAGGAGGGACGGTGTCCCGCTGACCGGTGCCAAGACACCGATCCACCGTGACGGGGAAGAGAGCGGGAGAGCATCGCCGCCACCTGACGAGCCGGGGTACGTCTCAGCGACCCCGGCAACCGCCCTCCTCCGGCTCGGCATCGCGCGCCGTCGGCCAGGTCGAGGTCAACCTCAGCTTGAGGCCTGACCGGCTTCCTTAAACGTACGATCGAGTGAAGGTGAGTCCGTCTCGGGGCACGGACACCGGAGAGCGGGGCGGATGAGCGGTCCGTGCTGAACCTGAGGGACGCGCAGCGCAGGGCTCCGGGACGGATCCCTCGGCCGTACGAGGGATCCGTCCCGCAACAGCCGAGGCGTATCCGTCCCGGTGCCTCCTGGCTCGGATAGCTTTCCCGGGAGCCGACCGGAGAGCTCGGAGCGTGCAGATGGACCGCAATCCGCCGATCGCCGACCACGGACCGGTGGGCGACCTGCAGACGGCCGCTCTGATCTCCGCCAAGGGTCTGCTGAACTGGTTCCCGGCTCCCCGTTTCGACTCCCCCAGCATCTTCGCCGCCCTGCTGAGCCAAGACCGCGGCGGTCACGTCCGGTTGGCGCCGGAAGCGGACATTGTGACCTGTCGCCGGCTGTACTGTCCGGACACCGCTGTGCTGGTCACCCGGTTCAGGTCGCCCGACGGTGTCGGCGAGTTGATGGAGTGGATGCCACCGGACACGTCAGGCCGCCCTTCCGCCCGCCACACGCTGCTCCGGATCATCCGCGCGGTGCGGGGCACGGTCCGCTTCGCCCTCGACTGCCGGCCGCGCTTCGACTATGGACGCGCCGAGCACGAGTTCCAGTTCGATACGCGGGGCGCGGTGTCCCGTGCATCCGGGATCGCGCTGCATCTCCAGGGCACCTTCCCTTTGGAACGCGCGGGCCGTGACGTACGCGGCGCGGTGACGCTCAACGCCGGCGAGGCCGCCGGTACCGTCCTGACCGCGGCCGACCACGTCGGCCTGTTCGACGAGGAGATCGGCCCGTCCGACGAACAACTGGGCAAACTCCCGCAGGCCTTCACCCATCTGTCGCTCATCATGGCGGGCTGCACCCTGGACGACGACGCCCTCGATGCGAAGCGGAGCATCTGAATGACGGGCGACCGAAGCCTCCCGTCGATCGGCGCAGCCGATTTCCAGTCGCTGTACCAGCGAGTCCGCCGTGAGGCACCGGGAGGGCGGGTCGGCCGCGGCGCGCTCGACCTGATCACTCCGGAGCACGTGGCCACCGCGGCCCGCGAGGTCCGGACCGGGCGTCACGTGAGCCTTGCCGCACCGGTGGAGACGCTCCTCGAACCGGACAACGCAGAGCCCGCATGTCACCGTATGACGGGAGCCATCGCAGGCACCATCGACCGCAGCAAACTGCAGTTCGCCTTCGACCATTTCGACATGAACATCCACAGCAACGTCGACAGCCACCTGGACGCGCTCTGTCATGTCATCTACCATGGCACGCTGTTCGGGGGTATGGACGCCACCAGTGCCACGCCCCGCGGCGGCGAGGTGCTCTCCGTCGCCCTGGCCAAGGACGGCATCGTCGGCCGTGGTGTCCTGCTGGACATCCCCCGGCTGCGCGGCGTGAAGCGGCTGGAGCCCGGCGACCAGGTGACCGCCGAGGAACTGGCCGAGGCCGAGGCCGCGCAGGGTGTCCGCGTCGGCACCGGTGATCTGCTCTTCCTCCGGGGCGGCCACCGCCGCCGCCGCACCGGGGTCGGGCCCTGGGAGACGGCCGTGGCCCGGGCCGGACTCCACCCGGGCGCGGCGGAGTTCCTGGCCGAACGGCAGGTCGCCGTCCTCGGCAGCGACGGCAACAACGATGCCGCGCCCAGTACCACGGAAGGCGTCGACTTCCCCCTCCACGTGCTCGCGATGCATGCGATGGGGATCCACCTCCTCGACTATCTGCAGTTCGAGGACCTCGTGCCGGTCTGCGAGGAACTGGCCCGCTGGTCGTTCCTGTGCGTGATCGCCCCGCTCCGACTGCCGTACGCCACCGGCTCGCCGGTCAACCCGATCGCGGTCCTCTGACGTCGCACCCTCCGACGCCGCGGTGGTCATCGAGCACCGCAAAGAGCACCGGAGCACCCATGCCCGACGTGCCGCCCGGCCGACCGCCCTATAGCGTGCAGATGACAGGACCTGCCCTGCACGAGGCGGCCACTCCCCCACGAGCTGCCCCTCACCACGTGTCCGCGGCCGGGAGAACCGGGCTCCGCCAGGGCAGGCAACGACTCCAGAACGGATTCCCCGTGGCCGGCGATCAGCACTGCGACGTCGTCGTCATCGGCTGCGGCGCGGGCGGCGGCACCCTGGCACACCGACCGACGCCCACCGGGAAGCGCGTACTGATCCTCGAACGCGGCGACTGCCTGCCTCGCGAGCGGACACCAGCTTCTTCCCGGGCATCGGGGCGGTGAATCCGTCCCTGACGGCCATCGCCGACGCACTGCGGGTCGGCGATCACCTTGCCGACATGCTGCGCTGACGCGGGCGTACCAGGAGTGCCGCAGGGGGGCGTTCACAGGAGGGTCAGAGATGACGACACGGCAGATGGACGCGCTGGTGATCTTCGGGGCCACCGGTGACCTGGCGAAACGGGAGACGTTCCCCGCCCTCGTGGGACTGGTCGAGCGCGGTGTCCTCGACGTTCCGGTGGTGGGCGTGGCGAGGTCCGGCTGGAGCCTGGAGCAGTTCCGCGCCTATGCCGAGTCCTCGCTCACCCTCAACGGCGTGGATCCCCGGTCGCAGGCGGCCGTCAAGTTGCTCGGCCTGCTGCGTTACGTGGACGGCGACCTCGACGACGACTCCACCTACACAGCGATGTCCGAGGCCATGGGCAGCGGCGAGCGCGCCCTGTTCTATCTCGAGGTGCCTCCCTCTCTCTTCGGCCGGATCGCCCAGGGCATCGCCACCGTGGGACGCGCGAAGGGTGCCCGCATCATGGTCGAGAAGCCCTTCGGCCACGACCTGGACAGCGCGCGGCGCCTCAACGCCACGATGCAGGAGTACTTCCCCGAGGAAGCGATCTACCGCGTCGACCACTGGCTCGGCCTGGACCCCGTGGAGAACGTCCTCTTCACGCGCTTCGCCAACTCGGTGCTCGAGCCACTGCTCAACCGCACGTATGTGGAGAGCATCCAGATCACCATGGCGGAGGCCTTCGACGTGTCCGACCGGGGCCGGTTCTACGACCGCACCGGCGCCATCCGCGACGTGATCCAGAACCACATGCTGCAGGTACTGGCCACCGTCATGGCCGACCCGCCCTCCGGTCAGGGGCTGGAGTCCTGGGCGGACTCCAAGGCCGAGGTCCTCTCCTCGCTGGAGCCGCTCACCCCCGACGACGTCGTGCGCGGACAGTACGAGGGCTATCGCGAGGTGGAGGGAGTGGACCCCAAGTCGACGGTCGAAACCTACGCGGCGATCCGGCTCGCCGCCGACTCCTGGCGCTGGGCCGACGTCCCGATCCTCATCCGCGCCGGAAAGTGCCTCCCGGTGACCGCCACCGAGGTCACCATCCGCTTCCGCCGTCCTCCGCACGACGTGTTCGGGCTCCGCCCGGCACCCGCCGCCAACACGCTCCGCTTCCGCGTATCGCCCGAGACCCGTGTGGTCCTGACCCTCGCGGGCAAGAAACCCGGGGAGGGCCGGCAGCCCCAGCACGAGGACCTGACCTTCAGCCGGCAGCCGGGGTCGGACATGCGCCCCTACGACCGGCTCGTCGGCGCGGCCCTCGACGGCGACCGCTGGCTGTTCGCCCGACAGGACACCGTGGAGGCCGCCTGGCGCGTCGTCGACCCCGTCCTGGGCGACATCGTCCCCGCCCACCCCTACCCCAGGGGCACATGGGGGCCCAAGGAAGCCGACGGACTTCTCCCCATCGGCGACAGCTGGCACGACCCCGCCGACTGAGCAGCACCGTTCCCGGCAGCCCGTCGGCGCTCGCCCGGGCGCCCGCAGGATTGCGGGCCTGGCTGTCACGGGCGAGGCTGGGGGCATGTCCGAGCGTCGCGTGATCGTATCCCCGCCCTCCGAGACCGGCGGCCGACGTGTCCGAGCCGACGGCGAGATCCTCGGGATGGCGTACAACCTGCACGATCTGGCGGTGCTCCTTCAGCGTGCAGGGTTGGAGGGCTGGGACGAAGTGGATGTCGCCGAGTCGCCCCTGATCGAGTGGCACGGCGGTGGGCCCGAGGTGTGGCCGAGAAGTGGCTGACAGCGCCCCTCGGCGGGGTGCGGCCCCCAGTCCCGGCAGATACTCGACCCGTCACGGGACACCAGGCGCACCCGCGACGGGAGGTGTGGCGCATGCAGACACCTGTCCGCATGCGGCTCGGCCGGGCCCCGGCGTGGCTGCGTGCGCACGATCCGGAGCTGGCGGCGACCCGTCGGGCCGTGCGGACGGCACTGGCGATGCCCGCCCTTTTCGCCCTGTGCAGTCAGGTGATCGGCTCGCCGACGATGGCGACCTTCTCGGCGTTCGGCTCCTTCTCGATGTTGCTGCTGGCGGAGTTCACCGGCCCGATGGTCCAGCGGCTGCGGGCACATCTGGGCCTGGCCGTGGCCTGGGCGGTGCTCATCTGCCTCGGTACGCTCGTGGCCCGCGAGACCTGGCTTGCGGTCGCCGCCACGGTCGTGGTGGGCTTCCTGATCCTCTTCTCGGGCGTGGTCAGCTCCGTCCTGGCAGGGGCGACGACCGCGCTCCTGCTGGCCTTCATCCTTCCCGTCACCTCTCCCGCACCGCTGGCGCAGGTGCCCGAGCGGCTCGCCGGAGCGGGCCTCGCGGCCGCCGCGGCCATGCTCGCGATCTCCCTGCTATGGCCCCGGCCGACCGCCGACCCGCTCAGCGCGCCCGCGTCCCATGTGTGCCGCGCGGCCGCGGCGCAGCTGCGCATCGACGCCTCCCGCCTGGCCGGCGGGCCGGACGTGCCCAGCGCCCGGCAGTGCCGCGCCGCCGCCGATGAGGCTTCCGCAGCGTCCGCCGAGCTGCGCCGCGCCTTCGACGCCACCTGCTACCGGCCCACCGGGCTGTCCGCCGGCTCACGCGCCCTGGTCCGTCTGGTCGACGAACTCACCTGGCTGTGCTCCATCGTGGCCGACAGCGCCGCCCCGGACGAGGACCGCCCGGCCTGCGACCCCGCGGCCCACTCCGTGCGCAGGGCCGCCGCCACGGTCCTGGACCGGTCGGCCGACCTGCTCGACACACCGCACGACCCGCCCGGCACCCTCCGTGCCGCCGCGGCGGCGCTGCGCTCGGCCATGGTGGACATGGAGCGCAGCGCCGGCACCCGGCTGCCCCTACGCCGGCCGAGCCCCGGCACCGCGTCGGCGGTCCGCACCTTCCTCGGCACCCTGGACCTCTCGTTCCGCGCCCAGGAACTCGGGTTTGTGACCCTCCAGATCGCCGGGAACGTGGACCTGGCGGCGGCGGCCGAACAGCGCAGCTGGCCGGAGCGTCTGCTCGGCCACGAACCCGGTGCGCTGAGCGCACCGCTGGCGGCGGCGCGCGAGCGGGCCGCCGCACACCTGGAGCCGCACTCGGTCTGGCTGCACAACAGCCTCCGGGGCGCACTCGGCCTCGGTGCCGCGGTCGCTCTCGCGGACCTGGCCGGTGTTCAGCACTCCTTCTGGGTGCTCCTGGGAACCCTTTCCGTTCTGCGTTCGAACGCGCTCAACACGGGTCAGAAGGCGCTGCGCGCCCTGGGCGGTACGATCGCGGGCTCGCTCATCGGGGCCGGAGTGCTGCACATCTTCGGGCACCACGGCACGTCTCTCTGGTTCCTGCTGCCTCTCGCGGTGCTCGTCGCCGGCATCGCTCCCGCCGCCATCTCCTTCGCCGCCGGCCAGGCAGCCTTCACCATCACCCTCGTCATCCTGTTCAACGTCGGCCATGACCCCAACTGGCACATCGCGCTCCTGCGTCTTCAGGACATCGCCATCGGCTGCGCCGTGAGTGTCCTGGTGGGCCTGCTCTTCTGGCCGCGCGGAGCCGCGGCCGCGGTCGACCAGGCCCTCGCCACTGCGTACACGGACAGCGCCCGCTACCTGGCCGACGCGGTGAAGTACGCCGTCGGCCGCTGCGGCCCGGACCCCCCACCGGCCGACACCCCCCTGCGATGGGGCCGTCAGGCAGCCGCCTCCTCCCGCAGACTCGATGACGCCTTCCGCAACTTCCTGGCCGAACGCGGCCCGAAACCAATCCCGTTGGCGGACATGACCACCCTGGTCACCGGCGTCGTAGGGCTGCGCCTGGCCGCGGACGCCGTCCTGGGCCTGTGGCAGCGTGGCGGCGCACAGCACACCGAAGCGGGCCGCGCCGACGCCGGCCTCGTCCTGCTGAGCGCCGCGAGCCGGGTGTCCGACTGGTATCGGGACCTGGCCGCAGGCCTGACCCGGCACACGCCCCTGCCGGATCCACTACCGCGCAACCCCACAGCCGACGCGCGTCTGGTCGAGTCCCTGCGTCAAGACCTGTACGACGGGCAAGGGCAGGCCACCGCCACGGCCGTGCGCATCATCTGGACCTCCGACCACCTCGACGCCGCCCGCCGCCTCCAGCCCGGCCTGGCAGCCGCGGCCGGTAACGCCACCGGTGCTCGGTGAAGGAGACCTGCCCGCCAACAGCGTGCTCTCACAACGCCATTGGCCCATCGCGTGGGCTCTGCGGCTTGATAGCGTCAACCGCGTGCCGTGCCGACCGGCGCGTGTGCCGTTTCGACCGAGAGAGACCTGATGTCCCCGACGATCCGCAGGGCTGTCATCCCCGCCGCCGGACTCGGCTCCCGCCTGCTGCCCCTGACCAAGGCCACACCGAAGGAAATGCTGCCGGTCGGCGACAAACCGGTGATCGAGCACACCGTGCGTGAACTGGTGGACTCCGGTATCACCGACATCACCATCGTCGTCTCGGGGGGAAAGTCCCTCATCCAGGACCACTTCCGGCCCAATCCCGGCCTCGTCGCGCAACTGCGCGCCGACGGCAAGACGGCGTACGCGGACGCCGTGGAGGAGGTCGCCGAACTGGCTCGCAGAGGCCACATCACATATCTGGACCAGCACGGCCCGTACGGAAACGGCACCCCGGTGCTCAACGCCGCCCGCAACATCGGCAACGAACCGGTGCTGGTGCTCTGGCCCGACGACGTGTTCGTGGCCGACGTACCTCGTGCCCAGCAGCTGATCCGCGCGTACGAGCAGACCGGCTGCCCCGTCCTGGCCCTCATGCCCATGGACCCCGCCGACTCCCAGCGCTACGGGGTGCCCATCGTCAAGGAGGACCTGGGCGACGGTCTGCTGCGCATCACCGGCCTGGTCGAAAAGCCCAAGCCGGATGACGCGCCGACCTCGTACGCGGCCATCGGCGGCTACGTCATCACCCCGGGAATCATCGACGAGCTGCGTGATCAGACCCGGCGCTGGTACGAGCACCGTGAAGGCGAGATCTATCTGACCGACGCCATCAACGCCTACGCGGGCACCCGCGCGGTGTACGGGCAGGTCATCCAGGGCCGTTGGTACGACACCGGCAATCCGGCCGACTACCTCGTGGCCCAGATGGCCTCGGCCCTCGCTCACGCCGAGTACGGGCCCATCCTGCGCGGCCTCGTGCGGGCACTGGACGACGACTCAGCGGCCGGTGATCCCGTGTGACCGCCGCGGGCGGTTCCCTACTCGATCGACTGCCGGCCGTTTTCCGGACCGTTCCGTATGTGGGCTCCCGCTTCCCAGGGTCGACGGCGGTGTCCGCCACGCCCGGTTTGACCGCGGGCGCGAACTGCCAGTGGTACGCGTACGAGGTCCTGCGGCACTTCGGTCTGGCTCCTCCCGCTCTGCGTTCGAGCGATCTGTGGGCGGATACCCGGGCCACCACCCGAGTGCCGGCTGCCTGGCCGCTCGACCTGCTGCTGTTCAACGCCACCGATGATGCGTACGGCGCCCATCTGGGGGTGTGGACGGGCAAGGACCACGTGCTGCACCTGTGTGCGGAGGTGGGACGTCCGGCGGTCTGGAGCATGGAGGAGTTCATGACGAGGGAGCGCTACAAGGTCCTGGTCGGCATCAAGCGCGTGATCGCCGTCGCACCTGCTGGTCAGGCGTAGGCCGGCAGGACAACGGCCGACGTTCGGCGGCACCGGCAGCCACGCCAGGGCATGCTGGAGGGATGATCGTGCTCGCCGCGTTGTTCGCGGTCATGGGAGCCGCCAGCAACGCGGCGGGGACGGCGTTTCAGCGCAAGGCGGCGTCCACGGTCGCGCAGGGCGGCGGTCTGCGACTCATGCTCGAACTCGCACACCGTCCCGACTGGCTGATCGGAATCGGCGGGGTCGTCGGCGCCGCGCTCTTCCAGGCGCTCGCCCTGGTGAACGGACCGATGGCCCTGGTGCAGCCCCTCTTCGTCCTCGAGCTGCCCTTCGCCCTGCTGATCGCCGCTCCGCTCATGCACCGCCGTCTGCCGCCCGCGGCCTGGTGGGCGATCACCGGAGTGGTCGCGGGGCTTGCGCTGGTCCTGGGAGCCGCCGCGCCTTCCGGCGACGAGGACCAGGCCTCCATGCTGCGATGGATCCCGGTCCTGGCGCTCTGCCTGGGGGCCATGGCCGCGGCGGTCGCCGTGGCCCGCCCGGGCCGCCCGCCACTGTTCCGGGCCGCCGTGCTGGCCACAGCCTCGGCCATCGGCAACGCCCTCACCGCCGCACAGCTGAAGTCGGCCACGGGCACGTTCGCCGACCACGGTCTCCGAGCCTTCCTGACGTGCTGGCAGACCTATGGATTCGCGTTGACCGGAGTCTGCGCCATCCTGCTACTGGAGAACGCCCTCCAGGCGGGGTGGCTGGCGGCGTCACAACCTGCCCTGACCATCGGTGATGCCACAGTGAGCCTGCTGCTTGGCATCACGCTGTTCGGGGAGGAGATCCGGACCGGCTGGTGGCTGCTGCCGGAGGCGATCGGGGTCGGGTTCATTGTGTGGGGGGTCCTGAGGCTGAGCCGGGTGGTGCCCGCCCTCCACGCGGCGACGGACAGCATCAGCGCATGAGGCACGCCTGCGCGCTGCCGGCCCGCTCTTCTGGCGAGCGGCGTGGCCGAGCAGCAGCAGGCCTCCTGCGGCCCTGGCTCCCTTCACGCATCGTGAGGTGGCATCGCACGCATGCATCCCGTTTGTCATAGTCTTTACATATGTGCAGGCTCTGACGGTGAGTATCCGCGAGTAACTTCACTGGTGTGAATTGAGCAAGAATGACTGGCTCTGAGTGGAACCTTGGTCACGACGGGGGCTCGTCCGAGGCGGCCACGGCCACCATCAGCCCTGGGGGCGCCATCACGGGCTGGAGCCAGGGAGCCGAACGGCTGCTGGGCTACCCCGCAGCGGAGATCGTGGGGCGCCCCGCGACCGATCTCCTGGTTGCCCGGGAGCCGTCCGACGCAGCGGGTCTCTCCCTGATCGACTCCCTGGAATGGAGCGGCACGGCGGTACTCCGGCACCGCGACAGTCACCGCGTCGCACTCGCCCTGCACGCCTACCCCTCGCTCGACGGCGACGGCAGAGCCCAGGGCTTCGTCGTGACGGCCACCACCGGCTCGGCCGAGGCGGAACGCGATCAAAGGATGGTGGTATGGGCTTTCGCCCAGTCCTCCATCGCCCTGTCCACCTACACCACCGCATCGCGCTCGTGGCAGCTGAACGCGGTCGCGTCGGAAGGCGTGGGGGACGAGGCCGATGTGCCGCGCCGATCGCCGTACGCCGACCTTCTCGGCGAGAGCCGCGGCGACGAGGGCTTTCTGCGGTGCGTACAGCAGGTCGCCGAAGAGGCGAGGCCGATGCGCTACGAGTGCCACCTCCCGGCGGCGCCCTCCTACCGCCAGCAGGCCTGGGTCATCGAGCTGTGGCCCGTCAGGAACCCGGCCACGGGCCGGGTGTGCGGCGTCGGCACCGCGACGTTCGAGAGCAGCGAGCACCATTCGGCCCGGCAGCGGCTGGCACTGCTCAACGAGGCGGGAACCCGCATCGGCACCACCTTGAACGTGACCCGCACCGCCGAGGAACTGGCCGATCTGGCGGTTCCGCAGCTCGCCGACTTCGTCAGCGTGGATCTGCTCGACTCCGTGACCCGCGGCGACGAACCGGTCGCGGGGCCCGTCGACGCATCCGTCGTACTGCGGCGCGTCGCACACCAGTCCGCATCACAGGGTGTGCCCGAGGCGGCCGTCGACCTCGGCGCCATCGACACCTATCCGCGGTTCGCGCCTCCCGCCCGCGCACTGGCCAGCGGACGCCCGGTGCTCAGTGCGAAGAACGACCCCGACTTCGTCCGGTGGATCGCCGTCGACGAGAAACGCTTTCGCCGCGTGCACGAGTTCGAATTTCACTCGGTCATGTCGATACCGCTCCGGGCACGGGGAATCCCCCTCGGGGTGGCGGTTTTCGCCCGCCTGAAGGACTCGGCCCCCTTCGAGCCGGACGATCTCATCCTCGCCGAGGAACTCGCCGGCAGGGCGGCCGTCGGCGTGGACAACGCGCGCCGCTACACACGCGAGCGCACCAACGCGCTCACCCTCCAGCGCAGCCTGCTGCCTCGCACCCTGCCCCATCAGGCGGCCGTCGAGGTCGCGTACCGCTATCTGCCGTCCGGAACGGGCGCCGGAGTGGGCGGTGACTGGTTCGACGTAGTGCCCCTGTCCGGCACCCGGGTCGCTCTGGTCGTCGGAGACGTGGTCGGGCACGGCATCCATGCCTCGGCCACCATGGGGCGGCTGCGTACGGCCGTGCGCACCCTCGCCGATGTGGACCTGCCCCCGGACGAACTCCTCACCCACCTCGACGACCTCGTCACCCACCTCACCACGGACGACGACAGCGTCGTCACGGACGAGCCGTTCACGGGTGGGACCGGCGCCACCTGCCTGTACGCCGTCTACGACCCGGTCTCCCGCACCTGCACCCTCGCGAGCGCAGGCCACGTTCCGCCCGCCGTGCTGTTTCCCGACGGCACGGTCAACGTGGTCGACCTCAGCCCGGGCCCCCTGCTCGGCGTCGGTGGCCTGCCCTTCGAGTCCACCGAACTCGCGCTTCCCGAGGGAAGTCTGCTCGCCTTCTACACCGACGGCCTGATCGAGGCCCGCGACCGCGACGTGGGCCTCGGACTCGAGCGGTTGTGCGAAGCCCTGGCGTTCCCCGTCCCCTCGCTCGACGTCGCCTGCGATCGCATCCTGGAGTCGATGCTGCCGGAAGGCCCGGTCGACGACGTGGCCCTGGTCCTCGCGCGCACCCGGGCGCTGCACGCCGACCAGGTCGCCGCCTGGGCGCTGCCGTCCGACCCCGCGATCGTCGCCGACGCCCGGGCCCAGACCTCCCGCCAGCTCTCGCTCTGGGGGCTGGAGGACGCCGCGTTCGTCACCGAGCTGGTGGTCAGCGAGCTGGTCACCAACGCCATTCGGTACGGAGAAGTCCCCATAGGGCTGCGGCTGATCAGGGACCGCACCCTGATCTGCGAGGTATCCGACGCCAGCAGCACCGCGCCCCATCTGCGCCGCGCGCGCACCTACGACGAGGGCGGACGCGGCCTGCACATGGTCGCTCAGCTCACCCAGGGCTGGGGTACCCGCCAAACCCCCACGGGCAAGACAATCTGGGCCGAGCAATCCCTCCCCGTCGGCTGACCATGACCGAACGCACCGCATACCGACCGCAGGAGGCGCATCGCCCGAAAGCGACTCCTCGGCCGACGACGAGGAATCCAGGGCCCGCCACGACGGCGCGTCGGTCGGCCAGGGCGGCGCACGCGTCGAAGAGGGAACCAGCACCTTGGGCACTACGCACACACTGGGCCTGGTCCACCCTCCGGCCGGGCGCCACCGGGACGGCACCAGCATGCAGCTCGCCTTCGTCGGCGGAGTCAGCATTCCGGTGCACTGTGTCTTCGCCGCCTTCCAGCGCTTCATCGTCGGGGGTCTCGCCGCAGGCAGCGTCCGGGGGCTGACCGCGGCCGTCCGGCACCGCGGCGGACCGCCGCACCTGGGCGTTTGTGGGCAGGGCCCACGGGGACTCGGGTGCCGGAGGTGGTCGTCGTGCCCGAGCCCGGAAGGACGCAGGATTCGCGCTACGACGCTGCGGGCGATGTGCCGCTCAGGGGCTATGCCCTGCTCGCGACGGCCTTTTCGGCGGGCGTCGCGTTGTTCACCCTGGTGGCGCGCCGCCGCGGAGTGCGGCTGCCACAGACCGTTCCGCCCTGGGACGTCGCCCTGCTGGGAACAGGGACGTTCAAGGCGTCCCGCCTCCTGACCAAGGACAAGATCACCAGCTTTCTGCGGGCACCGTTCACCCGCCGCACGTCCGACAGCACGGCCAACGAGGTGAGGGACCGACCGCGCGGGACGGGGGCACGACGCGCCGTGGGCGACCTGGTGGTCTGCCCCTTCTGCACCTCGGGCTGGGTGGCCGCGGCTCTGCTCTGCGGCTACGTCTCCGCGCCCAGGGCCACGCCTCGTCTGTGCCGGCCTCAGTGCCGTCACGATCTCAGACCTGCTGCAGTACGCCTGGAGCTGGACGGCACAGTCGGTCGAGGACTGATCGCGGCCGTCGGGCCGGTGTCGCCCACCCGCACGCACGGAGTCAGTCGTCCTCGGCCAGGCGGGCCGCGGTCTCCAGCAGCAGGGCGTGGACGAACGCCTGCGGGAGGTTGCCGCGCAACTGACGCTGGGCGATGTCGAATTCCTCCGCGTACAGACCCGACGCCCCGCAGGCGGCACGGTTGCGTTCGAACCAGCGGTGCGCCTCGACCGGGCGTTGCTGCTGCTGTTCGGCGAGCGCCATGACGAACCCGCACAGCAGGAACGCGCCCTCGGCCTCCTCCAGGGGCCGGTCGTCGTGGCGGAAGCGGTACATGAAGTGGTCATGAGCCAGCCGGCGGCGACAGCAGGCCAGGGTGGCCCGCGTGCGGGAATCGTCCGCCGGCAGCGCGCCGCGTACGGCGGGCAGCAGCAGCGCGGCATCCACGTCGGGGTCGTCGGGTGCGCGCTGCCAGTGGCCGTCGGGATGCACACAGGTCGCCGACGTGTCCGCGAGGACGGTGTCGGCGAGCCGGGTACAGGTGCCGGCGAGCGGGTGCCGCGGTGCCGAGGCGGCCATGGCGCGCAGTCCGGCCACGCAGGTCAGCCTGCTGTGGGTCCAGGCCCGGGCGCCCAGCTCCCAGATCCCGGCGTCGTGCTCGCGCCGGCGCTCGGCGATGGCGTCCACCGCGAGTTCCACGGCCCGCCAGGCGGGGGCGTCCAGCCTCTCCAGGCGTTCGGCCGCCGCGAAGAGGAGCAGGGCTTCGCCGAAGCAGTCGAGCTGGAACTGCTGCCGCACCCGATTGCCCACCCGGCTGGAGGCGCCCGGGTAACCGGGCAGGTCGAGTTTCCGCTGATCGGGCACGGGGGTGCCGAGTACGGTGTAGGCGGGGGCGAGATGCGGGCCGTCGGTGAGCAGGCGCTCGCCGACGAAACGCACGGCGGCGTCCAGGAGCTCAGGAGCCCTGGCGGCGGCCGCCGCCTGCCCGGCGTAGCTCTGGTCTCGGATCCACACATACCGGTAGTCGTAGTTGCGCCCTGCTTCCGCGCGTTCGGGGAGGCTGGTGGTGGCTGCCGCCACCATGCCTCCGCCATGGGTGGTCAGGCCGCGCAGGACCGCGTAGGCGCGCCGGGCGTCCCGCGCGGCGATCGTGTGGTCCAGCGCGGGCACGGCCCGCCGCCACGCATGTTCGGTCGCGGACCACGTCTGCTCGGCCCGCGGGGCCGTTCGGGGCAGCGGCGAGTCGGAGCACTCCAGGACGAGGTCATGGGATTCGCCGGGCTTCAGCAGGATCTCGGTGGTCAGTCCGTGGGCGCGGGCGACGGCGGCCGGAGCTCCCTGCCAGCGCAGGCGGTGAGAGCCCGCGTTCAGGTACCAGGCGCCCTCGTCGCTGCGGTGCGCCGAGATCGGGAAGCTGCGGCCGTAATCGGCGTGCGGATCGAGTACGACCCGGACGTGGGCCGGTCCGTCCACGGCGCGCAGCTGTCGCAGGAGCACGAGGCGGTTGGGCTCACCGGGAAAGGCGAGCGCCTCGCGGCACTCGATGACGCCGTCCGTGGTGACCCAGCGGCTGCGCCAGATCAGAGTGCCCTCCTCGTAGTAGCCACCGAAGACGTGGCGGCCCTGCGGGGTGAGGGCGTACACGCCGAGGCCGCCGACGAGGGAGGCGAAGACGGCGTCGTCGTGCCAACCGGGTGCGCACAGCCAGCCGATGTCACCGGCCGGACCGATCAGCGCGCCGCGCTCCCCGTCGGCCAGCAGCGCGTAGTCGTGCAGCGGGTGGGGCGGGAAGGACGTGCTCATGGGTGCTGCCTCCTGGTTCAGGCCGGACCAGCCCCGCGTCTCCGACCGGGTGCTGTCGGCGGCCGACCTCAGACGCGACAAGGACCTCCTTCCCTGCTGCCCGCCGGCGCGGCACGCAAGGAAGCCTGCCCACCGGCACGACAGGGTGATCGCTCACCCTTGTCCTCGGGCGATGAGCAGGGCGACGTCGTCCTCGCCGCCGGGTGGCCGGAGGATGTCCAGGACGCGGTCGCATGTCTCTCCCAGACCCTGGCCGCACGTAGCGGTGAGGGCCTCGAGAAGGGTGTCCAGGCGGGCGTCGATGGGTTCGCTCCGGGTTTCGACCAGACCGTCGGTGTAGAGGACGAGCTGGTCGCCGGGGCGGAAGGCGATGGTGGCGGCCTCGAAGGGGACCCCGCCGACACCCAGCGGCGCGCCGGTGGGCAGATCGAGCAGCTGCGCCGCCCGGCCGGGCCGTACGAGGGCCGGGGGCAGGTGACCGGCGAGGCAGAGGTGGCACTGGCCCTGGTGGGGGTCGTAGACGCAGTAGATGCAGGTCGCGAAGGTCTGCTCGACGCCCTCGGTCAGGTGATCGAGGTGACGGAGGACCTCCGCGGGTGCGAGGTCGAGCTCTGCGAAGGCGCGGGTGGCGCTGCGCAGCTGGCCCATGGTGGCCGCGGCGTTGACGCCGCTGCCCATGACGTCCCCGACGACCAGAGCGGTCTTGTCCCCGTGGAGGGGTATGGCGTCGAACCAGTCGCCGCCGATCTCGCTGGTGGCCCCGGCGGGCTGGTACCGGCAGGCGATCTCCAGGCCGGGCCGGTGGGAGGGGGGTTCGGGGAGCAGGCTGCGCTGGAGGGTGAGGGCTGTCTGGCGCTGGGCCTGGTACCAGCGGGCGTTGTCGATGCACACGGCGGCGCGGGCGGCCAGCTCGGAGGCGAGGAACGCGTCGTCGTCGGTGAAGGGCGCCGGGTTGTGCGTGCGTTTGAGTTCGAGGGCCCCGAGGACCTCGCCGCGGGCCACCAGCGGTACGGCCAGGTAGGAGTGCACGCCGGCCGCCGCGAGGAGGGAGGCGGCCTCCTCGTGCTGAGCGATGCGCAGAAGATCCCGACGGGTGGTGTGGGCCACCATGACCGGGCGGCGGGTGTCGACGCATTGGGTGATCAGTGGGTCGCCGTCGTAGGTGGCGACTCCCTCGGGCGGGTCGGCCGCAGGGACCTCCTCCGTGGGGTTGCCACTGACGGCGAGGGAACGGAAGCGGGCCGAGGCCGAGTGCGGCGCGGTCCGGTCGCTGAGGACCCTGGCGAGTACGGCCACAGCGGCGATGTCGGCGACGTCCGGCACGACGACGTCGGCGAGTTCGCGGGCCGTCTGTTCCAGGTCGAGGGTGGTACCCACGTAGGCGGATGCCTCGGCGATCAGGGCCAGACGCCGACGGGCCAGTGCGGCCTCGGCGGCGACAGTGTGGCGCTCGGTGATGTCGATGACGGAGCCGGCCATGCCGAGCACTCGCCCGCTGGAATCCTCCAGCCGGTAGTACGAGACGGACCAGGCGTGTTCGTGGTCCGGGTCGGGAGGAGGCCGGCCGACGAGGTAGCAGTCCACGGTCGGCACACCGGTTTCCAGAACACGGCGCATACCGGCCTCGACGGCGTCGCCGTCCAGGAAATGGAGTACCTCCCGGACGCGCCGCCCCCGATGGTCGGCGACGGACAGGCCGTGGATCCGTGCCAGAGCCGGATTCACGCTCAGGTACCGCAGGTCGGGGTCCAGGATGGCCAGCCCGATCGGGGACTGTGACACCAGA
The DNA here is from genome assembly GCF_055561075.1 of Streptomyces sp. NPDC022910. Lineage (NCBI taxonomy): Bacteria > Bacillati > Actinomycetota > Actinomycetes > Kitasatosporales > Streptomycetaceae > Streptomyces > Streptomyces sp. NPDC022910. The sequence goes on from NZ_JBVHHL010000035.1 coordinate 44,046, forward strand.
CGCGCGGTCAGCGCGACGTCTCTCTCGACCTGCTGCACGGTTGCCTGGTCCGTGGCGAGGCCGAGGGCGTAACTGTCACCGAGGTCGTCCAGGAGCCGCATGTTGCGGAACTCCACCAGGCGGGTGCTGCCGTCCTTGTGTCGGATCGGGAAGGCCCCGGCCCAGCCGACGCCGGATTCCATGACCTCGGCGAACAGCCTGGCCACCTCACCCCAGTGCTCCTCGTGCACCATCAGCCGCGCGGCGTACTGGCCCAGTGCCTCTGCTGCGGTGTAGCCGAACAACTCCTCGGCCTGAGGGCTCCAGAACACCACCCGGCCCTTCGCGTCCAGCACCACCGCGGCGACGCTGAGCAGATCGAGCAAGCCACTGGGCGGCGCCGCGGGGCCGCCCGTCGGCCGGCCTCGGCCTGCCCGGAAGAAGTCCGCCGTGCCCATGTTCCGATTGTCCTCTCCCAGCCGGTGCCACGGCTCGAGCGCGTGAATGAGCGCTGAGCCTTCTTACATAGTGGTCCCAGACTCAGGCGACACATCTGTAACCGGCTGAAGCTCCGGACCGGATACGGCCTGCGCGGGCTTCACGTCGGGGCGTTCGCTACGTGGTGTGCCAGTCCGGTTCCACGCGGTCGAGGAGGGTGTGGAAGGCTGCGCCGGCCCGGTCCCAGTCGCCGTCCGCCAGGGGTGCGACGAGAAGGCCGAGGGTGGCGTCGACCAGCAGGGTGGCCTCCGTTCAGGCGCGCACATCGGCCGTGCCCAGGTCACGGGCCCGTTCGACGCGCCCCGCGCCCGCGCCACCGTATGGGACGCCTCCTGGCCGCTGCCGCGGGAACTGACCTCGGTCCGCCAGGCCCGGCGGCTGGTGACCGCGCAATTGACCGACTGGGCTCTTGAGGAGCCGGTCGAGACCGCCGAGCTCCTGGTCAGCGAACTGGTCACCAACGCACTGCGGCACACGCGCGGCCCGCTGCGGCTCAACCTGCAGGTGTGCGGTTCCCGACTGCGCTGCGAAGTCGAGGACACCGAGACCGCCGGCCCCGTACGCCATCCTCGATGCCGACGCGGAAGGCGGGCGCGGTACCGAACTGCTGGACCTCCTCACCGAATCCTGGGGCAGGTGTGCGGGTCCGACCCCGGCTCCTCGCTCTCCGTGAGTCACCCGTATGCCGTACACCACCGAGCCTCCGGCGTCCGGGCGACGGACGCTGATCGGGGTACTCGGAACCCTCCACGACGTCGGCGACCCGGTGCCCTGAGCAGGGGCCCCGATACGCGGTCACCACGTAGGAAGGAGATCTGAATGGCCAGCGCTTCGTCACGGAACTGGGAACATGCCGTCGTCACCGGCGGCGCCGGCTTCGTCGGTTCGCACCTGTGCGCCGCCCTGCTGGACTCGGGCGCTGCGGTCACCTGCGTGGACGACTTCAGCACCGGTCGGCGCGAGAACGTGTCCGCCTTGCTGAACCGCCCCGGATTCACGCTGATACAGGCGAATGTCGCCGAAGGACTCGCCGTGGAACGGCCTCCCGATCTCATACTCCACTTCGCCTCCCCGGCGTCCCCCGCCGATTATCTGCGTCTTCCCCTGCACACCATGGACACGGGCAGTCTCGGTACGCGCAACGCTCTGGACCTGGCCCATCGCTCGGGCGCCCGCTTTCTTCTCGCCTCGACATCGGAGGTCTACGGGGATCCGCAGCAAAACCCCCAGGACGAGCGGTACTGGGGCCATGTGAACCCGGTCGGACCGCGGAGCGTGTACGACGAGGCGAAGCGGTTCGGTGAGGCGCTCACCACCGCTCACGCCGAAGCGAAGGGCACCGACACGGCCATCGTGCGGCTCTTCAACACCTACGGTCCGCGGATGCGCGGCCACGACGGCCGGGCCGTTCCCACGTTCATCCGGCAGGCACTCGCCGGTGAACCCCTCACGGTCACCGGCGACGGACGGCAGACCCGGTCGCTGTGCTACGTCGAAGACACCGTCCGCGGCATCCTCGCGGCGGCCGCACACGGCCTGCGCGGCCCGGTCAACATCGGCAATCCCGCCGAGATCACCATGCTCGACCTCGCCCGCCTCGTCATCGGCCTCACCGGCTCCAGGTCGGAGGTCCGCTTCATCGAACGGCCGACGGACGATCCTGCCGTGCGCTGCCCGGACATCACGCTGGCCCGCGACAAGCTCGGCTGGGAACCCCAGGTGGACGCCGAGGAAGGCCTGCGCCGCACGATCGACTCGTTCCGCTCCACCGACGGCCGCTGACGCCGCGCGAGGCGAGTGCCCGCTCCCGGCGGTCCCCTGCGGGAGCGATGACCCCTCGTTCCGTGCGGCTGCTCGACCCGGGCATCTCGCCCGTTCCGAGCCCTCTGCCCGTCCAGCCCGACGCGTTCCGTCCGCCCACCACCTCGCCGAAAGGCCTGGGATCCCCCCCCATGCGCATCCTCGGAATCAACGCTCTCTTCCACGACCCCGCCGCCGCTCTGGTGATCGACGGCCGGACCGTCGCGGCCACCGAGGAAGAGCGGTTCTCCCGACGCAAGCACGGGAAGCGCCCGGTGCCCTTCTCCGCCTGGGAGTTGCCGGAGAAGGCCGCCGCCTGGTGCCTGCGGCGTGCCGGACTGCGCCCCCAGGACCTCGACGCCGTCGCCTATTCCTATGATCCGCAGCTCGCCCGGCCCGCCGGGACCATGGGCCTCGACGATCCCTGGGACCATCTCCGGCAGGCCTACGCGCGCGAGGCTCCCGGTTTCCTCAAGGCCGCACTTCCGGGTCTCGACGCCGGTTTGGTTCGCTTCGTACCGCACCACATGGCGCATGCCGCGTCCAGCGCCTTCGCCGCGCCCGACGCCGGGGACTCCTCCGTGCTGGTACTGGACGGCCGTGGGGAGCGCGCGTCGCACCTCGCCGCGCGCCGCGTCGGGCACCGGCTGGAGGCCCTGTACGCGCAGGAGCTGCCCCACTCGCTGGGCCTGGTGTACGAGGAGCTCACCGGCCACCTGGGGTTTCTGCGGTCGTCCGACGAATTCAAGGTGATGGCCCTCGCCTCCCACGGAGCGCCGCGCATGCTGCCCGAACTGCGCCGTCATGTGTACCCGACGGGCGACGGCGGGTTCCACGCCACGGCGGTGCCCTGGCACGAATTGTGCCCGCCTCGCGGTCCGGACGAGCCGTGGACCCAGGACCACGCCGATGTGGCCGCCAGCGCCCAGGCCGTCCTGGAGGAGACTCTGCTCGACCTCGTGCGCTGGCTGCACGGCAGGACGCACGACAGTGTGCTCACGCTCGCCGGGGGCGTCGCCCTCAACTGCGTCGCCAACTCCCGGATCGCCCGCGAGGGCCCCTTCTCCCGGGTGTGGGTGCAGCCCGCCGCGGGTGACGCGGGTACGGCGCTGGGCGGCGCGCTGCTGCTGGCCGCCGGCGGCGGGGACGAGCCGGAGGCCATGACCGGCGCCGATCTGGGCCGGGACTGGTCGGACGCCGAGCTCGGAGCATGGCTGAAGACGGCGGCCGTGCCGTTCGAGCGGCCGCCGGACATCGCCGCGACCGTGGCCGAGACCCTTGCGGACAACGGGATCGTCGCCTGGTTCCAGGGCCGCTCCGAGTACGGGCCCCGGGCGCTGGGGCACCGCTCGTTGCTGGCCCACCCTGGGCACGCGGGCAATCTCGAACGGCTCAACGACGTCAAGGGGCGTGAGCAGTTCCGGCCGGTGGCGCCCATGGTCCCCGCCGACCGCGCTCCCGAGCTCTTCGACGGCCCGCTGCCCAGCCCGTACATGCTGTTCGTCCACGACGTGGCCGAGTCCTGGCGGGACCGTATCCCGGCGGTCGTGCACGTCGACGGGACGGCCCGCATCCAGACGGTAGACCCGGCACGGGAACCACTGGTCGCCCGCATGCTCGCCGAGTTCGAGCGACTCACCGGGCTGCCCGTGGTGGTCAACACCAGCCTGAACACCGCGGGCCGGCCCATGGTGGACGACCCGCGCGACGCCCTCGAGTGCTTCGGCTCCGCGCCCGTCGACCTCCTCGCCATCGGCCCGTACGCGGTCAGGCGCGGTGACTTCTTCCGCAGCGGTGACGGGAGGGGAGCGTGATGCACCGGCACCGAGATGGGGTCGTGGGCGCCGACGAGGCCTACGCGGTGGTGATACCGACGCTCGGACGCGCGAGCCTCAGTGCCTGTCTGCGTTCGCTGGCCGAGGCCGGTGGGCCCCGGCCGGTACGGGTGATCCTCGTCGACGACCGCCCGGACACCGCGGGTGCAAGCCTCCTGGTGGACGTCCCCGGACCCCTGCGTGCGATCACCACTGTGGTGAACGGCGACGCCAGGGGCCCGGCCGCGGCACGCAACACCGGGTGGCAGGCGGCCGGCCGCGTGCCGTGGATCGTCTTCCTCGACGACGATGTGATGCCCGGTCCCACGTGGGGGGACGACCTGGCCCTCGATCTGGCCGGGGCTGCGGACGCCACGGCAGCGATCACCGCCCGTATCGACGTACCGCTCCCGACCGACCGCCGGCCCACGGACTGGGAACGAAACACCGCCGGGCTCGCCACCGCCCGATGGATCACCGCCGACATGGCGTACCGCCGTGAGGTACTGGAGGCCGTCGGCGGCTTCGACGAACGGTTCCGGCGCGCCTTCCGGGAGGACGCGGACCTGGCGCTGCGGGTGATCGCCGCAGGGTGGACGGTGACTGCCGGGACCCGCACCACGACCCACCCCGTACGCCCCGCCGACCGCTGGGTCTCCGTACGTCTTCAGGCGGGCAACGCGGACGACGTGCTGATGACACGGCTGCACGGCCGTGCCTGGTGGGGCCGGGCGGGCGCGCCACGGGGGCGGCTGCCCGGCCATCTGGCGGTGACCGGAGCGGCGCTGGCGGCCCTCTCCTGTGCCGTCCTGCGCAAGCCCGGTGCCGCCGCGGTCTGCGCCGCCGCCTGGCTGGCCGGGACCGCCGAATTCGCCCTGGCCCGGATCGTGCCGGGGCCGCGGACCTGGGACGAGATCATCACCATGGCGATCACCGGCGTGGTGATACCGCCGGCCGCCACCTGGCACTGGATGCGCGGTCAGGTCGTCCACCGGGGAACGCCGCCGTCGCCCGTCGCGGACGAGGCCGGTGCGCCGCCGCGTGCGCGGCGGCAGCCGCTCCAGGAACGGGTGCACCCATGACCGAACCTCCCTCCACGCCCGGGCGGCCGAACGCCACTGCGCCATCGACGGCCGGACCCTGGCTGTTCGACGGGCCACCGGCCGCCCGGCCGCCCGGATACGACCCGGGCAGTGCGCTTCCGGCAGCGGTGCTGTTCGACCGGGACGGCACGCTCGTGTACGACGTGCCCTACAACGGCGATCCCGCACGTGTCGAACCGCTGCCGACGGCGCGGGACGCCGTGGCCGCCGCGCGTGCGCGGGGCGTCGCGGTCGGAGTGGTGAGCAATCAGTCGGGGGTGGCCCGCGGCCTGCTGACGCTCTTTCAGGTAGAAGCCGTACGGCAGAGGGTGGAGGAACTGCTCGGCCCGTTCGGCGTGTGGGCGGTCTGTCCGCACGGGCCGGACGACGGCTGCGGCTGCCGCAAACCCGCTCCGGGCCTGGTCGTGTCCGCGAGCGCACGACTGGGCGTCCCGGTCGAGCGCACCGTCGTGATCGGGGACATCGGCGCCGACATGGCGGCCGCCCGTGCCGCGGGCGCCCGGGGTGTGCTGGTCCCGACCCCCGTGACCCGGCCCGAGGAGATCGAGGCCGCCCCCACAACGGCCCACGACCTGCTGGCGGCAGTGCGGCTGGTGCTGGCCCCGGACCCGGGCGCCGTGCGTCGTGCAGAACCGGGGCCGAAGCGGACCGGCGTCGCCGACACGGCCGGTGGTGACAAGGCCCGGCACGGCACCGATGGCGTCGTCCGGACGGCGGGTGGGCGACGATGACCCGTTCCGGAAGCCTTCCCCGCACCCTGGTCGTCCGCCTGGACAGTGCCGGTGACGTGCTGCTGGCGGGCCCCGCCGTGCGTGCCGTGGCGGCCGGTTCCTCGTACACCGCCCTGCTGTGCGGGCCACGCGGTGTCGAGGCGGGGAAGCTGCTGCCGGGCGTGGACGGCGTGCTGGAGTACGACGCCCCCTGGGTGGGTCTCGAGCCGGCGCCGGTTTCCCGGGCGGCGACCCGGCGCGTGCTGGAAGCGCTGACGGCGGGCGGCTTCGATCGCGCCCTGGTGCTCGTCTCCTACCATCAAAGCCCGCTGCCGATCGCGCTGCTGCTGAAGCTGGCCGGGGTCGGCTGGACGGCGGCGGACAGCGAGGACTATCCGGGCGCCCTGCTGGATCTTCGGCACCGCCGGCTGCCGCACCGGCACGAGGTCCTGGCCGCGCTGGACCTCGCGCGGGACGCCGGGTTCGCGCTGCCGCCCGGCGACGAGGGCGCGCTGCGCGTCGAGACCCCGCCCGACACCACGCGCCTGACGGGCTCGGAACCGTACGTGGTGCTCCACCCCGGGGCCGCGGTACCGGCCCGGGCGTGGAGCCCTGAACGGGCGGCCCGGGCCGTGGCCGCCCTCGCGGCCGAAGGCCACCGGGTGGTCGTCACGGGGGGCAGGGGCGAGCGGGAACTGACCGCGCAGGTCGCCGGAGCACACGGACTCGACCTCGGCGGGGCCACCGATCTACGGCACCTGGCGGGCGTGCTGGCCGGCGCCCGGGCGGCCGTGGTCGGCAACACCGGGCCCGCGCACCTCGCCGCCGCCGTGGGGACACCCGTCGTCTCGCTTTACTCACCGGTGGTACCCGCCGAGTGCTGGGGTCCCTACGGCGTCCCGCACGTCCTGCTCGGGGACCAGTCCGCGGCGTGCGCCGGCAGCAGGGCCCGGCTCTGCCCGGCACCGGGGCATCCGTGTCTCGACGGGGTGAGCGACACCGAAGTCGCCGCCGCCGTGGCCGAGCTGTGTGACAAGCGACCGTCCGGAATGAACAACTCGAATCGGACACGGGAGACGAAGCGCGCGGATCCCGACGCGGACCCCTCGTCCGGGCCATGCGATGTGCCCGGCCCGGTCGGCGGGCCCGAAACGGAACGAGGAGCGACCGTATGAACATCCTGCTGTGGCATGTGCACGGCTCATGGACGACGGCATTCGTCCAGGGCCCTCACACCTACCTCGTTCCCGTGACACCTGGCCGTGACCCCGACGGGCTCGGGCGGGCCCGAACGTTTTCCTGGCCCGCGTCGGTACGGGAGGTGACCACCGAGGAACTGCGGGACGCGGAGGTGGACCTGGTCCTCCTGCAACGGCCGCACGAGCTGGAACTGGCCGAACGCCGGCTCGGCGGTCGCCGCCCCGGCCGTGACGTACCCGCGGTCTACCTGGAGCACAACGCACCGAACGGCGCCGTGCCCGTCACCCGGCACCCGTTGGCCGACCGCAACGACCTGACACTGGTTCATGTCACCCCCTTCAACCGCCTGTTCTGGGACTGCGGCAGCACCCGCACCGAAGTGATCGAGCACGGGATCGTCGACCCGGGACACCAGTACACCGGTCGGCTCGCCCGCGCTGCCGTCGTCGTCAACGAACCGGTGCGGCGCGGCCGTTACACCGGTACGGACCTGCTGCCCGTCCTGGCCGAGGCGGCACCCCTGGACGTCTTCGGCATGGGCACCGCCGGCCTCGCCGCTCACCTCGGGCTGGACGATGACCAGTGCCGGACCGCCGACCTGCCCCAGGCCGAGTTGCACCGGGCCATGGCGCAGCGCCGGCTGTATCTGCATCCGGTGCGCTGGACGTCGCTCGGTCTCTCGCTGCTGGAGGCCATGCACCTGGGGATGCCCGTGGTGGCGCTCGCCACCACGGAGGTGGTGGAGGCGGTCCCCCGCGGCGCCGGCACGGTGTCCACCCGCCCCGATGTCCTGGCCCGGGCCGCCCGGCACTATCTGCACGAACCCGAAGCCGCGTCCGCGGACGGCGCCCGGGCTCGTCAGGCCGCCCTCGGACGGTACGGGCTCAAGCGCTTCCTCGACGACTGGGAGCGCGTGCTGAAGGAGGCGCGCTCATGACCTCGTCCTTCCGGCTCTTCGACCCCGGCTCCGCCGACGCGGACGGCCCCGGTTCCCTGTCGATCGCGCTCGTCTCGGAACACGCGAGCCCGCTGGCCACCTTGGGAGAGGTGGACGCGGGCGGACAGAACGTCCACGTCGCCTACCTCGCAGGCGCGCTCGCCGACCGGGGCCACCGCGTCACCGTCTACACCCGTCGTGACTCCGAAGGCCTGCCGGACCGCGTGCCACTGCGCGACGGCGTGGAGGTACACCATGTGCCCGCAGGGCCACCGGAGCCGATACCCAAGGACGAACTCCTTCCTTACATGGGGGACTTCGGGCGCTTCCTGGCCCGGGTCTGGCGGGTTCGGCCGCCCGACCTGGTGCACTCGCACTTCTGGATGTCGGGGCTCGCCTCCCTGCGGGCCGTACGCGAGCTGGGGCTGCCTCTGCTGCACACCTACCACGCGCTCGGAACCGTGAAGCGACGGCACCAGCAGCTGGCGGACACCAGCCCGCCGAAGCGGATCGCCCACGAGACCCAGGTGGGCCTGGGCTGCGACGGGATCATCGCCACCTGCCGGGACGAGGTAGTCGAACTGGGCAGGATGGGCATACCCGCCGCCAAGATCAGCATCGTGCCGTGCGGGGTGGACACCCAGCTGTTCATCCCACGAGGACCGGCCGCCGAGCGCGGCACCTACCGGCATCAGCTGCTCCAGCTGGGCCGCCTGGTCCCGCGCAAGGGCGCGGCGATCGCCATCGCCGCACTGGCACGGCTGCCGGAGACGGAGCTCGTCATCGTCGGCGGACCCGCGGCGGATCGGCTCGACGACGATCGGGAGGTGCGCCGGCTGCGCGGCATCGCCCAGGAGGCCGGTGTCGCCGACCGGGTCCGGTTCACGGGCGGGGTGCCCAGCCACGAGGTGCCGCCGCTGGTGCGCGCCGCCGACGTGGTGGTGTGTCCCGCGGACTACGAACCCTTCGGCATCGTCCCGCTGGAGGCGATGGCCTGCGCCAAGCCCGTCGTCGCCAGCGCGGTGGGCGGCCAGCTGGACACCGTCGCGGAGCCGAGCACGGGACGCCTGGTGCCTCCCCGGGACCCCGAAGCCCTGGCCCGGGCCGTCGGCGAGCTCCTCGGCGATCCCGAGGAGCGGGCGGCCTGCGGCGCGGCCGGCCGGCGTCGCGTCCTGCGCAGGTACGGCTGGGGGCGGGTCGCCGCGGCGACCGAGAGGGCATACTGCGCCGTCCTGGACGCCCAGCCCGCCGCCACCGGGGTGATCTGACCCGTCACCGTTCCTGGCCCGGGTCCCACGCCCGGCGGTCGACAGCGTTCCCGACCGACCGCGGAGCACCGACATCCGAAGGAGGTGCGGGTCCGGCCGCCGTCCTCAGCGACGCGGCGCGCCCCGATCAGCATGACCGAATCCTCTGCATCCCCCGCACTCGATGCCGCACATCTGCACTGCCGGTCGCTGGAGCACGCGCTCGTCCGGTTGCGCCGCAACGGCCTCGACCGGATAGCGGACTGGGGCCGCCGTCTGGCCACCGTTCTGCCCGCGGGCGGCCGCCTGCTGGCCGCCGGCAACGGTGGCAGCGCCGCCCAGGCCCAGCATCTGACCGCCGAGCTCGTCGGGCGGTACCGCCAGGAGCGACCGGCCTACTCGGCCATCTCCCTGCACGCGGAGACCTCCAGCGTCACCGCCATAGGCAACGACTACGGCTTCGACCATGTCTACGCGCGGCAGGTGGCAGCCCACGGCCGCCCGGGGGACGTGCTCGTGCTCCTGTCCACGTCCGGGCGAAGCGCCAACCTGATCACCGCGGCCGTGACGGGCCGGGCGGCCGGGCTGCGGGTATGGGCCCTGACCGGGGCCGGCCCCAACCCGCTCGCCGAGGCGGCCGACGAAGCACTGTGCATCGACGCCGACACCACGGCAACCGTCCAGGAGGCTCACCTCGTCGCCGTGCACCTGCTCTGCGAGAGTTTCGACGCTGCGCTGGCCAAGCCGACGGCGAACGCCGGCCGTACGGGCCCGCACCGAGCGGTCGGGGTCCGCAGGAGTGCGTCATGACGGACCCGAAGCCGCTCGTGGTCGTCGGAGACGTCCTGCTCGACGAGGACATCGAGGGAGTCGCCACCCGGCTGGCCCCCGACGCCCCCGCCCCCGTCGTCGACGTCACCGACGACCGGTCTCACCCCGGCGGGGCCGGGCTGGCCGCCGTGCTGGCGGCCCGGGGCGGCCGCGAAGTGACACTGGTGACCGCGCTCGGCGACGACCCCGCCAGTGACGCCGTACGCCGTGATCTGCGCGGACGGGTCCGGCTGGTGGAGATACCACTCAAGGGCAGCCTGCCGGTGAAGACACGCGTACTGGCGGGCGGGCGGCCGCTGGTGCGGATCGACCGGGGCGGCGGGACACCCGGTGAACCGGACGGCGCGGTGCGGGACGCCCTGGCGCATGCGCACGCCGTACTCGTAGCCGACTACGGACGGCGGACGGCGACCGCGGTGCGGGAACATCTGGCCGCGGTGGTCTCCCGTACGCCGATGGTCTGGGACCCTCACCCCAAGGGCGACGCTCCCGTGCCCGGAGCCCGGCTCGTCACTCCGAACGCGGCGGAGGCGCGCGCCCTGTGCTCGTGCGAGGGTGAGTCGTTGCGTGCTTATGCCGAGCGAGGGGCGGAACTGGCGCAGCGCTGGCAGACGGCCGGCGTCGCCGTGACGCTCGGCGAACAGGGTGTGCTGCTGGCCAGGCCGGGCACGGGTACGCCGATGCTGGTTCCGGCGCCCTACCGGGCCATTGGGGACTCCTGTGGTGCGGGCGACTGCTTCGCCGCCACGACGGCCGCCGCCCTCGCGGACGGCGCGCTCCCGGAGGAGGCCCTCCAGCGAGCCGTCGCTGAGGCAGCCGCGTTCGTGTCGGCGGGCGGTGCCGGAAATCCGGCGCTGTGGCGGACGGCGCCTTCACCGGCCGAGGACATGCCCAGGACCGACGCGTTCGCGCTCGCGGAGGCGGCCCGGGCACGCGGCGGCACGGTGGTGGCGACCGGCGGCTGCTTCGATCTGCTGCACGCCGGTCATGTCGGCCTGCTGGAGAGCGCCCGCCGCATCGGCGACTGCCTGATCGTCTGCCTCAACTCCGACGCGTCACTCGCGCGGCTCAAGGGCCCGGGGCGCCCGCTCACTCCGGTCGCGGACCGAGTCCGCGTCCTCGAGGCGCTCGGCAGCGTCGACGCCGTGGCGGTCTTCGATGAGGACACGCCGGAAGCGGTGTTGAAGCGCCTGCGGCCCGACGTGTGGGTGAAGGGCGGCGACTACTCGGCCGAGGAGCTCCCCGAGGCGGAGGCGCTGCGTGCATGGGGCGGGCAGGCGGTGGTCCTGCCCTACCTCGACGGCCGCTCCACCACCCTGCTCGCCCGCCGGGCCGCGCAGGCAGCCGTATCCCTGGGTCCGTCTCCGTCGTGACGCGGACCGAGCGGGCATCCGTGATCCAGGGGGCCGACGAGACGGCCCGGCCCCGGGCGCTGGTGCTGCGCGCACTCGGACTGGGCGATCTACTGACCGCGGTGCCCGCGCTGAGGGCGCTACGACGGCATCTCCCCCACCACGAGATCGTGCTGGCCGCACCCGAGCGGCTGTCCGGGGCCGCCGCCGCGACCGGCCTGGTGGACCGGTTGCTGCCCGCATCGGCCGCCGGCCGGGCGGTGCCCGCCGAGCTGCCGTGGGCCGGAGCGGCGCCCGACCTCGCCGTGGACCTGCACGGCAACGGCCGGCCGAGCCATCTGCTGCTCGCGCGGCTCGGGCCCGGGCGGCTCCTCGCCTACGCCCACCCGCAGACGCCGGACATCTCCGGTCCGCTGTGGCGGGAGGACGAACACGAACGGGAGCGCTGGTGCCGCCTGCTGCGCTGGTACGGCATCGAGGCGGACCCCGCCGCCCTGCGGATCCCGATACCCGCCGTGCCCTCCCCCGCCCCCGGCGCCGTCGTGGTGCATCCCGGTGCCGACGCGCCCGCCCGCTGCTGGCCGAAGGAGCGGTTCGCGGCCGTGGCACGGGAAGTGCGCCGGTCGGGGCATCATGTCGTGGTGACCGCCGGTGCGGGAGAAGGGGAATCCGCCCGATTCGTCGCGGCGCGGGCGGGACTGCCGCAGGCCGCGGTCCTGGGAGGTGCCGGTGACGTGCCGTTCGACCAGCTGGCCGCCCTCGTCGCGGGGGCCCGGTGCGTCGTGGTCGGAGACACCGGGCTCGCCCATCTGGCCACGGCGTTCGGCACTCCCTCGGTCGTACTGTTCGGTCCGGTGGCCCCTCGGCTGTGGGGGCCGCCGGACGACGCGCGGCACCGCGTGCTGTGGCATCCCGGGGACGACGACACCCCCCGCCCCGGCGACGCCCACGGCCGTCAGCCGGATGAGCGGCTCTTGCGGATCAGCGTCGGCGAAGTCATCGAGGCCGTCCGCGCACTGCCGGCACCGCGACCGGAGGCGGAGTACCAGCGCGGCGGCAAGGGTGACGGGCCCCTCGCGACGGGCGTGCGCACTCGCGGGTAGCCGGGCCTGGCCGCCCCTGCCCGGCGGGCTCAGGCGGCGGCGCTCAGCTCCGGCTGTCCCAGCACACCGCGGTCCCCCGACCGCACGGGCGCCGTCGTCGCGGCGCGGCGTCCGCGCAGCAGGAAGCCCGCTCCGATCGATCCGGCGATGATCAGCCCACCGGCCGCGAGGGCGCCGCGCGCTCCGGCCAGCTGCATGAGGAGACCGAGCGCGGGCGGTCCGCCAAGGCCCCAGACCGTGCTGATGGTGCTCCACACGCCGAGCACACGGCCGCGCATGTGGGCGGGCGGATCGGTCTGCAGCACGGTTGTCCCGGCGGTGTCGGAGACGGTTTCCACCACGGCCATGGGGAGGACGAGCACGAGCAGCACGGCGAGCGACGGCGACAGACCCGCCACGACCTGGAGCAGGCCGCCCGCGGCGGCCAGCGTGCCCACCAGCCGCACGGAAGGGCGGCGCAGCCTGGCACCGAGGACCGCGCCGACGATGCCTCCGACTGCGAGGACGGTGGAGACCGAGCCGAACGATTCGGCGCCGCCGGCGAGCGGGCCGGTGACGAGCACGGCCAGGGTGAGGCCGTAGTTCCGTCCGAAGACCGCGCTGATGCCGGTGATGCCGGCGAGCGCGACCAGTCGTGGACGGCGCAGGAAGAAGGCCAGGCCCTCCCGCACGGTCATGTCCTGAGCGGAGGCCTTGCTGCCGCGCTGGGCGGGAATGGCCGGCGCGCGTTCACCGGCCCGACGCACGGCACCGTATGCCGGGCGCAGGAAGGGGATGATCGAGGCGACGAAGAGGAAGGAGACGCCGTTGGCGGCGTAGGCAGCGGCGGTGCCGAAGAAGCCGACCGCGATACCGGCGAACGCGGTACCGGCCAGCCGGCCCGCGCTGTGCACGAGGGAGCCCACACCGATGGCGGAGGGCACGTCCTCCTTGCGCACCAGGTCGTTGCCCAGCAGCGCGCACGCCGGGGCGTCGACCGTGGCGACAAGCCCGGTGACGGCGGACAGCGCCAGCAGCACGGTCAGGTCGAGCCGGCCGACCGCGACGAGGACGGCCGTCACGAAGGCCACGGCGCCCAGGAGCGTCTGGCTGACGGCGGCGGTCAGTTTGCGGGGCCAGCGGTCGACGGCGGCGCCACCGGCGAGGCTCACGAGCAGGGCGGGCGCGGCCTGCACGGAGATCGACAGTCCCGTGGCGGCGGCGGATCCGGTGATCTGCAGGACCAGCAGGTTCTGCACGGTGAGCTGCATCCACGTACCGGCGTTCGACACGAAGTTCGCCAGGGACCACCAGCGCATGCTGGGGTACTTCAGCGACCGCCACGGCGAGGTGGACTCGGTGGCTGGGGGCACGGCAGCGGCGTCCGGCGCGGAAGCGGTCGGCACGGATGCAGGAGGGGACGAGGAAGCGGCAGAGGAAGAAGGCACAGTGCTACTCGGAGACGAGTCCCAGGGGACTCACGCAGGGAATCGGCGGGAGCTCGGAAAACCGGGCTGCGCTGCGCGGTCGCTCCACCGGATCTGGCGGGTGCCGTCTCGCCGGAGGGCCCCTCGGTGGGGCCCCGGCGCACGACTTCGCCAATCGTGACAGACCGGACTGCCGAGGCGGCAGGGCCGCCCTCGGACGGGGCGCCGGAGAGGCATCAAGTCCCCAGTGTCCTGGTGGACTTGATGCCTCCTGTGTACTTCCTCACAGCATCCGCGGGCGGCCGCCGACTGTCAGCTCTCCAGCTCTTCCTGGACCGGCGGCCCGGGGGCGTCCCGCAGGTGTTGCGACAGCGCCGGTTCGTCGCCCTCGCGTGGCTGCTCCGCACGCTGCCCGCTGGTTGTGTCGCGGGTCCGAGTCAGGGTCCACCCCGACCGACCGCGCGACGTCCTCCCGGCTGGCGTACCGCTCGGGCGGGATGAGGGACGAGCTGATGTCGGCAGCGCGCGAGTCGGAACCTCACAAGAGGTGGTCGTCACCTCCGCGGAAACCGGGTATTACGCGTGTCAGGCCGCCCGGAAGACCTCCTTCGACTGCTCGAAGCGCAGTTCCTCCAGAGTCCGCAGCTGCCGCTGGGCCCGTTCGAGCAGGCCGTCGAGTCCGCGCCGGTCGAGACGGTCGTCGTCCCCCGCGAGCCCGCGCAGCGTCCGCCACCCGGCGGCCTTCCCCTCGACGCCCAGCCGGAGGAACTCGAGCTCCAGCACCGAGCTGAGCGGCGAGCGGCCGACGAGGCGGCCGTTGCTCTTCAGGCGCCCCGCCGTCTCGAACGCCCACCCCGCCCAGACCTTGTACCGGCGCGCCGGGACCCCGAGCCCCCTCATGATCGCGAGCAGACTTTCGCGGTCCTCGGTGATTTCGGCGGCGATCGGCTCCAACGCCTTGCCGAGCGGAGTACCGCGGTGGGCCCGGACCATGTAATGGGCTCGCCGGGTGCCGATGGTCGACCCGGCCAGGTGGTCGTTGAGGTAGATGCCGAGCAGGTCCGTATTGGTTCCCCCGGTGCGCCCGGCGGAGGTTCTGCCCGCCTGTGTCGTCATGGTCGTCACCTCTCTCGGCGTGCGCGCGCCGAACGTGCGAGACCGCCCGGGTACCCGGGCGCCGCACGAACCACCCGCTCCGGGGCGCCCCTGGTGCGGCCGTCATGCCTGCGGCCCGGGCGCTTCGGCCGGAACGACGCGTGTCGCACGGCGCATACGCCGGGCGGTGCCGCGAAGCTGTGCCTGGGGGTGAGGCGCGCCACCCGGTGTGAGAGCAGCCGGGTGTGGGAGAGGACGTGTTCGATGGAGCCGGTCACCGGGGTGCCGCGAGCACTGACCCTCGCGGGCGTCAGCCAGGGCAATCTCGACGCCGCCCGCGCGCAGATGGGGTTCTCCCTCGCCTGGCACATCGTTCTGGCCTGCCTCGGCGTCGGCCTTCCGCTCCTCACTTTGGTCGTGGAGTGGTGGGGCGAGCGCACCGGAGACCCCACCTACCGCCTGCTGGCCCGCAGGTGGGCCCGCGCCATGGGGGTGCTCTTCGCGGTCGGCGCGGTGTCCGGGACCATCCTCAGCTTCGAGATGGGCCTGCTGTGGCCCGGCTTGATGGGCACCTACGGTCAGGTCCTCGGCCTGCCGTTCGCCATGGAGGGCGTCGCCTTCTTCATCGAGGCGATCTTCCTGGGCATCTACCTGTACGCATGGGACCGGCTGCCGCCACGCCTCCATCTGCTCACGGGTGTGCCCATCGTCGTCGCCGGAGTCGCGTCGGCGTTCTTCGTCGTGTGCGCCAACGCCTGGATGAACCAGCCACGCGGCTTCACACTGCGCGACGGCAAGGTCGTGGACGTCGACCCCTGGGCGGCGATGTTCAACCCTGCGACACCGCCGCAGACCACCCATATGATCCTGGCGGCGCTCATGGTGGCGGCCTTCCTCACCTGCAGCGTGTACGCGGTCGCGATGCTGCGCGGCCGCCGGGACCGCTACCACCGTCTCGGCTTCACCGTTCCCCTGGTCCTGGGCGCGATCGTCACCCCGGCCCAGCTGGTCGTCGGGGACTGGGCCGCGCGGTTCGTCGCCCACTACCAGCCGGTGAAACTGGCCGCGATGGAGGGGGTCTACCGGACCGGTGACCACGTTCCCCTGACCGTCGGCGGTATCGCCGGACAGAACGCACTGCGGTACGGCGTGGAGATCCCCAACGGTCTGTCCCTGCTGGTCGGCTTCAGCCCTGACACGGTGATCAAGGGGCTCTACGAGGTACCGCGCGACGAGTGGCCCCCGGTCACCGGAGTCCACCTGGCCTTCGACCTCATGGTCGGTTGCGGTCTCTTCCTGCTCGCGGTGGGCTTGTGGCTGCTCGTGCTCTGGCTGCGCCGAAGGCGCCGTCCCGGTCCCTGGCTGGAGGGAGCGAGCCGCCCGCTCCGCTTCTTCCTCCTGCTGGGCGCCCTCACCGGACCGGCGGCGGTCGTCGCCCTCGAGTGCGGCTGGACCGTGACCGAAGAGGGACGTCAACCGTGGGTCGTGTGGGGCCTGCTGCGGGTCCACGACGCCGTGAACGTCGCTCCGGGGCTGATGGTCGGACTGTGGCTGGTCGTGGGCGTCTACGTGCTGATGACCGCGGGCACCGTGTACGTGCTCCGCCGGCTGACGCGCGACCGCCCCGTCCCCGTCGCGCCCCAGGAGCGCGACGTTGAGGAGTACCCCGTTGTCTGACCGCTCACCCGCCATGTCCGTCCGCACCACCGCGACAAGGGGACGCTGATGCTCGCCGACACGGCTCTGGCCGTCATGTGGGTCGGTCTGACCTGCTACGCCCTGTTCGGCGGAGCCGACTTCGGGGCGGGCCTGTGGGACCTGCTCGCCGGGGGCAGCAGGCGTGGCAGGCGCCCGCGCGCACTCATCGAACACAGCATCGGCCCGGTCTGGGAGGCCAACCACGTATGGCTGATCTTCGTCGTCGTCATGCTGTGGACGGGGTTCTCTCCCGTGTTCGCCGCCGTGATGTCCACCCTCTACATCCCCCTGACCCTCACCGCCCTCGGCATCATCGCCCGCGGCGCCGCGTTCGCCTTCCGCAAGGCCAGTACCGAGGTGTGGCAGCAGCGCCTGTTCGGCGGCTTCTTCGCCCTCTCGTCGGTCGTCACGCCCTACTTCCTCGGCTCGGTCGCCGGTGCCGTCGCCTCGGGGCGTGTTCCCCCCGGCCTGGCCAAGGGGGACCTGGTCACCAGCTGGCTCAATCCGACCTCCGCGCTCGGCGGTGTGCTGGCCGTCCTTGCCTGCGCCTACCTGGCGGCGGTCTATCTGACCGGTGACGCCGCCCGGGCCGACGATCCGGAACTGGTCACCTACTTCCGGCGCAGGGCGCTGGTCACCGGCCTGGTGACCGGCGTCGTGGCGCTGGCGGGCATCGCAGTCCTGCACGCGGACGCGCCGCAACTGTTCCACGGCCTCACGCACCGAGCGCTTCCTCTCGTCGTCCTCTCTGCCGTGCTGGGCCTGGTCGGCCTGGTGTTGCTCGTGGGTGCCCACCTGGCCTTCGTGCGGTTCACGGCGGCCACGGCCGTCGCGGCCGTCCTGTGGAGCTGGGGAGTCGCCCAGTACCCGGCGATGCTGCCACCGTCGGTCTCCGTGGGGGACAGCGCCTCCCGGCCCTCCGTACTCGGCGCCGCCCTCGCGGCCCTGGCCGTCGGCGCGGTCCTGCTCGTGCCGTCGCTGCTGTGGCTGTACGCGCTCTTCCAGCACCGGCCCGCACCCAGGCGGCGTACGCAGGATGAGCGAGGCACCTGAGACAGCGGCCCAGTCGCTCGAATCGTCTCGCCGGGTCATGGGTACTCGGGGGCTCGGCGCCGAGTCGGCGCCTGTCAACCGGAAACCGAACATCCCACCGTCCTGGAGGAGCCATGGCGGCTGTCAGGCCAACGGATCTGCAGAAAGCACTGTCCGGTGCGGAGTACCCGGCCGACACCGAGCAGCTCACGAAGGTCGCCCAGAACAATCACGCGCCCAAGGAGATCACCGAGCGCATCTCACATCTCGGGAAGAAGAAGTTCCAGAACCCGGCCGAGGTGAGCAAGGCGGTCTTCCAGAACGAGTGACCCACTCCGTGCCGCGGCGGCCGGGCCTTCCCCGGCCGCCGCGGCACCGCTCAGGTGCCGCTCGTCTCAGCCGACGTACCTACGGGCGGGGGACGTGCGCCGCGCCCGCTCCAGCGCCGCCAACCGGGCTTCCAGATCGGCGGGGACGGGATCGCGCTGTTTGAGCACCCAGGGAAGTCCTGCTGCCGCTCGTGCGAAGGCACGCACGGACGCAAGGTCCCGCGGCACGGTGCGCAGCAGGTACCAGGTGCGGCGCAGGGCGGACGGCCAGGGGCGGCGCAGCCAGGTGAACCAGAGCGTGTTGCGAAGGCCGAGGACACGCCGGTGTGTGCCGTCCCGGACCTGGGACGCGGCGTGGTGGACGGTCAGTTCGGGTATGTAGCCGAGCCAGTGGCCCCGCCGGAGGAGATCGGTGGCGAGGAGTTCCTCTTCACCGCCCAGCCACAGGCCGGGATGGAAGCCTCCCACGGAACGGAAGGCGTGGGCACGCATCACCGTCGCGGCGGCGAGGAACGAGCCCAGGGCGGGACCGGGCATCCAGTCGGGTCCGGTGAGGGGTGAGTCTCGGAGTTCGGCCACGACCGGGTCCTCCTCCCCCGACGGCTCGACCACGATACGAGCCGTCACGGCCGCCAGCTGCGGATGGGCGTCGAGGAGGTCTGCGGCCCGCCTCAGGGAGCCCGGCTCCCACCAGGTGTCGTCGTCGCAGAACGCGATGTAGGGCGTCCGCACGTGGCGCACCGCGAGATTGCGGCCGACCGCCCCCATGTTCCGTCCGGGGCACAGCAGCCGGACCTCGGGGAAATCACGGGCGACGGCCTCGGGGGTGCCGTCGCTCGATCCGTTGTCCGTGACGACGACTTCGGGCCGCTCCGGAAGCTCTCGCAGCGTCCGCAGGGTGCGCAGCAACTCGGCGCGGCGGTCGCGGGTGATGACCACGACGGTCGTACGAGGGTCCGGGGGACCTTCGTCGCCGTGCCTCGCGAGGTCTTTCTCCGTGCGGCCGGGGCGCCCGTCGTCGTGCCGGCGGGCCGCGGCGCGACCGTGCGGAGTGTCGTGGGTCATGTCCGTTCGTCCTCGGTCGTCTCTCGTCCCGTCCTCGGTCATCGTCTGTCGTCGGTCCACGGTGTTCATGAAGCCGCACGCTCCAGCAGGCGGACCTCGTGTTCGATGTGTTCGGGCAGCGGTTCACGCTCCTGGAGGGCCGCGGGGAGCCGGGCGATCGCGCCTCGCAGGGCCGCCCCGGCGTCCCGCTCGCCACGGACGGCCGCGGCGGCGAGGTGAGCGGTGTGGCGGAGGGCCACCGTCAGGGGTCGCCGGAGCCAGGCGGTGAGCAGGGCGTTGCGCCGCTGGACCGCGGAGCGGCCGGGTCGACCGCCCGCGTCGGGATGGTGATGGGCCGTCACCGACGGCACATGGGTCACACCCCAGCCGCGCGCCGCCAGGTCGTAGGCGAGCAGTGTCTCCTCGCCGCCGAAGAGCACACGGTGGAAGCCGCCGGCGTCGAGGAAGGCCCGGCGGCGGGCCACGGCCGCACATGCGAGGAAGCCCAGCACCGGGCGGCCTGGCAGGTCGTGGGCCGGCGGCAGCGGGGAGTTGGCGAGTACGGAGTTCAAGGGGTCCTCGACGCTCTCCGGCCCCACCAGGGTGCGGGCGGCCAGCAGACCGAGGCGCGGGTACGCGTCGAGAAGGTCCGCGGCGGCGTCGAGCGCGCCCGGCGCCCACCAGGAGTCGTCGTCGCTGAAGGCGACGTAAGGGGTGGTGGCGTACCGTACCGCGAGGTTGCGGCCAAGGGCTCCGGTGTTGCGTTCCACGGCGAGGACGTGCGCCCCCAGCGGGTGGGCACGCACCGCGGCCACGGTAGCGTCGGCGGAGCCGTTGTCGACGATGACGACCGGTGGCCGCTCGGGCAGGGCGGCGAGCCGGTCCAGGGTGCGCAGCACACCCTCGCGGCGATTGCGGGTGATCACCGCGACAGTGACGCGGGGGAAGTGCGGGCCGGGCGCGTCGAATGCCTTCACACGCCCTCCTCGAGGAGTTTCCGTACGCCGCTGATCACGTCCTGGGCCGTGACTTCGTCCAGGCGTGGGTGGTCCGGTACCGGGCCGTGGCCGGTGCGGAGGTCCGCATACCGGATGCCGCGGTCGCCGAGCACGACATGGGGCACTCCGTACGGGTCCCGCTCCTCGGCGGGCACCACCGAGGAGCAGAGCGAGACGACCCGAGTGCCGGGGGCCGCGGCGCGATGGCCGGGACCGGTACTACCGGCGACGACGACATCCGCGGCGCGCAGGACCCCGGCCGGCCTGCGCGCGTCTGTACGGCCTCCGAGGTCGACGGCCGTGTCACCGCTGAAGTGCCGGGTCAGAGCGGTCTGCCCGGGGCCGCCCGTGACGACGACGCGATGGCCGGCGTCGGCGAGCAGGGCGACCGCCTCCGCGCAGCGGTGGGGGTCCCAGGCGTCCGTGGTCGCGCCGGCCCCCGGGTAGGGACCGTCGCCCGTGAGCCCGGTGGTATCGGGGGTGGGCAGCCCGCGCAGCCGTCCGTCCTCCCCGCCGGTCCTGGGAAGGAGGCCCGGCGCGGCGGCCGTGTCGAGGGCCGCCTCGGCCTCGTGCCGGCAGGGCAGGCGTCGGTTGGCGATGTCGAGGAGACTGCCGGAATGTTCCACGCTGTCGGCGCCGATGCGGCGCACGTGTGCCATCCGCAGCAGAAGCGCAGCCGGCAGGGGGCTCTGGTGGAACGGGGTCAGAAGCAGCGCGACGTCGTAGGACGCTTCCCACAACTCGCCTATCAGCGCGTCGGTGTCCGCCTCGTCCACGCTCGGCGGGCTGACGCCCTCCCGGGGCGCCTGCCACACGCATACGTCGTCGGGCGCACCGCGAGTTCCCGTCATGTGAGTGGCCCGGGTGGCCGGCGTGCCGATGGCCGGACCGGCCGGAAGAACGCCGCCGAAGCCGTCGAGCCGCACGACGAGCGCCTTCACCGCGGCTCCTCAGCCCGCCAGTGTGTCCCCAGGGGAGCCGTGTCGTCGGCATCGCGGAAGACGTCGCCGGTGTCATCAGCACAGTCTTCCTTCCACAGCACGGTCTTCCTTCCGCCGAGGGGGGAGGGATGCCTTCACACGGCGCCGGACCCCGGTACACCCCGGTCGGCGACTCACGGCCGTTCGAGTGCCCAACCGAGTCGCTTTCATGCGAGCGCCCGTTCATGGATGCGATGCGCCCGTTCATGTGCTGCACCGCCTGGCATCCCGTGAGCCGAACGGGGTGCTTCGCCGCCGTGCGGGTGAGCGTGATTGATGTGGGGTCGAACACGATCCGCCTGATGGTGGCGGACGCGGAGCGCGGCGTGCCGCTGCCGGTACACACCGCCAAGTGGAAGCAGCGGCTGTCCGACCATGTCGATGCGGACGGGTCCATGGGGGATGCCGGGGTGGCGTACATGGTCGAGGCGGTGGCCGCGGCGGCATCGACAGCCGCGCGATGGGGAGCACGCACTCCTCCCCTCGCGTTCGCGACGGCAGTCGTGCGCGGCGCGCCCAACCGGCTCGAGGTCCTGGAGGCTGTGCGGAGCGAGCCCAGGGCGGCTACGCCGAGACACCGTGCGGTGTCGTTCCCCTGCACGTCGCCGAAGCACCGGTCTGATCCGGGGCAGGCCCGGACGCGGCGTCCCTCACGTCCGGCGGCCGACGTGACAGCCACGCGGCCCTATGTCGGGCCCCGCCGCTCGGAGGGGACCGTTCCCTGGTGCGGGGCCTCCGTGGCGGCCCCGCTCCACTCCGGCGGCTCGGTCAGCACCGCCACCAGGTCCGGGGCGGCGTCCGCCTCCGGCTCCTCCAGGAATTCCCGGCGTATCTGCCGGGCCGCGACCCGGCCGGAGGTCAGGCACCACTGCCACCAGCGGTCCAACCGCCCGATGCTGAGGTGGTCTGCGGGCACCAGGGCGGGCCAGCCGCACGCGTCGGCCTGCGCGGTCAGCTTTGCGCCGCCGGCGACGGGGTCCACCGCCAGCGCCGGCAGGCCGCCGCGCAGCGCGAGCACCAGCCCGTGCAGCCGATCGGTGACCACCAGGTCCATCCGGGCCAGCACGGACTCGAACTGCGCGGGCGTGGCGCACAGCCGCCAGTCACGCTCGTCGAGCCGGGTCTCCAGCTCCACACGCGCGCAGTCCTTGCTCCCCAGCCACCGCGTCACCGCTTCGGCGGTCTCGTCGTGCCGTCGCCTCACCCCGTACTCGTGCTGTCCGTGCGTGAGGATCACGCCCACGACGGGCGTCGCCGTTTCGACGGGAGCGCGGGCGGCGAGGTCGGGCACCGGGGCCACGGTGGGCGCATCCCTCGGCAGTACGCGGTGGAATCCGGTGACTGCCGGGTCGGCCGCGTCGAGTACGGAGGTCCCCACAGCGATCCGTACGCAGTGCGCGAAACGCCGGTGCAGTTCCTCCACCTGGGGCCCGTGCAGGGGCCCGCAGACGAAGACCAGGTGTGTGTAGGCGGTCGGCTGCACGTCGTCCAGATGCAGCGCCGACGGCCGGAACCCCGGGCTCCACGCCACGTCGTAGTCCATCGACTCCCGGCGCAGCACATCCTCGACCCGCCGCAGGGCCAGTACATCCCCCGCGGTGGCCTCACCGTCCAGGATGCTGAACCACCCGGTCAGCAGAATCTTCGCGCACACAGCGACTCACGAGTTCCCCTCCGGGCCACCCCCACTCGCCCCGACCCGCGCTTTCGCACCATCGACCGCCCTGCGTATCCCAGGCCTCGCCGTGTGCGGCCTTGCGCGGAGGCCTCGTACGGTATCGTCCGGCTTCCTTCTGTCCGTCCGGAGGGATACGACGAGGTGCCGACCATGTCCGAAGGGCCGGGGCCCGCGGCGGCCCGGTTCACAGGCCGATCGGTGACGAGTGAGCGTCCACTGTCCGGGGCGCTCACCGAAGTCACCCTCGCCGGAGAGCATGTGGTGATGGTCAAGCGTGGCGAGGACCCGGACGCGGTGCGGGCCGAGGCGGCCGGGCTGCGATGGCTGGCGGACGCGGGTACGGTCCGGGTCCCCGCTGTGCACGGTCACGACGGGCGCTGGCTGGTGACCGACCGCATCCCGCAGGGCCGGCCGAGTGCCGGGGCGGCGACCCGCTTCGGCCGGGAGCTGGCCGCCCTGCACGCCACCGGCGCGCCCGCCTTCGGCGCTCCGCCACCGCACGGCCCCGAGGACGCGTACATCGGCCTCGCGCCCATGCGGAACGTCCCGGGTGACGAGTGGCCGTGCTGGTATGCCGAGCACCGGGTGCTGCCGTATCTGCGGCGCGCGGTGGACGACGGCACGCTGCGGCACACCGAGGCCGCCGTGTTCCAACGCGTCTGCGAGCGCTTGCCCGGACTGGCCGGTCCCGCCGAGCCGCCCGCCCGGCTGCACGGCGATCTGTGGAACGGCAACGTTCTGTGGGGCGCCGACGGACACGCCTGGCTCATCGACCCCGCCGCGCACGGCGGGCACCGGGAGACCGACCTGGCCATGCTCCATCTCTTCGGCTGCCCGCACCTGGACCGGCTGGTGGACGGCTACCAGGAGGCGGCACCTCTGGCGGACGGCTGGACGGACCGCCTCGGGCTGCACCAGCTCTTTCCGCTGCTCGTCCACGCGGTGCTGTTCGGCCGCGGCTACGCCGAGCAGGCACTGACAGTGGCTCGTGCGGCCCTCACCAGGTGACCGGAGCACGGTCCTGAAGTGCGGAAGGTATGGCCCCGGCTGCCGGCAGCCAGGGGTACGGTCACCTGGTCACCGCACCGGAAGGAGCCCTCCCCGTGTCCCCCGCCGCCCCGTCGTTCGAACTGCTGCCCGGTGCCGATGAGTCGCCCGTGATTCTTCATGTGCCGCACTCCGCACGCGAGATCCCGTCCGACGTACGCTCGGGCATTCTGCTCGACGACACGTCCCTCGACCGCGAGCTGGACCACATTACGGACGCGCACACCGCAGCGCTGGCCGCGCTCGCCGCGGAGTCCGCCACGGTCACGCCCTGGCGGTTCGTCAACCGGCTGTCGCGGCTGGTGGTCGACCCCGAGCGGTTCCCCGACGAACGGGAGGAGATGCTCGCCGTGGGAATGGGCGCCGTCTACACCCGCACCACGCACCACGGGCCCCTACGACCCGCCGACATCGATCCGCAGCCGCTGCTCCGGCGCTACTTCCACCCGTATGCCCAGGCGATGGCGGCGGCGGTGGCGGACCGGCTGACCGCCACCGGGCGGGCCGTCGTCCTGGACGTCCACTCCTATCCCACCACCCGCCTGCCCTACGAACTGCACGGCGACGGCCCCCGGCCGCCGGTCTGCCTGGGGACCGATGCCTTCCACACGCCGCCCGAGCTGGCCGACCGGGCGCGCAAGGTGTTCGCGGAGTTCGGGGGGACGGAGGTCGACAGCCCCTTCTCCGGGGCGTACGTGCCCTTGGATTTCTACGGCAGGCAGTCACGGGTCGCGGCCCTCATGCTGGAGATCCGCCGCGACACCTATATGACCGAACCGGGCGGGGCCGCGGGTCCCGGGCTCACCCGCCTCGCATCGGCGCTGGCGGCCCTGGTCGACGTCGTGTCCTGACGCACCGACCGGTACCCCGCCTGTGTCCGCAGCGAAAGCGCCGTGGGGGCCACCCGGCGGGCGGTCCCCACGGACGGAGCGGATGTCAGCCGGTCGTCAGGGCGGTGTCGTCGACGACGAAGCTGGTCTGCAGCGAGGAGTCCTCCACGCCGCTGAACTTCAGGGTGACCGTGGACCCCGCGAACGAGGACAGGTCGAAGGACTTCTGGGTGTAGCCGGAGGCGGCGTTGAGGTTCGAGTACGTCGCCAGCGTGGTCGAACCGGCGGTCACCGTCAGCTTGTCGTACTGGGTGCCGGTGGTGGTCTCCGCCGTGTCGATGTGCAGGTAGAAGGTGAACGTGGCCTTGCAGCCGGACGGGATCGTCACCGACTGGGACAGCGTGTCGGCGTGGGAGGACCCGTACCCGTCGAGCCAGGCCTTGTACGAACCGCCGTGCGCCGCCTCACCGCTGTCATTGGTGATGACCCCGCTCGTGGCGGTCCAGGTGGTGTTGCCCGACTCGAAGCCGGCGTTGCCCAGCAACTGCGCCGAGGAGCAGGTGCCGCCGGAGGAGCCGACCGGCCAGGTGAAGCTGGCGGTACCGGTGGCACCTGTGCTGTCGGTCACCGTCACCGTGGTGCTGTAGGTTCCCGCCGCAGTCGGGGTGCCGGAGATGACGCCGGTCGAGCTGTTGATCGACAGGCCGGTCGGCAGACCGCTCGCGCTGTAGGTGAGCGCACCACTGTTGGTGCTGGAGGCCGAGATCTGCAGGCTCACCGCGGTGCCCACGGTGGAGGACTGGCTGCCGGGGTTGGTGACCGTCACGCCCGAGGACGGCCGCGTGATGTGGCTGCCGACGTTGATCCCGGCGAAGGCGTTCGCCACCAGGGCGCCTGCCGCCGTCGCCTGACGGGGGTTACGTCTCACTCGTAACTCCTCCTGCTGCGGCCGCGAGTCCTACGGCCGGTGACAGTCCGGGCAGACGGGGTGTGCTGTCCGGGACGAGCTGAGCGGTGCGGGGAACCACGACCGTGAGCCGACCGGACACGGCCTGCATCAAGGCTGGTGGCAGGGTGCCAGCATTGACTGGTTCATGTCATTCACAGGAGGCCGATTCGAGGGTTGTCCCTCGGTGGCCCCGCCCGACCCGCCGTCAGGAGTCCGAGCGTGCGACGCATCCAGGCTCAGGGCAGCAGCGGGAGCTTTCCCACGATCTTGCTGACGCGGTTGCGCGGGCCGACGATACTCACGGCGCAGTAGGCGATGTCTTCGGCGGCGGTCTTGCCCAGGGAGGCACGGTAATCCGCGTAGACCAGCGTCTCCTGGGCCACAGCCGGCATGTCGGCGACGAAGGTGTCGGCGTACGACGCCGCCTTGGCACGGATGGCACGGAGCGCGGCCGAGTCCGCGGCCAGGACCGAACAGCCCGTCCAGGGCAGCCCCGGGTGCACGGTGCCCTCGGCGTCGGCGACGTCGTCGCCGAGCAGGCCCGTCACGGCGGACTGTGTCGCGGCCGCCGCGCAGATCGCCGCGTTGACGGCGCGGCCCGGCGGGAGGTCGCGGTCGACGACCACGACCCACTTCAGGCGCGCGGCTCGGGTCGAGACGGTCGGGTCGAACTCCTCGGGCGCGAAACCGATGGAGGCGGTGGGTGTGACTTCGTCGGACATTTCCCGGTCTCCTGTGCATTTCTGTGGTCTTGCAGCGGGAGCTTAGGCAGATGCGTGTCCATATAAAAGAACTGGCGAACTTTCCTCGACAGAGCAGCCCTACAGGTCCGTCACGGTGTACTTCGTGCGACGATCCGCGCGGCATGGGGACGAATGTGCGGGGGCGGGTTCTCCGCCCGTCAGCGGCCCCTACGGCGGTCGCGCGGGCGTTCGGCGGCGGGTTCGATACGGCGGGACTGGACGTGCTCGTACGCCATGGTGGTCTGCACGTCGGCGACCTCGCGGCGTTCGGTCAGACGGTCGATGACGAAGGCGTAGACGCCGTTGACGTCCGGGACGGCGATGTGGATGAGGAAATCGTGCGCTCCCGATGTGACGAACAGACCGATGGTCTCCGGCAGTTCCGCGACCCATTCGCGGAACCCCTCGATGACCGGACGGGCCGGCGGGCGGATGCGGACCGAGATGAGGGCCTGGACCGGACGGCCCACCGCCTCCAGGTCCACGGCCGCGTGGTAACCGGTGATCACACCCCGCTCCCGCAGCAGGCGCACCCGCTCCAGCGAGGTGGACGGGGACACCCCCGTCTTGGCGGCCAGATCCCGGTTCGTCTGCCGTGCGTCGTCCTGCAACTCCCGCAGCAGGGCGCGGTCCAGTGCGTCCATGTCCATACGCCCACCCTACGCCGCATGAAGTTCGGCAAATACAGCGATGGCCCGTACGTGGAGCACGGGTGCCTCGTACCTTCGGGTGCTGCGCCACATCCAGCGGGCCGACGCCACTTTTTCTGTTATCGGCCGCCCCTCGGTCCGTCTCCTGTGCGAAGTCGTCCACATCGCAACACCCCACGAGACCGAGGACCGAAGCACGTGAGAGCACAGATCAGCCGCCGGAGCATGCTCAAGATCGCCGGTACGGCCGCGGGCGCGGCCGCCCTCTCCGCCACCGCGCCCACGGGCGAGGCATCGGCGACGGGCACGGCCTTCGCACACCCCGGGCTGCTGCACACCCGGGCCGACCTCGACCGCATGGCGGCGGAGGTGAAAGCGGGCGCCGCCCCCTACAAGGCCGGGTTCGCCCGGCTGACCGCCAACCCGCACGCGCAGAGCACCTGGACCGCGCGCCCGGCGGCGGCCGTCTACCGGGGGTCCGGCACGCCCGAGAACTACACGGCCCTGTACAACGACATCCACGCCGCCTACCAGAACGCCCTGCGCTGGCACATCACCGGCGACGCCGCGCACGCGGACACGGCCGTCGCCATCCTCAACGCCTGGTCGGCCACGCTCACCGAACTGGACGGCACCGCCGACCGGTTCCTCGCGGCCGGCCTGTACGGCTACCAGTTCGCCAATGCCGCCGAACTCGTGCGTGACCGCGACGGCTTCGAACTGGCACGCTTCCAGAAGATGATGCGCACCGTCTTCCTGCCGCTCAGCTCGGACTTCCTCGCCCGCCACAACGGCGCCTACGTCACCCATTACTGGGCCAACTGGGACCTGACGGTGATGGCCTGCGTCCTGGCCGTCGGCATCCTCTGCGACGACCGTGACTCGGTGGACCGGGCAGTCTCCTACTTCAAGCACGGTGAGGGAATGGGCTCGGTCGGCCACGCCGTCCCGGTGGTGTACTCGGCCGGCCTCGCCGAGTGGGCCGAGGCCGGCCGCGACCAGGGACATGCCCTGCTCGGTGTCGGCCCGATGGGCACCGTCTGCGAATTGGCCTGGAACCGAGGGAGGCGGCGGCGACTACGGTCCGAACAGCGGCGGGTACGACCAACCCGGCTTCGGCACCCTGACGTTCACCCGTGACCGGGTGACATCCACCGATGCGACGGCGTCTTCCACGCCCGCCTCCGGCTCCCGTGGCGGTACCGCATCCGGCGCGCAGTCGTCCTCGGCGAGTCCGCAGGGCGGCCGGGGAGACGACCTCGCGGCCACCGGCTTCTCGGACCTGCTCGTATGGACCGCCGCGGCGGGCGTCACCGCTGTCGCGGGCGGCCTGCTTCTGCTGCGCCGTCGGGGGCGCGCCGGGCGAGACGACGCCTGACCGAGGCCACCAGGTGACTCCTCATCAGCACAGTAAGTAACCGCAACATCACGGCGAGTCATGAAACTCGGCTGCGCCGTCTCTCGGGATGCGCGCGGCGCCATCACGATGAAAGGTGAGGAGAAGGGTGGTGTCCGGCCCGCATGACGATCTGCGGGTGCCACCACTGCGGATCGACTCGCATAGGAGACATCATGCCGACGCCACAGCCCGATGCGTCACGTCGTCCGTCCGATGACCGTGCCACGCCGGACGAGCTGCTGCACGTGGCTCCGCCGGAAGCCTCACCGGACGACCTGGTCCTCGCCTCGGGCAGGGACATCACCCCCAAGGCCCTGGCATGGGCCGAGCGCAAGCTCGCGTCCGAGGGGCGCGCCGCGCTCGACAAGCTGCTGCCCTGAAGCTCCCGGTCCGGATTCACGGCGCCGGAGTGAGCCGCACTCCGGCGCCGTGAATCCGGACCGGTGCCGGCCGGGCCGGTCGTCGCGCCATCAGACGGCCACCGGCAGGCCGTTCCCGCTGTCCGGCTCCTGGGCTCCGCCCTTCGGGCTCTCCGCCACGAGCAGCGCGTCCGCGGCCGCTATGGCGTCGCGTACGCTCCGGGTTCCCATCATCACGCACAGCGTGTAGCTGACGTCCTGCAACTCTCGCGCCCGTAGGGGCGTCTCCCTGTCGGCGAGCGCGATCTGCAGGGACGCATACCGGGTCAGCAGCCCTCTGACGACCTTCGGATCCGGAACGAGCACAGCCAGGCCTCTCTCTCGATTTTCGAGCCGAGTGCCCCGTCACCGGCGGGCCATGCACAACTCCCCTCGCAGGAGCACACTTTGGCCCGATCTCGACGCTTGGAACCGAGTGCGTCGCCTGCCTCTCGCTATCCCACGTTCCAGAGGAACCGATGGGTGTGGATGCCGAAGTAGGGGAACGACTGGACCCGCTCGACGCCGTCCGCCGCCCGGACCACGTCGTTGACGAAGTCGAGCAGTTCACGGGGCCCGGCGCAGACGACCTCCACGAACAGGTCGAACCCTCCCGACGTCAGCACCGAGTAGACCACTTCCTGGTGGCCGGCCAACTCGTCGGCGACGGCCCGCGGGTCGCCGTCGACGGTGACGCCGAGCAGGGCCATCGCCTGGCCGCCCATCCGCATCGGGTCGGTGACCCCGACCACCTGGACGACCTTGGAGTCGATGAGCCTTTGCAGACGCTGACGGGCCGCGGAGGCGGAGAGGCCGACCCTGGGCCCCAGGTCGGCGTAGGCGATGCGGCCGTCGGTCTGCAGCTCGCGCAGAATGTTCCGGTCGATCTCGTCCACGCTGTCCTCCCCGGCGATCTGTGCCCAGCCTACCGATATGGATCAGCCGACCAGCTCGGACAGGGCGGCGTCGAAGACCTCGGTGTGGGTGTCGACGTCCTTGTCGGTGGTCACCGGGCACATCAAGGCCATGTTGTGGAACGGGGTGAGCAGCAGGCCCCGGTTGGCCAGGTAGAGGTGGAGATAGTCCTCGAGCCCGGTGTCGGAGGCGGCCGCGGACTGCGTACCGGTGCGCGGGGCCGGGTTGGCGAAGCGGTATTCCGTGCGGGCGCCGAGCCGGCTGACCGACCAGGGCAGGCTCCACCGCTCGATACCGGCCCGCACGCCCGCTTCGAACCGCTGCGACAGCTCGTCCATCCTGACGAACGCCTCGTCGGTGAGGACGTGTTCGAGGGTCGCACGGGTCGCGGCGACCGACAGCGCGTTGCCGGCCAGGGTGCCGCCGACGCCGCCCATGTCGACGAGGTCCAGGTCCTCGCGGTCCAGCAACTGCTGCGCCAGCTGCGCGGACAGTCCGTAGGCACCCGCGGGAATGCCGCCGCCGATCGCCTTGCCGATGGTCAGCATGTCCGGTTCCAGGCCCCAGGCGGCGGTGCATCCGCCCGGCCCGGCCGAGAAGGTGTGCGTCTCGTCGTTGATGAGCAGGGTGCCGGACCGCCGGGTCAGCTCGCGCACACCCTCGAGGTAGCCCGGCTCGGGCAGCACGATGCCGTGAGCGCGGGCTCCATCAGGACGGCCGCCACATCACCGTGCGCGAGCTCGCGTTCGAGCTGGTCGAGGTCGTTGAACTCGGCGACCCGGCTGGTCAGGGTGATGTCGCAGGGCGCGCCGACGTTGCCGGGCCGGGCGGTGCCGCGCCCGTCGGGGCCCACCACGATGAGCGACTCGTCGACGCTGCCGTGGTAGCTGTAGCTGTTCACGAGGATCTTCGGACGGCCGGTGACCGCTCGGGCGAGCCGGATCGCCCACCGGTTGGCGTCGGTCGCGGTCAGCGAGAAGCTCCACCGCGTCAACCCGAAACGGCGGGTCAGCTCCGCGCCGACCCACTCGGCGTCCTCCGTGGGCAGCATCGCCGTCGCACCGCCCAGCTCGGCGAATCGACGCTGCACGGCCGCGGCGACCGCGTCCGGGGAGTGCCCGGCCATCGCGCCGGTGTCGCCGAGGCAGAAGTCGATGTACTCGTGGCCGTCTATGTCGGTGACACGGGCGCCGGCGGCGGCTGCCAGATAGCGGGGGAAGGCGCCCGCGGTCTTGTTCATCCAGGTCATCGGCACCCGGCCGAAGAGGTGGTCGGCGCGTTCGTAGGCAGCCCTCGAACGGGGGTTCTGTCGCTCGGCCTCGGCTCTCTCACGGGCGAGGAGCTGGCGCAGTCGGGCGCGGTCCATGATGTACCCCACTTCCGGCAACACGTGATGACGGGGACTGTACGACGGAAATAAGTGTTGAATCAACGTTGGACAGCTGAATCGCTTGATTCAACGATCGATCCACGCGTGAGCTGATCAAGGGAGACCGATAGCCCTGTGAGGAGTGTTGCGGGACCGGCGTCCGCCGGTCGGCCGTTCGGGTCGGAGGTCGTGGCGACCGGGGCTTCTTCCGTCGATGCGGTGTGCAACCACCCGGCAACGGGGAATACGGTGGGACAAGCGATCTTGACCGACCTCGCCTCCGGTCCCGTGCCGTGCGCGGACCATACTGGGAGGCGCTCCCCCGTTCTCGTCCCCACAGAGTGACCCATGGCAAAGTCCCCCACCGCCCGTGCCACGGCTCCCGACACCGTGTGGCTGGCACGCGGGCGACACCTCGGCCCGGGTGCCGAGGACACCGTCCGCCGCCGCCTGCGGGAGCTGAAAAGCGCCGCGGTCATCCAGGACCACCTCGAGTTCGACGGCCACGCCCACGCCACCGACGACGCGGCCGGCCGCGCCTTCGAAGCCCGCTGGCTGGTCGCCGACGACGTCGTCGTACGGGCCCGCCTGGACGTCGGGGCGACTCACGGCAACGACGAGGCGCAGGACTGGGTGCTGGTGGCCGAGGCGGACCGACCCTGGGACCTCGACTGGCCCTCACCCGCCACCGTCTTCTGGCCCGAGGACGCGGACGCCCCCTGGGACCATGACGTGGTTCCCGGACTCCGCTTCCGGGAGATCAACCCGCTGCCTGCGGACGACCGGGCGCTTCGGCGCCTGCTCAAGGAGTGCGCGCGCCGCACGTGGAGCATCCATGTGGTCGTCCACGAGGCGATGACCCCCGGCGAGCGCGGACGGCGCCCGCTGGCGCCCCTGCTGCCGCCCAGCCTGCGACACCGCGTCGTGGAGCACCGGGCCGCCCCCGAGCAGTTCCAGGTGGTCAACTGGGCGCTCTACGACCTCGGAGTGCGGATGCCCCGCGGTGGCGCCGTGGTACTCCCCGCTGCGCCGACCGGCCCCGGTGTCGACCACAACCACTTCAGCGTGCGCTCGGTGTTCCTCGACGGTTCGCTGCCCACGGATCTCATCGACACCGTGCGACGCCACGCCGAACTGCCCCTACCTCTGCCCCACGGAGCCGAGGAAGCGCTGTCGGCGCTGCGCAAGCAATGGCACCTGACGACCATGGAGGAGGAACTGGCCCTGGCGCGCCGTCAGGTCGCCGCCTACGCCGAGGCACTCGACGCCATGACGAAGTCGCGCGACCTCTACCGGGAGGCGGCCGAACTCGCCAATGACGCGCTGGCGGCCTACCGGGAGTCCTTCGGCACGCTGCCATCACCACGGCAGGAGCCGCGCAAGAGAGAAGGTTTCTCCTTGCGTGCCCTGGCCAAGCCCCTGGAACGCGTGCGGGACGGCGCGAAGCTGCTGCGCACGCCCGGCGCGGCGGAGCGCACTCCTGATGACGCCGCCTCGCAGACGAGCCCCTCCGCGACCGAGGCGGACGGACAGTCAAAAGGCTGACCAGGAACGACCGTTGGGCCCAGGGCCACGCGGTGCGGCGCTGGTAGCCGCTGATGCGGCCCATCGCGCCGCGCAGGATCGACTCCATGACGATGGGGCGCGCCCAGCGGCGGCCGGAGCGAGCGCCCGCGAGGAAGTCTACGGAGTCGGCGAGCCGGCCCGTCTGTGCGGTGGTCGAGGTGGAGCGCCGTACGTGGCCCCGGTCCCCTGTCTTTGACCCACGGTGCAAAGCAGCCGCGCGGGGCGGCCGGTCACCCTGCTCGTGGGCCTCGCGCAGCCGCTCGCGCTCGTCGAGCGCCTCCGGTTCCAGCCCGCAGCGTGTTCCGAGATCCGGTCCACCTCGGGGCGGCCAGGATCAGATCGTCGACCGTGACCGGGACCAGCCGGGCCGCCACGCCGGATTCGCCCTGCAACCGCTCGGGCCCGTTCGGAGTCGTTCGGAGTCGTGGTCACGTGGCTGGGAAAGGATTGGACGGGGTGATACTCGGGCTTGTAGCTTGCAGTGGACCGTGACACCGCCCGAGGAGGTGAGACCCATGAACGCAGTATCGACGTGGGTGCTCCCCCTTCCCGTCACGGCCGGCGATTGACGTAGGTGTCGCCGGGAGCGCCTCCACAACAAGGCACTCCCGAAAGGCAACACCTATGGACTCTCCGCAGTTCACCGCCGAGCCGTCGTCGAACGATACGGTCGAGCGCGACTTCACCGTGGGCGACGTCCCCGGACTCCGGTCCTCGGCCTCCGGCGCCGATCGCGCGCCCCTCATGTTCGACGTGATCATTGCCGGGTGCGGGCCGACTGGCGCGATGCTGGCCGCCGAACTGCGGCTGCACGACGTGCGGGTACTCGTTCTGGAGAAGGAAACCGAGCCCGTGTCGTTCGTCCGCATCGTCGGTCTGCACATTCGCAGTCTCGAGCTGATGGCCATGCGCGGACTGCTGGATCGGATTCGCGAACACGGAAGACAGCGTCCGGCCGGCGGATTCTTCGCCGCCATCAACAAACCCGCGCCCCAGGAGTTGGATTCGGCGCACGCCTATCTGCTGGGCATCCCACAGCCGGTCATCGTTCACCTGCTCGAAGAACATGCGACCCAACTGGGTGCGCAGGTCCGGCGCGGTTGCGCGGTGGCCGGTTTCGAGCAGGACGACGAGGGTGTGACCGTCGAGTTGGCCGACGGCGAACAGCTGCGTTCGCGCTATCTCGTCGGCTGTGACGGCGGGCGCAGTACGGTGCGCAAACTGCTCGGCGTCGGCTTCCCCGGCGAGCCCTCGCGGACCGAGACGCTGATGGGCGAGATGGAAGTGGGCGTGCCGCAGGAGGAGATCGCCGCCAAGGTGACCGAAATCCGCGAGACCCATCAGCGATTCTGGCTCCGGCCCTTCGGTGCAGGGGTCTATAGCGTCGTAGTCCCCGCCGCGGGAGTCAGCGATCGCGCGGAACCGCCCACCCTCGAGGATTTCAAACAACAGCTGCGCACCATCGCCGGAACCGATTTCGGCGTGCACTCGCCGCGCTGGTTGTCCCGCTTCGGGGATGCCACCCGGCTGGCCGAACGCTATCGGGTCGGGCGGGTGCTGCTGGCCGGCGATGCGGCACACATCCATCCACCCACCGGCGGGCAGGGCCTCAACCTGGGCGTTCAGGACGCATTCAACCTCGGCTGGAAACTGGCCGCACAGATCCGCGGCTGGGCGCCAAAAACACTGCTGGACACCTACCAGGCCGAACGTCATCCGGTCGCCGAGGACGTGCTGGACAACACCCGCGCCCAGATGGAACTGCACTCCACCGAACCGGGCCCGCAGGCCGTGCGCAGGCTGCTCACCGAACTGATGGACTTCGACGAGGTGAACCGCTATCTGATCGAGAAGATCACCGCGATCGGCATCCGCTACGACTTCGGCGAAGACCCCGACCTGCTCGGCCGCCGCCTGCGCGACATCGACGTGAAAAAGGGCCACCTCTACGGTCTGCTGCTTCGCGGTCGCGGCCTGCTGCTGGACCGCACCGAACGCCTGACCGTCGGCGGCTGGTCAGACCGGGTCGATCACCTCGCGGATCCCACTGCGGTACTGGATGTTCCGTGCGTCCTGCTACGCCCCGACGGCCACGTCGCCTGGATCGGCGAGGATCAGCAGGACCTGGACGACCACCTCTCCCGCTGGTTCGGCAAGCCCGCCAACTGATTTCGCCTGAGCAACCGAAAGGCCCGTGAGGAGGATCGAACGGCCAGTAGCGACTGACCATCGGAAGGCTGGAGACAGCATCAGCCGTGGTGCTCTGGCGCCAGGGTGTCAAGGGACAGTAGGAACTCCCCACTGGCGGACAGTTAATCTCCCCGCTGGTGGACAGCGTTTCTCCCCGGTTGGGCAGTAGATCTCGGGGGG
>NZ_JBVHHL010000036.1:0-78312 GCF_055561075.1 Streptomyces sp. NPDC022910
GACGAACGTCCTCAACAGGGCCGGGCTGGCCCTCTGCGACGTGGCCTAGCCACCGACACAGGAAGCCCGCGCGTTTACGCGCGGGTGGAGTCACCTCCCTTGATGCAGCGACACGTCGAGCAGTCCCGCGTGCGTGTTGTACGTGGGTTCAATAGTTGGTTCAGTGTCGTCCCGCTGTTGAACCGGCGTCAAGTAAAGTGCCGACATGGCCGCCAACCAGCCGGAGCGCACACGCCGTCGGCTCAGCACCGAGGAGCGCAGGGAGCAGCTCCTCGCGGTCGGGGCGCGGCTGTTCTCGGAGAACCCGTACGACGACGTGTGGATCGAGCAGGTCGCCGAGATCGCCGGCGTCTCGCGTGGACTGCTGTACCACTACTTCCCCACCAAGCGGGACTTCTTCGCCGCGGTCGTGGAGCGGGAGAGCGGGCGGATGCTGCGGATGACGGCGGCCCTCCCCGGGGTTCCGCTGCGCGAGCAGCTCGTCGCGGGCCTCGACACCTTCCTGTCGTATGTCGAGGAACACGCGCACGGCTTCCGTGCCTTCCACCGCGCCGACGCGGCGGGGGACCAGGCCGTGCGGAAGGTCTACCAGCGGTCGCTGGCGGCCCAGGAGCGGCAGATCATGGCGGCGCTCGCGGGGGACCCCGAGTTCGGCCGGTCGCCGGACGAGCGGCCCGACCTGCGGATCGCCGTGCGCGGCTGGCTGGCCTTCACCACCGCTGTCTGTCTCGAATGGCTGCGGGGCGCCGACCTGTCCCGGGAGCAGGTGCGCGACCTGTGCGCCCGCGCGCTGTTGGGTGTCATCTCCTGACGTTCCACCAGCCCGCCGACGGCGTCGCACAGCTGACCGAACGCATGCACGTACTGCTCACGCAGGCCGCCCGGGCCGCCTGCCCCCGCGCCCTACAGCGGCAGCGCACAGACGGCGACCGGTGAGGCGAACGGCTCGCCCGTGAGCCGGAGTTCGCCGCTCGCGCGGTCGACGTGGAAGACGCTGACCGTGCCCGACCGCTGGTTCGCCGCGAACAACAGCCGGCCGTCCGGGGAGAACGCGATATGACGGGGGAAGTCCCCGCCCACCGGCACCGTGTCCAGCAGGCGCAGTCCGGCACCGCCCGCCTCGACCGCGTACCGGGTCAGACTGTTGTGGCCTCGGTTGGCGAGATACGCGTACGCCCCGTCCGCCGTCACCACGAACTGCGCCGGATAGCTCGTGACCTCACCGGTGCCCGTGGACTGCGGCTCGCCCGGGGTCAGGCACCCGCTCACCGGGTCGTAGGCGCAGACGACGGCCGTGTTGTCGACCTCGTTGGCCAGATAGGCGAAGCGGCCGCCCGGGTGGAACGTGAGATGGCGCGGGCCGGCTCCCGGCCGGGTGTGCGCCTGGGACACCTCGGTGAGCGTCCCCCCGGACGGGTCGAGGCGGTAGGTGTAGACGGTGTCCGTGCCCAGGTCCACGGCGAGCACGTGCCCGCCGTCGGGGCTCGTGATGAACTGGTGGGCGTGCGGCCCCTGCTGACCGGGACCGGGCGGCGGGCTGGAGTGCGTGACGAGATCGGTGCGCTCGCCGAGCGCACCCGAGGGCTCGACGGGATGCACGGCCACGCTGCCCGACAGGTAGTTGGCACTGAGCAGCCAGCGGCCGCTCGGGTGCACCGACAGATGACAGGGCCCCGCTCCGCCGGTGCTGCGGGTGCCGAGGATCTCGTGCCCGGGCAGACGTACGGCCGTCACTTGGCCGTCCCGCCGCTCGTCGACGGCGTAGAGCGTGTGTCCGTCCGGATGCACCGCGAGGTACGACGGGTCGGCCACCCCGGTCACCGTCCCGGTGCCGGTGATCCGGCCGGTCCCCGGGTCGTACGTCGCGAGGCCGATGCCCTGGCCGCCGCCCTCGGCGGAGGTGTACGTGCCGAGGTAGAGCGGGCGGGGACCAACGGGGCGGCCCGGCGGTGCGGCAGTTTCGGCCGGCTTCTCCTGCGGTCCGGCCGGCGGCTGGTGGGGAGCGACCGGTGCCGGGATCGTCGCGACCGCGGTGGCGGCCGTCGCGGCGCCGAGGAAACGGCGTCTGCTCCATCCGCCGCCGAGCGAACCCCGCGCCGGTACCGCACCCCTGTCCATCCCGCACCCCGAGAGTCGATGGCCTCAGCTGTGACAGCCACCATGGCGCCTACCGGTCTTCAAGTCCAAAACGAGCAACCTGCGTTGCGCAAAATGCAACGCACTCGATCACCAGTCGCCGTCCTCGACCGGCGTGCCCGGCGCGTCGCCGAGCGGCTTCACCTGGTGCGGGGAGGGCTGCTGCCACGGCTCGTGGTCGTCCCCGAGCCAGTCGCCGACCGGCTTGACCTGGCCGAGCGTATCCGTGGGCGCGAGGTCCTCGCCGTCCTGGTCGTAGTAGTCGAACCAGGGCAGGCCCGCCCGCGTGTACGCCGCACGGTCCACCGGAGACGGCGGGGGAGCCCCGCCTGTGATGTGGCGCCACTCCGGGGGCGTCACGAGATGCACGAACACCCGTCCGGCCGGCTCCTCGGCCCAGCTGCCGACCGGCCAGTCGTCCTCGTAGACCTCCTGCCGCATCGACCGCCGACGCCGAGCCCCATGGCGGGGGCGCTGTGAGGTGCGCCGCCCGGAGCGGCCATGGCGGGAGCCGCGGGCAGGGCGCCCGGGGAGGGCGGAGCCATACCGGAGGCTCCCGTTGCCGCCGACAGGGCGATCCCGGTCCCCCGGGTCCGCTCCCGCTTGCGCCGCTCCTCCGCCCGCCACCGGGCGAGCGGCCCCTCCTGGAGCGGGAAGGTCTGCAGCTGGACACCGCCCCACACCTCCTCGCCGGTGACCTGGCCCTCGACCGTGGCACCGAGACCGAGCGGCACCGCCACGAACTGGCGGACCGTCCCCTTGCCCGAATTGATCCCGTCGAGCCACGGCTGGCGAGGGAGCACCACGTAGTTCTGCGGATCCCGGCTGAGGCGAGGGCTCCAGGGCCTGCCGGAGACCGCGCAGACCTTGCCCACGCCCACCTGCAGCGCGGCCGGTTGCGACGCGCCGAAGCTCAGCCACATGGCCTCGCGCAGATACACGGGCAGCATCACGCCGCCGCGCCCCCGCCACTCGGCGGGCACCGTCTGCGCGTAGTCCTCGACCCGGCGGACGGGGAACTCGCCGAGGCCCGGTGGCAGCGGGTGCGTGCCCGTCTCCGGCAGCCGCAGCGTTCGCATGAAACGGACCTGTACGCCCCCCGGCAGCAGTAAAGAGTTCCCGTCGATCCGCGCCGCGCCCATGCGCCCGCCCCTTTCCCGTCCGAATCGTCCCTCCTCACTTGGAACGCCAGGGCGGGCCCGGACGGTTCCGGCCCGGGAGAAGACCGCGCAGCCGGTCGATGCGGGGGGTGCGCGCACGCTCCCACAGCCTCGTCAGGCGCGGGTTGCGCTCGCGCTGCTCCCGTGTGCCGCGGTCCAGTTCCTCCAGCAGGCGGCGGGTGCGGTGCTCCGTGTCCAGCTCGTCCAGGATGCGGTTGACCTCGGTCAGGACGGCACCGTGGAACTGCCACTGACGAGTGTCCCGCTGTACCTCCTCCAGCAGCAGCTGGGCCAGCTTGTCGCGGGTCGCGCCCGCCGTGATCAGCTCCTCGGCGAGCCGGGCCTCCGCGGACTCGGCGCTGCGGCTCACGTCGGTGGTGACCAGCACGGCGAAGCTGACCACGGCGTCGCCGACCTCCGACAGCAGCCGCTCCAGCGTCTGCCCGATCTCCGTCTCGAACAGCGGCTCGGGCTCCCGTTCCTTCGCCAGGTCGGCGAGGGTACGGGCGATCACCCGCAGGACCACCGTGACGATCTCCAGCGTGTCGAGACCGGTGCGCAACACGATGCGGTGGAGGAGACCCTCGCGGACCCTGGGGTTGAGTTTCAGACTGTCCTCGGCCTGCCGCAGTGCCGCGTCCACCAGCACGATCTCGTGGTCGAGCCGGCGTGCCTCGTAGAGTCGTGCGGTGGCCTGCGCGGCCGGAGTACGGCCCGCGGCCTCCTCCGCGATACGCAGCATCAACTGGCGCACGCGCCGCGCCAGCCCCTCGATGGACTCCCCGGCGGCGCTCACCCACACCGGGGGAGCGAAGAACAGGTTGGTACCGAGGCCCACCACCGCGCCGATCAGTGTCTCCAGGACCCGCGCCCAGGCCGTACTGCCCACCTGGGTCACCCCGAGGACCAGCATGGCGCTGATCGCCACCTCGGGCACATACTCGCTGACCCGTACGAGATGCCCGACGGCCAATGAGGCGAGAATGATCAGGGCCAGGCTCCACCAGGTCAGGCCGACCAGGATGCTGAAGCCGATGGCGATGACGACACCGGCCACCACGGAGTTCACCCGGCGCACACTGTTGGTGATCGTCGCGTAGAGCGTCACCTGGACGACCAGGAGGGCCGTCAGGGGCGCGGTGAGCGGGGCCGGCTCCGGACTCAGGTGAACAGCGACCACGTAGGCGATGGTCGCGGCGGCGGTCGAACGCACCGCCTGGACGACATCGGGATTCTGGCGCAACTTCACGATCCGGGCACTGGTCTTCGCCCAGGCATCACGTACATCTCGCATCCCTAAGGCCCTTCCCGCTCCACACAGGCAACGAACGTATCCGTGCATACGGAGACCGCGTACGCGCCTTGCCCGGGACAACCGCAGCCCCCGGGTGAGCCCCGGTCCGCTTCCACGACCACGTGGTCGCCCCGGTGGTCGACTCGGCCCGGCCGCGGGAGCGGTGGCCGGCGACCTTCGCGAGGTTGCCGCAGCGGTCCATCGAGCACCAGCGGCGACGGCGGGCCTGGGAGTCGTCCGGGAACAGCAGCGAGCAGTCGGGGTTCTCGCACCCCTTGATGACCCCTTCAGCAGGGGGCCGCCTGCCAGGAGAACGGCATCGACGAGGTGCTGCGACTGACGGACGGCGCGCGGCGCCTACGTGGTTCTCGACACCGTCGGCGGTTCTGCCTTCGCCCGCGGCCTTCGCGAGGTCGGACGCGGCTGAAGGGTCGTCGCCCTCGCCCACGTCGCCCTGGAGCCGAGCACGATCGACATGCGCGACGTCTCCATCCTCGGCTTCCAGCTCACCGACCTGCAGATCCACGGTTACGACCCGCGCCCGGACCTCCCTGAGCCGGCCGAGCGGGGGGCGGCGGGCACCTGTCGCGTACCCGTCGAGACGGTGTGCTTCCGCTGGAGCTGGCGCGCGAGGCCCACGAGCGCCTGGAGGGGCGGGACCACCGGGGCAAGACCGTGCTCGCCGCGGACGGCGACTGATCCACCGGAAGCGTCAGGCGTACAGCTTGTCGAGGAAGGAGGACAGGTTGCCCACCGTCCGGGCGATCTGCTCCTGCGTGCTGAGGGTCTCCTCGAAGCGGCCCCCGGCCTCGGGCACCTTCTTGCCGCGTACGTACAGGGAACACGCGAGATCGGTGCACATGTAGATACCCACCGAGTTGCCCTCCCGCCCCGCCGTGCCCGCCTTGCGAGCGGTCATCAGGCAGACGCCGTTGCCCGGGTGGGTGGTCAGACACAGCGAG
Organism: Streptomyces sp. NPDC022910; assembly: GCF_055561075.1. Classification (NCBI taxonomy): domain Bacteria; kingdom Bacillati; phylum Actinomycetota; class Actinomycetes; order Kitasatosporales; family Streptomycetaceae; genus Streptomyces; species Streptomyces sp. NPDC022910. The sequence continues at coordinate 5,553 of NZ_JBVHHL010000036.1, forward strand.
CACATGCTCCGGTGCAGGAATCCACGCTGCGACGACGGAAAGCGCAGCGTGACACCGACGAGCCGGTCGGCGTGTTCGGTGACCAGATAACTGCGATCGAGTGCCCCGGGGTCGCGCCACCCCAGGAAGTCGAGGTCGTCCCAGGGGCGTTCACCGAGGTCGCGGGGGATCGACAGGCGCTTGGCCTCACCCTTCGAGCAGTTGACAAATGAGTTGCGGATCTCCTGTTCGGTGAGTGATCTCATGAGGAGTCCTCCTGGGGCCGGTACGAAACGAAACCTAGGAGCACTAGGTTTTTGGCTAAGCTATCCAGCCTCATCGGGGAGGGCCAATGGATTTCGCGCGCGACGGCGGAATGCACGTGGCGGCCGGGCATGCCCTGCGCCATGTCGCGCTCCGTTCCTCGGGCCCTGAGGTGAGCCGCAGCCTGCGGCTGACGCTGAACTTCCACCCCGACCGCCTCACGGACGGACGGCCGATCCTTCAGGCACTGGCCGAGGACGGCGCCTACCGGTCGCAGTTCGTCACCGGAACCAGCAACGGCGGTCTGACGGCACACCCGGGCGGCGACCGCTGGCGCTGGGAGAGCCGGATCTTCGGCGGGGCGTACGACAGCGCCCCCGCCCACGAGCGACCGGTGTACGGCGCGCTCAACTTCCGCCGTCAAGTCGTCGGCGCGGCACCGCGGTTCGGCTCCTCCCACTTCCGGCTCACCGCCGCCGCGCTGGAGAGGGCCACGTTCTGCTACCCGGACAGCGCGGCCGAGCCCTCCCACTTCGGGGTGGCCGCCGGAATGAACCTCATCGAACTGGCAGAGGCCGACCACCAGGACGCTCTCAACGACTACATCGAGGCCCAGGTGCACGGCCCCGTCCTCCTGAAGCGGGACATGGAGGCGCTGGTCCTGGACGCGAGCTACCGCGGCACACCGGTCGAGGCTGCCGCCCGCCGACTGCCGTGCCCGGTCGAATGGCACCCCGGTTACCGGCTCTCCGTCGCCGTTTTGCGCCGCCACACGGACTACCGCGGTGCGGAATACGTCGAGTTGGGCGCACGCATCGCGGAGAACGGACACCTCGACCCGCGGATCATCGGTGATGCCGCGCGCACGGGGCGGTACGACATACAGGACCTGAAGATGGTGTGGCACTGCCTGGCACGCTTCGGGGCGCCGGAAGGCGCCGGGACGGCGTGGGGCGCGGGGTCGGCGCAGGCGCCACGGACGGCGGAGTCCGTGGGCGGTGGAGTCGGAAGCGTTACCGACGGCGGACCGGGCCTGCCCGTGCCGTCGGCTCAGCGGTCGGCCGCTTCCGGCGGCAGCACGCCGGGAGCAAGCACGCGCAGGGCATAGGCGCGCGGCCCGGTCGTTGACGGACCCCCGCTCTAGGGTGGGCGCCATGGACACCACGGACGCACGGCAGGTGAGGCTGGAACCCTGGGCGGAAGGCGACTTCTGGTTGCTGCAAAGGACCAACAGCGCCGATATGACCGAGCACTTGGGCGGTCCCGAGACCGAGGAACAGCTCCTGGCACGCCACCGGCGCTATCTCGCCCCGGATGCCGGGCAGATGTACCGGGTCACGCTGGCGGAAACCGGCGAGACGGTGGGCTCCACGGGCTTCTGGGAGCGGGCATGGCGGGACACGACGGTGTGGGAGGCCGGGTGGGGCGTGCTCCCCGAATTCCAGGGACGAAGCCTCGCCGCGCAGGCCGCCCGGGCGGTCGCCGAAGCGGCCAGAACCATCCGGAAGCACCGGTACGTGCACGCGTTTCCCAGCGTGGACAACGGTGCGTCGAACGCGGTCTGCCGGAAGGCCGGATTCGAGCTGCTCGGACCGGTCGCGGTCGAGTACCCCAAGGGGCACTGGATCAGGTCCAACGACTGGCGGATGGACCTCGGCGGTCTGTGACGGAACGGCGCGCCGGGGAACCGGCCGACTACGGTCACTGGGCCGGTTCCTCCGCCCGTGCCCTCACCTCGGCCTCGACCTCGGTCCGCGGCCTGCCGTGCTCCTTCGCGTACTCGGTGATCTCGATCTGAAGGTCGCGGTCGAGGTCCCGCCAGGCGCGCAGGGCGGTCTCGTACAGGTCGGCCTGCTGCTTGGTCCATGTAGTGGCAGTGGGCGGGCCGTATTTCTCGCGCAGCTCGTCGGCCCTCGCCTCCGCATCGTTCGCCGCGCGCTGCATCTCCACGAGTTCTTCAAAGGTCGTCGCCACGGCCGGATATTAGGCGGATGTGCGGGGGGCCGGTTCCACGACCCGCTCGACAGGCGGGGAGATCGACCGGTCGGCCCTGCGGCGAGGGCTTTCGCGGCCATCCGGCGCCCGCGGGACCCTGCGGGCGCTGCACGGTGAGCGCACGCCGGGCGAGGACTCCCAGCGGTGGCTGAACGAGCGGATCGCGCAGGACCATTACGTCGACGACGTCTCCGCGGCGGGATCTCGTGGTCCGCCAGGAAAGGGAGTACGTCGCCAAGGGTTTACCTGGCAGAGTGGGACGTCCGGGTGCGCGAGGCGGCTGCGCCGCGACTCGAAGCCCCCTCGGCGGACTCGCCGGAGGCCCTGTCCGCACCCGCACTCTCCACCCGCACCGAGCACGGCCCGTACTCATGTCTTAAATTAGGGTCTGATTTAAGACTAAGAGGAACGCGCGTCAGGCGGTGGCGCAGCGGTATCGTGCAGGTCGGGCAGGGTCGGAAGGAGCCACATGGCGGGGCGGAACGGGCGCACGGTGCGCGACCTGCGCCGGGGAAATCGCGCCGAGGTGCTGCAGCGGCTGTACTTCGACGGCCCGATGAGCCGCTTCGAGCTGGGCCCGGCGACCGGTCTGAGCTCCGGTTCCATCAGCAACGTGGTCGCCGAGCTGGTTGCCGACGGGCTGGTGGAGGAGGCCGGCAGTGTGGACTCCGACGGCGGTCGGCCGCGCACCCTGCTGCGGGTCGCGCCCACCAGCGGCCACATGATCGGTGTCGACGTGGGCGAGACCCGCGTCCGCGTCGAGCTGTTCGACCTGACCCTCACGGAACTCGCCCGCACCGAACGCCCGCTGGAGCACCAGCGATACGACGTCGAGGTGGTCGTCGGTCACATCCGCGACGGCATCGCGGAAGTCCTGGCCGCGGCGGACATCTCCGCGGAACGGCTTCTCGGCGTGGGCATCGGCGTCCCCGGCATAGTGGCCCGCACGCCGGACCGGGGCGCCGTCGTGCACGGCCAGACCATCGGCTGGGATGCCGTCCCGGTCGAATCCCTGCTCCGTTCCACGTGCCGGCTTCCGGACTCCGTGCCCTACTTCATCGACAACGGAGCCCGGACCCTCGGCCAGGCCGAGATGTGGTTCGGCGCCGGACGCGGCGCCACCAGCGCGGTCGTGATCCTCTTCGGTTCCGGCGTCGGTGCCTGCCTCGTCACCGAGGAGGTGGGCAGCGGCCGGGCCGTGGAGTGGGGCCACCTGACCGTACGGGTCAGGGGGCGTCGGTGCCGCTGCGGCGCGCTCGGCTGCCTGGAGGCGTACGCGGGGGCGGAGGCCCTCCTCGACCGCTGGCGCGAGCAGGGTGGGCTGCCGCCTGAGGACGTCGACGAGGAGACCGCTCTGACGGCACTGCTGGCCGCGGCCTACCCCCCGGAGGCTACCGACGCCGACCCCGTCGCGCTCGCCGTGCTGGAGGAGACCGCCGAGTACCTGGGCGCGGGCTTGTCGGACCTGATCAACCTCTTCCAGCCCGAGCGGATCCTGATCGGCGGCTGGGCGGGTCTTCAGCTCGGCTCCCGGTTCCTGCCCGCGGTGCGCCGGTACGCGACGTCGTACGCCCTGCGCTATCCGGCCGAGCGGGTCTCCATCGACCTCGGCAGGCTCGGTCCGGACGCCGTGACGGTCGGCGCGGCGATCCTGCCGCTCGCCGACTTCTTCGCCCGCGGCGGTCGGCGCGCGGAGCCTGCGAGTGAGGGACGGCCACCGGCATGGCGGACCGCGCTGGAGGACCGGGCGCCGCGCTGATCGGCGGCACGCTCCGCCTGGAGCGCGTACCATCCTGTGCCGCGGCCGACGGCACAGGACCGACCAGACCGGCGCCTTCGCTGAAGCGGAGTGCTGCCCAAGCTGCGCGCCGGTTCCTGGGGTGTATCCCCGCTGAGACCCACCGGCGAGCGCACCGCTGGTCACCTGGCGCCACCGGGTTTCGGCGTTGCACCCCGCGGTACTCGCCGCGTCGCCCGAAAGCGGCCCGCCTCGGTTCGCAGGCCTCTTTCCCCGGCCAGGAAATGGAGTACGCCGTGACCGATCACCGGCAGGGGGGTCCCGGCGAGAACGCCGACCCCGTACCCCGGGACATGCCGGACCAGCAGGCCCGCGAGGGCGAGGACCCGTGGGACGCCCGCCCCGCACGGGATGCCGCCGACGACACCGAGGACGAACACGCCACCGATGTCCCCGACACGGACGAGGCGGGCACGGGACGACAGGGCACCCCGCACTCGGGTGCGGTCCACCCCGAACACCCCGTACCGGACGAGCCCACCGACTGACTCCGCACAGGGTCTGCCCGTGGCCGGCCGGCGAATGTACCCCTTCGACACGCCCGGCGCGACGACCCACGGGGCTGGACAGGCTGACCCGGTGGGATGGTCCTTGGGAGTGCGCGTGAGGCCGGCGGACGCCGACCCGTGCGTACGCATGCCCGTCCGCGGCGCGACGCCGACCCGTGAGTACGTATGCCCGTCCGCCCCGTGCCGGCGCTCCGTGGCCCGAAGGCGGTGGCCCGGTGACGGACTTCGAGGCGCTCGACGCGCTGCTGGCCGGTGCCCGGCAGGAGGTCCCCCTGTCGGTCGCCGAGGAACGGCGCGCGTTGCGCGAGGAGTTGAACCTGTCCGGCGCCTCAGGACCGGGACGCGAACGCGTCGACGCCGGTGAGCTCGGCGGACACCGCCCACAGGCGCGCCGCCTGCTCCGGGTCGATCGCCCAGTCCTTGACCCCGCCGCGCTCGCCGTCCGCGGGAGCCGGTTCCGCGATGTCGCAGTCCTCGCAGTACGCCCCGCCCATGCCCGCGAGCTGCGGAGAGGTCGCGGCCCACACCTGCGTGGCCGCGCCCTGCTCGGGCGTCTTGAAGGCATCGGGGTCCACGAGAGCGCCGGTCTCGTCGATCCAGCCGCGCTCGATCATCTCCTCCTGGGCGAGATGACGCTGCAGTGGGGTGAGGATGCCTCCGGGATGCAGGGAGAAGGCCCGCACGCCGTGCTCCAGGCCGAGCTTGTCGAGGTGCACGGCGAACAGGACGTTGGCGGTCTTCGCCTGCCCGTACGCCTCCCACTTGTCGTATCCCTGCCGCCAGTGCAGGTCGTCCCAGCGGATGCCGGAGCGGTGGTGACCGCCGGACGATACGGACACGACCCGCGCCCCGCCCGGCTCGATGGCCGGCCACAGGCGGTTGACCAGCGCGTAGTGGCCCAGGTGGTTGGTGGCGAACTGCGCCTCCCAGCCGGGCCCCACCCGGGTTTCGGGGCAGGCCATGATCCCGGCGTTGTTGATCACGATGTCGAGGGTACGGCCGGAGGCGAGGAACCGGTCGGCGAAGGCCCGTACGCTCTCGAGGTCACCGAGCTCGAGCTCGTCCACCTCCACCCCGTCGAGGCCCGCCAGGGCCTCCGCGGCGACGGCTGGGCGCCGCGCCGGAACCACGACGCGGGCGCCCGCCTTGGTGAGCGCGCGGGTCGTCTCCAGACCGAGCCCGGAGTATCCGCCCGTCACGACCGCGAGCTTGCCGGAGAGGTCGATTCCCCGAAGAACATCGTCCGCGGTGCTCCTGGCGCCGAAGCCCGATCCGATCTTGTGCTGTGCAGTGCTCATGCCTCGCACGCTACGAATTCGAGAGCACTCGAAGTCAAGCGGACACCGGCCAGTGGGTGTCAGGGCATGGAAGAGCCCCGGCCGCGACGGGGGAATCACGGCCGGGGCAGTCTGTGGTGGGCGCGGACGGCGGTCGCCTCTCGGCGAAAGGCTCCACAGGGCTTCAGCCGAACGATCGTCCCTGTGGGCGAGAGATGAGGCCCGGGGACACTGTCCCGTCCGCTCCCACGGCTGGTTCAACGGGAAACTACCGGCCGGTGTTCCGGAAAGTCGGTCACTCCGCTGTGATCTGTGTCACCGCTCCATGTCCCGGGCGTGAACCGGGTGCGACGGCGAGCTGGTCCCGTCGTCGAACTACCGTCGTCCGCCCGGAGGGCGGGCCCCGCGGGGGCGTGGGGGCATCTCCGGCTCGAGCAAGTGGCGTCGCGGGGCAGGCGGGAGTGTGACGAGAGGGCTCACGTGTCCGGCGCCAGCGGACTGTCCCCCAGCATGGCGAGCAGATGGGCGGGATCCCGATAGACGGCGCGGGCCCCGGCCTCCTGGAGATCCGTGCTCGGTATGCCGCCTGACAGCAGACCGACGCACGTCACCCCGGCCCGGGTCCCCGCCTTCATGTCCCACACCGTGTCGCCGACGAACACCGCCTGCTCGGGCGGTACGCCGACCAGTTCCAGGGCGTGTTCGACGGGCTCGGGTGCGGGCTTGCCGGTCTCCACGTCGTCCGCGCTCGCCGTCGCCGCGATGGCGTCGTCGGCCCCGATCGCCCGGCGCAGCGCCGACAGTTCCCGCCCGCTCGCCGACGTGGCGAGTACGACGTTCCAGCCGTCGTGATCGAGCCGGCGCAGCAGCCGCCCGGCGTCCTTGAGCGGGGGCAGCCGGTCGAAGAACGTTCCGTACAGGGCCGTGTGCGCGGCAACGAGCGTGTCGACCTCGTCCCGGTGCCTGCCGCCGAGCAGGTGGGCGATCAGATCCTCCGAGCCGAGTCCCACCGAGCGGTGGATGGCATGCATCGGCACCTGGTGACCGGCCTGCCGGAACGCCTCCCACCACGTCGTGACATGCAGATGATTGGTGTCGACGAGGGTGCCGTCGACGTCGAACAGGGCCGCCCGTCCCATGTCCAGTCCTCCCTCACGTACGGGGCCGGGTACCACGTCAAGTGCCCGCCACACGCGCGGGTAGGGTCCGCTCGCGCGTCCAGGCCAGCAGTTCGTCCGCGGTCCAGGTTGTGATCACGCGCTCGGGAGGCACCCCGCACTCCTCGGCCCGCGCGCAGCCGTGAATCTGCCAGTCCAGCTGGCCTGGCGCGTGCGCGTCGGTGTCGATCGAGAACAGCACCCCCGCCTCGACCGCCCGCCGCAGGAGCCGCCGCGGCGGGTCCAGCCGCTCGGGTCGGCTGTTGATCTCCACCGCCGTACCGGACTCGGCGCACGCGGCGAACACCGCGTCCGCGTCGAACTCCGACTCGGGGCGCCCGCGCCCGGTGACCAGCCGTCCCGTGCAGTGGCCGAGCACATCGGCGAGCGGACTGCGGACGGCGGCGATCATGCGGCGGGTCATCGACCGCGCGTCCATGCGCAGCTTGGAGTGCACCGACACCACCACGACGTCGAGCCGGTCGAGGAGGTCCGGCTCCTGGTCCAGCGAGCCGTCCTCGAGGATGTCGCACTCGATGCCGGTGAGCAGTCGAAACGGCGCCCACCGCGCGTTGAATCCGGCCACCACCTCCAGCTGCCGGCGCAGCCGCTCGGCGGACAGGCCGCGAGCCACGGTGAGCCGGGGCGAGTGGTCGGTGAGCGCAACCCACTCGTGTCCGAGCCGCGCGGCCGTCCGGCCCATGTCCTCGATCGGGCTGCCGCCGTCCGACCAGTCGGAGTGCAGATGACAGTCGCCGCGCAGCAGCGCCCGCATCCGCTCGCCGCCCTGTGCCAGCGGGGCTCCGCCCTCCCGCTCCAGCTTCGCCAGGTAATCGGGGGTCCGCCCGGCCAGCGCCTCCCGCACCACCTGGGCCGTCTTCGGACCGATGCCCTTGAGGGACTCCAGTTGCCCGCCGACCGCGCGCTCGGCGATCTCACCCTCGGGCAGCGCGGACAGTACGGCGGCAGCGGTGCGGAAGGCCCGTACGCGATACGTCGGGGCCCCGGCCCGCTCCAGCAGGAACGCGATCCGGTCCAGGGCTGCGACGGGATCCATCGGCACCTCCTTCCCCCCAGCCTTGCCCAGGCGTGTCCGGCCCGCACGGCGGGGGCGGGCACCTGACGGCGTCATCCGGGCGAGTCAAGGGGCTGGGAGGGCCGTGGCGTGTGGGTCGGGCATCCCGGCGGGCACCCGAACCCCACCGCTGAGCGGCGCGAGGCGTTCTACGCTCTATGCATGACCGAAATCGCGAGCCCGCACATATGCCATCCACGGATCACCGTTCTCGGGGTCCAGCCCGGCGACCCCCCGTTCCGCATCGTGGAGGTCGACGGTGAGATGGTCGGCCGGGCGAGATCCCTCGTCGACGTGCTGGACGTCGCCTCGGAGGCCGGCGTGCCGGTCCACGACCTCGACGACCCAGAGGTGGTCCGCTGGGTGGGCGGCGACAAGCTGACCTGGCATTTGCACTAGCGGCTCGTCCCGTGCGACGTGCACGGGAGGGCGTCGTGCGTCGCCGGGGCCGGAGCGACACCGGCGACGCTTGTGTGGGTCGGCACACGACGGGTTACCGCGACGACTCCGTCCGCCCGCGCGGGAGCGCGGGCGGACGGATCCCCCTTTTGGACGTGGACGGCCGTCAGCCGACCGTCCACTTCTGGTTGGCGCCACCTGAGCACGACCAGATCTGCAGCCGGGTGCCGTTGGCGGAGTTGTTGTCCGTCACATCCAGGCACTTGTTCGCCTGGGGGTTCACGATGTCGTGGGCCGCGGTGACCGTCCATTTCTGGTTGGGTCCGCCGGTGCAGTCCCACAGCTGGACCTTGGAGCCGTCGGCCGTGCCGTTGTCGACCACGTCCAGGCACTTGCCGAGTGCGCGCAGCGTGCCGTCCGAACCCACCGTCCACTTCTGGGCGGCGGTTCCGTTGCAGTCGTAGAGCTGGACGGGGGTGCCATTGGCGGAGTTCGCCCCGGCCACGTCCGCGCACTTGCCCGCGAGGCCGGTGATCGGGACACCGGTGCCGCCGGAGCTGTCGCTGGTCGTCACCGACACCGAGTCCACGACGAGTTGCTGCGGGAACACGGTGGAGCCGTCGGGGTCGCCCGGCCAGTAGCCGCCGACCGCGAGGTTGAGGATCAGGAAGAACGGCTTGTTGAACACCCAGGTCCTGCCGCCCAGATCGGCCGGAGTGCGCCGTTGGTAGACCGTGCCGTCCACGGACCAGGTGATCGAGTCGGGCGCCCAGTCCACGGCGAAGGTGTGGAAGGCGTCCGCGAAGGCTTGGCCGTTCGGCAACGAGTACGCGGCGCCTATGCCTCCGGAGCCGGAGTAGCCGGGTCCGTGGATGGTGCCGTGGACGGTCGAGGGTTCGTAGCCGACGTTCTCCATGATGTCGATCTCGCCTGAGTCCGGCCAGTTGACCGGTGTGCCCAGCATCCAGAACGCCGGCCACATACCCTGCCCGCGCGGAATCTTCATCCGGGCCTCGACATGGCCGTACTGTGCCGTGAACTTCCCCGAGGTGTTCAGCCGGGCCGAGGTGTACTGGCAGGTGCCGTACCAGCACTGGTAGCCCGCCGGGTTCTCGCGGCGGGCCGTGATCACCAGATGGCCCTGGCCGTCCAGTGCCGCGTTCTTGTTGCCGGATGTGTAGTACTGCCGCTCGTGGTTGTTGACGTTGTCACCGGTCTCGATCTGCCACTTGGCGGAGTCGACGGCCGACCCGGCGGGGCCGTCGAAGGTGTCGGAGAAGACGGTCGCAGCCGCCGCCTCCGGTGCCGCGTGAGCGGGGCCCGTGAAGGCCGACGCGGCGAGCACCGCGGAGAGCGCGGCGAGCAGACATCTGCGAAGCAGACGCGGGGAGTCCATGACGCTCCCTTCCGTGCGGCCGCCCGGGCACGGGCGGGCCGACTGAGGTGGGGGGTGCCGGTGCGGCCGAAAGCGCCGACCGCGCCGGAGGGGTTCCGTGGGGTGTTGATTCGCCTCTTGATTCAAGAGGTGAAATAAGGAAACGTCAAGAAGCTGGTACGGACCAATACTTGAGCTCGCTGTCCGGGCCGGGCAGGACCGTGGTCTCAGCCCTGGCTGCGCTTGCGCGCGTGCACCGCACGCCCGAGCCGCCGCCCCAGGAGCAGGTAACCGAGCAGTGCGCCCGCCGTGTTGAGGATGACGTCGTCGATGTCGAAGGCGCGTCCCGTGACCAGCGCTCCCTGGGCCAGTTCGACCAGCAGCATGACGATCGCGGTCACCAGTCCCACACGCAGGATGCCCCGGGTTCCCGGTGCGAGCACCGGGAGGAGGATCCCGAACGGCACGCCGAGCAGGACGTTGCCGCCGATCTGCTTGACGGCGTCCCGTGTCGCGGGTTGGTGGAGGTAGGCGCGCAGCGAACGGCCCGGATGCAGATTGCTGTGGATCAAAGCCTCGGAAGCGGGCGACGGCTCCAGCGTCATCCGGGCCAGGGCCGCGGCGAAGGCGACCATCGCCGCGAAGGCGAGCGCCATGGCCAGCAGCCGGAGGGGAAGAGGGAGCGGCCGTCGTCGCTCTCCCGGGGCCGACGGCGCCCGGCGGCGAACGGATTTAGCGGTACGGGCGCGCGGCGCTGTACGTGCCATCCAGACCTCCAGGCTTCAACTTCCCTCTGGATAAGAGTGGTTACCCGCGATGCTGGCTCTGATTCCGGACCCCCGGCGGCGGGGGAAGCCTTCGGCCGGTGGTGAGGGCGGAGTGTGGCGCCGGCGGTTTCCGTCCCCGCAGGCGGGGCACTCCGGGCAGCAGCCGCTCGCGCGCCGCCGCTCCGCGCGCCCTGCGCGGTGCTTGGATGGCATACCGGACATTTCGTGGGGCGGCGATGGACGGAGGTGGTGCATGAAGGCGCGTACGACGCTCCGGGCCCTGCTCGAGGTCCTCCTCTGGTGGGCGGGCCTCACCCTGCTCTGGCTCGTCCTCATCAGCACCGTCGACACCCTGGAGTGGGTCGTCGGGGCGTCCGCGGCGTTCGTCGGCGCCGTCGCGGCATGGGCGGCACGACGGGCGGTGGGCGCCCGGTGAACGGCTGGATCCTGACGGCCACGATCGTGCTCGGCGGGGGCGTCGGTGCCACGGTGTGGGGTGTCGCCACCGGGCCGCTGCGCCGCCGCGTCGTCGCCCAGAACCTGTCGAGCGCGGTCGCCTCCCCCGGACTGCTCCTGCTCTCCCAGGGCTTCGCGCGCCCGTCGTACGTCGACCTCGCGCTCCTCCTCGCCCTCCTCGGCCCCGTCGGCACCCTCGTCTTCGCGCGGCTGCTCGCCGACGACCTGGCCGAGGACCCACCGCACGCCTGGGGTGTCACCTTCGCCGTCGCGGGCTACGCAGCCGTGGTCGTCCTGGTCCTGTGTGCCGTCACCGGACCGGGGCGCGCGATGGTCAAACTGCTTGTCGTCGGGGCCCTGCTGGTCGGCGGCAACCTCGTCGCCTCCCGGGCGCTGTCCGGCGGGTTCGCCGGGAGCCGCCGTGGATGACCCGCTGATCGTCGTCGTCCTGCTGCTGGTCGCCGCCTCGGCGACCGCGGCCGTCGCCGTCCGCGACCCCGTCCGCCAGGCCCTCGTCCTGGCCGTACTCGGCCTCGCCCTCGCCCTGCTGTTCACGGTGGCACAGGCACCCGACGTCGGTCTCTCGCAGCTCGCCGTGGGCTCCGCCCTGACCCCGCTCCTCCTGCTGCTGTCGGTGCGCAAGGTCAGACGGAGGGAGAAGGGCGGGAAGGGGAAGCCACGGTGACGCGGCGCGCACGGCTGATCGTCCTGGCCCTCGGCGCCGCCGGTCTTGCGGCCCTGCTCGTCGCCGCCTGCCTCGACCTGCCCGGCTTCGGCGGCAGCCGGCACCCCTACGGCGACCGGGCCGTTCACGCATCCCTGGCGCGGCGCACGGCCAACACCATCGCCTCCGTCAACTTCGACCAGCGCGCCTTCGACACGCTCGGCGAGATGAGCATCCTCTTCGCCTCGGTCCTCGGCACGGTCGTCCTGCTCCGCCAGACCCGTGACGAGAAACGCGCGAAGCCGGAGCCCGAGGAGGTCGCACTCCCCGTCCGCCGGTACGCGCTCGTCGTGCTGCCCGTCGCCGTACTGTCCGGCCTGTACGTGATCGCCCACGGCCAGCTCAGCCCCGGTGGCGGCTTCCAGGGCGGCGTCGTCGTCGCGACCGCCCTGCACCTGCTCTACCTGGGTGCCGACTACCGCGCCCTGGAACGCGTCCGGCCGGTCGGCATGTACGAGGTCGGTGATGCGCTCGCCGCATCCGCGTACCTGGTCACGGGCCTCGCCGGCGTCCTCGCCGGCACGGCATTCCTCGCCAACACCCTCCTGCCCTACGGCACCTTCAACACCCTCTCGTCCGGGGGCACCGTGCCCCTGCTGAACGCGGCCATCGGCCTGGAGGTCGCCTGCGCTGTCGTCGTCCTGCTCGCGCGGTTCCTGGACCAGGCCGTCGAGATCGAGGGGGCGAACGCGAAACGATGACCGTGCTGCCGTACCTCGTGGCCGTGTGGATCTTTCTGACGGGCTGCTACGGACTCGCAACCAGCCGCAATCTGATCCACGCGGTCGGCTGCCTCGCCGTCTGCCAGTCGAGCACCTATGTCCTCCTGCTTGCCGTCGGATACCGCGACGGGGCCACCGCACCCGTCTACTCCGACATCAAGCCCGGCTCGCGGCCCGTCGTGGACCCGGTCGTGCAGGCCCTCACTCTCACCGACGTCGTGGTCGGCGCCACGGTCACCGCTCTGCTGCTCGCCCTCGTGATGCAGGTCTCCAAACGCCACGGCACCGTCGACCCGGACGAACTGCGGGAGTTGCGCGGCTGATGAACCACCTGCTGCCGCTCGTCGTCGCCGTCCCGCTGCTCGGCGCCGCCCTGCTCGTCGCGTGCGGGCGCCGGCTGCCACGGGTCGTCGCCGAGAGCATCGGGTGCGCGGTCTCGGCCGGCACCGCGGGCCTGGCGGTCTGGCTGTGCGTCAACTCCTCGCCGCCTCTCGTCGAATGGGTCGGTGCCTGGACACCCGTGAACGGCGAGAGCGTCGGCATCGTCCTCATCGGCAACGGTCCCGGGCTCGGCATGGCCGCGCTCGCCGCGCTGCTGACCTTGGCGGCCCTCGCGTACTCCTGGCGCTTCTTCGACGTACCGCCACGCCGACACGCCGGCTCCTTCCCCGCCCTCATGCTGCTCTTCCTCGGCGGCATGTGCGGCTTCGCGATCACAGGCGACCTGTTCAACGCGTTCGTCTTCTTCGAGCTGATGGGTGCCGCCGCATACGCCCTGACCGGCCACCGCGTCGAGGAGGCCAAGGCCGTGCAGGGCGCGCTGACCTTCGGAGTGATCAACTCCCTCGGCGCGTACGCCATGCTCATGGGCATCGCCCTGCTCTACGCCCGCACCGGCGAACTCGCCCTGACCCAGATCGGACGTGGGCTCGACGCCCACGGCGGACCCGATGCGCTGACCCTCGCGGCCTTCGTCCTCGTGCTGACCGGCCTGCTGGTCAAGGCCGCTGCCGTGCCCTTCCACTTCTGGCTGCCCGACGCGCACGCCGTCGCACCGACCCCGGTGTGCATGCTGCTGTCCGGTGTGATGGTCGAGACCGGCGTGTACGGGGTCTGGCGTGTGTACGGCACGGTCTTCTCCGGGCCCGGTGGGATCCCGGCGGCCGATCTCGAGCGGGCGCTGTCGGTGCTCGGCGTCCTGACCGGCGTGGCGGGCGCCCTCATGTGCTGGTACCAGCGGCATGTGAAGCGACTGCTCGCCTGCTCGACCGTCGCGCACATGGGGCTCTTCCTCGTCGGCATCGGCACGCTCTCGCCCGAGGCGGACGACGGGGTGGCCCTGTACCTCCTCGGCCACGCCGGCGTGAAGGCCGCCCTGTTCGCCTGTACCGGCGTGCTGCTCGACCGGTTCGGCTCGGTCGACGAGCACGCGCTGCACGGGCGCGCCCGTCAGCTGCGCGGGGTCGCCGTGATGTACGTGGTCGGGGGTCTGGCACTCGCCGGACTGCCGCCGTTCGGTACCTCCTTGGGCAAGGCGGTCATCGAGGAGGCGGTGGGCGCGCCGCTGACCGTGCTGTACGTCGTCGTGTCCGCGGTGACAGCGGGCGCGGTGCTACGGGTCGCCGCGCGCGTGTTCTACGGGCTGGGGCCGCCGCCACGGGTCGGATCCCCGTACGAGACCACCGGGGCCGGAGAAGAGCCCGAGACCCGGCACCGCCTGAGCCGGATCCCGGACACCATGACCGCCGTGCCCGCCCTGCTGCTCGCCGCGGCGCTCGCCGTGGGCGTGGCCCCGGGCTTCGCCGAGGCCGTGGCGCACTCCGTGAACGAGGCCGGCTCCGGCGGGGCGATCGCCTCGCCCCACTGGACCCTGTCCGGCGTCCTGCTGGGGCTGACCTCCACCGCCTTGGCGCTCGGGCTGGCCGCGCTCGCGGTCACCCGCCCCGAAGCGCTCGGTGAACGGCGGTGGACGCTGCCGTTGCGTCACCTGCAGTCCGGGCACATCGGGGACTACGTGGCATGGGTGCTGGCGGGCGCGGCCCTGCTCGGGGTACTCGTCCTGCCGGGAGTTCTGTCCGGATGAAGGCCGGGGGAGGCCGGGGGAGGCAGTTCAGCTGCTGTAGGAGACCTCCACCTCCTTGAAGCCGAGGGACTTGAGCAGTCCGTCGAGCATGCTGGTGGTGTTCGCCTCGGCGCGGGTGGTGAGCTCGCTCTCCTTCGCCGCCTCGCCGATGTGCCGGACCGCCAGTTGCTGCACGGCGCGCTCGCTGTTGGGGTTGTCCGAGAAGAGGTCGCCGATGCGGTCCAGCAGGCCCCGCTGCTTCGAGACGGCGTACGAGCGGTCGGGGTCGAGAGCGGGTTTGCCCAGGGCCGCGTGGGGGAGCCGGAGCGTGGCGGACGTACGGTCGTCGTTGACCGTCACGTCCTGCTTGCCGACCTTGCCGAGGTCGACGTAGGCGTCGACGGTGCCCGCGCCGACATACAGGGTGCGGGTGCCGCGGATCGCCGACGGCAGGAACTTGGAGTCCTTCTCCAGGTCGACGACGACCTGGAAGTTGCCGGAGGCGGCCTCGTAACGGCTCATGTCCTGGATGGACTTCAGGAGCACGGGTCCCGACCGGTCGTATGTGTCCGTGCCGAAAAGGTCGCGCAGCCCCGGCAGCACACTCAGCCGCAGCCCGGCGAACAGCACCGCGAGTACCGCGACCAGGGCGATGACCGCCTTGGTCCAGCCGGGCATGGGCCGTTTCACGGACGTCGATTCGGGCGCCTGCTTCGTGGACGTCGTCATGTCGACAGTCCTCCCTTCTCTGTCCCGGGTGCCCGCCATGTGCCTTGACAGAACGCGGCGTCGGCCGATCGCGGACGCCGATGGGGCTTGGCGGGCGGGTTGCCGCCGCCGGGCATCGGCATAGCGGCTGATCAACCACATGGCGTCGTACGGATGGCCCCCCGCTTCGACGTCGTTCGCTGTATGCCCGGGACACACCGCGTCTGCTGCTCCTACCGAATCTGCTGGATGGCCCCGGGGGTCCGGATCAACCCGTAAGCCGGTGCGGCGCGCGGCGGCCCGTGTGCTCCGGGGCGACCGTGGGGACCCCTCAGTAGCATGGGGCGCGCAACCGTTTTCGATCACGTCAGGACCGGATCATGGCGGGATCGGATCACAAGAAGACTGATCATGCGAGGAGCCGATCGTGCGTGACATCGCCGTCTTCAGCGGGAGCGCCCACCCCCAGCTGGCGGCGGAGGTCTGCGCGCACCTCGGGGTGCCACTCAGCCCGGTCCGGGTCAGCCGGTTCGCCAACGACTGCCTGGAGGTGCAGCTGCAGGCCAACTGCCGCGAGCGGGACGTCTTCCTCGTGCAGCCGCTGGTCGCCCCCGTGCAGGAGCACCTCGTCGAACTGCTGCTGATGTGCGACGCGGCGCGCGGCGCCTCCGCGGGCCGGATCACCGTGGTCATGCCGCACTATTCGTACGCCCGCTCGGACAAGAAGGACGCCCCGCGGATTTCGATCGGCGGGCGTCTGGTGGCCGACCTGCTGGTCGCGGCCGGGGCCGGCCGCGTTCTCGCCATGACGCTCCACTCACCGCAGGTTCATGGGTTCTTCTCGGTGCCGGTCGATCATCTGCACGCCCGGCGCGAGCTGGCCGCACACTTCAGGAAGTACGACCTCTCACAGACCACCGTCGTCTCGCCCGACCTCGGCAACGCCAAGGAGGCAGCGGCCTTCGCACGGATGCTCGGGGCGCAGGTGGCGGCGGGCGCGAAGCAGCGTTACGCCGACGACCGGGTGAGTATCAACGCCGTCATCGGCGACGTCGCCGGACGGGATGTGATCGTGCTGGACGACGAGATCGCCAAGGGCAGCACGGTGCTCGAACTCCTGGAGCGCCTGCGCGAGTTTGGCCCGCGGTCGATCCGGCTCGCCTGCACCCACGGGCTGTTCGCGGCCGGTGCCCTCAAGCGGCTGAGCGAACAGCCCGACGTCCTGGAGATCGTGTGCACGAACACGGTGCCGATTCCGGCCGAGGAGCGGACCGAGAAGCTGCGGGTCCTGTCCATCGCCCCCGCCCTGGCCGAGGCCGTGCGCCGCATTCACAACGGTGAATCCGTCAGCGCACTGTTCGATGAGCCCCGCAGCGAGTAGCCCGAAGGCCGTGCGCCGTTCCGGGAGGGCGGCCGGATGATCGGCGCGAGACAGGTTCCAAGAATCCCGGGGTGGCGTGCGGGAGCCGTTGGACGTGCGGTGATGCCCCGCTGGGCATATGAGGTTGCTGTGAATTGGTGGGGCGTTTGAACACGGCCTGGTTCGTCTCCGTACAGGGAGGGGGTTTTTCATGCCGCTACGGCCATGACGTGTAGGAGTACTCCCTTGAGACGCAACTCGCGCAGACGCCCAACAGGCGCACGGCGCACGACCTTTGCAGCGGTCGCGCTGATTTTGGGCGGAGGGGGGCTGGTAGCGGTGAACGTCTACGCTTCGGCGTCCGAAGGCTGGGGCGGCGCGTCGAGCCAGAGCGGCAGCGGCCAGGCCCCCACGTCGGGAACCGTCACGATCGACTGCCCCGACGTCGGCAGCAGGCTGACGGCGGTGCCGCAGCAGGCGAAGCCGGAGGTCGACAGGCAACTCGCCCTCCTGGACCAGCAGATCACCGAGGCGTACGACCGACTGGCCTCGACGCGACAGGCACAGGCGGATGACGCCGGCTACGTCCAGAACTCGATCCTCGGGCCGCTCAAGGACAAGCGGACCGCGGTGATCGACCGGATCAAGGCCGACTACGACGGGGCGGGTTCCGCCGCCCCGAGCGGGATCGACGGCCTGGCTCCGTGTACCGGAATGAGCGCCGACCAGGCGCAGCCCGGCGCCGGCCAGAACGACCCCGGCCAGCAGAACAACGGCGGTCAGCAGCAGAACGGCAACGGCGGCCAGAACGACGGCCAGCAGCAGGGCAACGGCGGTCAGGCCGCCGGCCCCGTCGCCTCGGACTTCGTGGACATCACGACCGTGCAGCCGAACGTCCAGAAGCCGCAACAGCAGGCCGCCGCGTCGACCGGTGGGTTCGTCACCCAGTGCGGTGTGAACGCGAACGGCGACCACAACACCGACAACGTCATCGTGGCTCCCGGCGTCAAGAACGGCGCGCACCACCTGCACGACTACGTCGGCAACCAGTCGAACGACGCCTTCGCCACCAACGACACGTTCGCGGCGGCCCAGACAAGCTGCCAGAACCAGCAGGACAAGTCGTCGTACTACTGGCCGGTGGTGCGTGTGCAGGACGGCACGCAGGACTTCGACCAGAACGCGGACGGCGGCGGCAAGGAGGGCAACGTCGGCAAGATCCTGGTAGCGAAGCAGGCCGAGATCAAGTTCGTCGGCAGCCCGACCGGCAAAGTCGTCGCGATGCCGCGCTTCCTGCGGATCATCACCGGTGACGCCAAGGCCTTCACCAACGGCCCGGCGAACGCCAACGCGCATTGGAGCTGCACCGGCTTCGAAAACAAGGTGCAGCTGACGGACAAGTACCCGATATGCCCCCAGGGCAGTCAGGTGGTGCGGTCGTTCGCCTTCCAGAGCTGCTGGGACGGCCAGAACATCGACAGCGCCAACCACCGCACGCACGTCGCCTTCGCAGACGCGAGCGGCAACTGCGGCAACGGCTTCAAGGCGATCCCGCAGCTGACGATGCGCCTGGTGTACGACGTTCCGCAGCCGACGATCGACAACGGTCAGGTCAAGAACGCGTACGCGGTCGACGGCTTCCCGGAGCAGCTGCACAAGCCGATCACCGACCACGACGACTTCATCAACGTCATGAGCGACGAACTGATGAACCAGGTGGTCGACTGCATCAACGCGGGTCGGCAGTGCGGGGGCGACTCCGGTGACCAGCCACCGGCCCCGCCGACGCCGTCCTCGGACCCCAGCTCCGGCGGCGATGCCGGCAACACCCCCGGCACCGGCGGCGGGCAGACGACGCAGCCCTCGGCCGGTGCGCCGGGCACCACACCGGTCGGCACGCCGGGCACCGGAGAGACCGGCATGCCGGGCAGCGGGGAGACCGGTGCGCCGGGCACCGGCGGGTCGGGTGGAGGCTCGCACGACAACCACGGCGGTGCTCCGCCCAAGACCTACGCGACGCCCAAGGCCGCCCGGAGCAGTGAATCCGCCGCACCGCAGAGCGGGTCGGACGGCGACCACGCCGGTCAGGCGGCCGGCTCTGTGGAGACGCCGTCCACGGGCGGGGACATCTCGTCGCCTGTGACGCAGACCGAGCCGCAGGCGATCGCCGGCGGTGACACTCCGTCCGCCCCGGTACAGACCGAGCCGCAGGCGGTCACGGGTGGACTGGCCGAGACGGGCGCGCAACTGTGGCCGGCCGCGGTCGGAGGAGTTCTCCTGATCATGGGGCTGCTGCTCCTGCGTCGCATCGGACGCCGCTCCATGTGACGCGGTGCCGGTACGGCACGAGCACAAGCGAAGGCGACGAACCTCGAGGACCGGTTTCGTCGCCTTCGCGCGGTACGAGTGGTGCGCGATCGCCGCGGAGTCACTCGATCAATTGGTCTCGAAGGATCCTGTGGCCTCCGACTGGCTCAGCGCCTCCTCCAGCGACGCAGACGGCGGCAGTTGCTGTGCCAGGCCGGTGATCCGCAGGATGCGCAGCGTCAGCGGATGGGTGCAGACCAGGTGCAGTGTGCCGCCCTGCGCCAGCACACGGCGTCTGGCCCGGTACAGCAGGCGCAGTCCGGAGCAGTCGAAGAACTCGACCGGCCGTAGGTCGATGACGATGCGAGGCGCCGGACGGCCCGTCGCCGAGTCCAGGAAGGGCGTGATCTCGAACGCGGCGAGTACATCGATCTCGCCGTGGAACTCGAGCACCAGATGACCGCGATCCCGGTGGATGCGCAGATGCCGGGTGAGCGGTGCAGGGTCGTGCTGCACGTCGACATCGCCTCCAACCGACTGCTCGCCCCAACGTGCAAGTTACCCTCGATGGAGTGAATTTGAGCATGTTCGATTGACATATGTCTTCGAAATGCGGAGGCGCCCTCCTGTGAAATGCGTGGCGGAACTACGACAGCGCGTGCCACGCCTTGGACAGCGCATGACGGAACTGGTCGGCCTGGTGTGACGTGAGGTCGCGGACCATCCGCTCCTCCAGCTCCCGCACCGGACCGGCGAACCGGGCGAGCAGCTCCCGCCCGGCGTCGGTCAGCAGTATGAGCAGTTCCCGGCGGTTGTGCGGGTTGCGTTCCCGCCGGACGAGTCCGCGGCCCTCCAGGGACCGTACGAGGTCGGCCATCGACTGGGCCGTGACGAACGAGTCGCGGGCCAACTGGGCTGCCGACAGCCCGTCGTGGCGCTCGAGGACGGTGAGGGCCGTGTACTGCAGGGCCGTGATCCCGGCGGGCTTGACCAGCTCGTCCAGGTGCGAGCGCACCACGAGTTCCACCTGCTTGACCATGTAGAGCAGCGAGGGGCGTGTCTTTGTACCGACCATGCGTTCACCCGCTGAACGTCGTCACCGGTACGGGCCCGGTCGCGGGCGAGGCGCTGCTGCGCAACCCCGGTATCGACAAGGTCGCCTTCACCGGTTCCACTGCGGTCGGCCGGCACGTGGCGGGCGTGGCGGGTGAGGGGCTCAAGTCCGTCACGATGGAACTGGGCGGCAACGCGGCGCACATCGTCTTCGAGGACGCGGACGTCGAGAAGGCGGTCGGCGCGGTCATCAAGGCCTTCGTCTTCAACACCGGCCAGTTCTGCATGGCCGGTCCCCGGCTGCTGGTCGCCCGCCCGGTACACGACACCCTGGTCGGCATCCTCGCCGAGGCGGTCGCCGGGGTCCCCGTCGGCGACCCGCGCGATCCGGGCACCGTCGTCGGGCCGATGGCGGGGGAGAAGCACCTCAAGAAGGTCGAGGAGTACGTCGAACTGGCCCGCAAGGAGGGCGGCAGGGTCGTCGTCGGCGGTGAGCGGCTCGACCTGAGCGGCGGCTACTACTACAAGCCGACGGTGATCACCGGCCTCGCCAACGACTCCCGAGTGGTGCAGGAGGAGATCTTCGGACCTGTCCTCACCGTCCAGCCCTTCGACTCCGAGGACGAGGCCGTGCACCTGGCCAACTCCACGCCGTACGGCCTGGCGTCGGGCATCCAGACCGCGAACCTCACCCGTGCCCACCGCGTCGCCGAGCGCCTCCAGGCCGGCATCGTCTGGATCAACGACTGGGCGATGCTCGACCCCGCGGTCCCCTTCGGCGGTGTCAAGGACTCCGGCTTCGGCCGCGAGTACGGACCCGAGGCCCGCCTCCTACACCAAGGTCAAGTCCGTCGTCGTCTCGCTCGACTGACCCGCACCTGCGCGGGACCCCAACTCGACCGTTTTCACAGAGGAGTTCGTACGATGCCCACCACCACTCGTGCCGCCGTGGTCGAGTCAGGGGGAGCGCCCTTCACGCTCGCCGACGTCGAGCTCGAGGCACCCGGTCGGGGCGAGGCCCTCGTCCGCATGGTGGCCACCGGCCTGTGTCACACCGATCTCGGCGTGGCGAGCGGCGGTCTGCCGTTCCCCCTGCCAGGCGTCCTCGGCCACGAGGGAGCCGGAGTCGTCGAGGCCGTCGGACCGGATGTGATGGGCGTGAAGCCCGGCGACCACGTTGTGCTGTCCTTCACCTCCTGCGGCGGCTGCCGCAACTGCCGTGACGGACATCCGGCGTACTGTGCCACCTGGCTCCCGCTGAACCTGATCGGCGGCCGCCGCGCCGACGGCACCAGCACCATCAGCCGCGACGGCACACCGATCGGCGGCCACTTCTTCGGCCAGTCCTCCTTCGCCGAACGGGCGCTCGTGGACCAGCGCAGCCTGGTCAAGGTCGACCCCGACGTGCCGCTGGAGTCCATCGCCCCGCTCGGCTGCGGGGTGCAGACCGGGGTCGGCGCCGTGTGGAACGTCCTCGAGCCGCGCGCGGGGAGCACGCTCGTCGTCCTCGGTGCCGGCGCCGTCGGCCTGTCCGCGGTGATGGCGGCGGCGCTGACCCCGGCGACGGAGATCATCGCCGTGGACCGGTTCGCCGAACGCCTGATCCTGGCCAAGGAGCTGGGGGCCACGCACACGGTCAACGCGGCCGAGGCCGACCTCGGTGAGGCGCTCGCCCTGCTGACCGACGGCCGGGGAGCCGACGGCGTCGTCGAGACCACCGGCAACGTCGGTGTGCTGCGCCAGGGCGCCGACGCGCTCGCCGCCCGCGGCACCCTGGTCGTCGTCGGTGCTCCGCCCTTCGGCACCGAGGTCGCCCTGGACGTCAACGGGCTGCTGCCCGGCAAGCGGATCGTCGGTCTCACCCTCGGCGACAGCGAGACCCAGGCGTTCATCCCCGCCCTCGTCCGGCTGGTCAAGGAGGGGCGACTGCCGCTGCACCGCCTGATCAGCACCTATCCGTTCGCGGACATCGACCAGGCGGTGCGGGACATGAACGCGGGCAAGACGATCAAGCCCGTGCTCACCTTCTGAGTGCCCGTCAGGCCACCAGCAGAACCAGGCTGCCCGTGGTCCGGCCGGTGTCGCCCGACTCGTGCGCCTTGGCGGCATCGGCCGGCGGGAACGGCCCGGCGATCGTGGCACGGAGCTTGCCTCCGGTCACGTCCGGATGAGCCTGCGCACCTTCGCCCGGCGCTTCAACGACGGGGTGGGCATGAGTCCCGGCCGTCGGCTCATCAAGCAGCGCGTCGCCCGAGCCCGCCGTCCGCTGGAGTTCACGGATCTGCCGGTGCACCAGATCGCCGGCCAGGTCGGCTTCGCGACGGGCGTCTCGCTGTGGCAGCACCTGCACGCGGCCATCGGCGTGTCGCCGCAGGATACCGCCGCACGTTCCAGGCGGTCCGACGACGGGGGATCACCGGCTGCGGTGCAGGGCGACCAGCAACTGCCATGAATGGTCGGCGACTTGGTCCGGCGTGGCCTCGATGAGTCCGTGCAGCCAGTCCGCGAGCACGCCCCGAACGTGGCGGCCACGGCGGACGCGACCAGCGGCGCGTCGGCGGCTCCCGCGCGTTCGCGCTCGTCCAGGCTGCGGGCGCGCAGAACCCGGTGCAGGACCCGGCCGAGCGGGCCACCGCCCCCAGGAGTGAGCAGTGTGCGGTAGAGGGCGGCGTGCGGGGCGAGTCCGGCGAAGAAGGCGTGGAGTGCCGGGGGCGCGTGTACCGGGTCGGGACGGCCGCGCCGGGCGTGCAGCGCGTCCACTGCTTCCCGTACGACATCGGCGCAGGCGTCGACCGCCAGCGCCTCCAGGTCCGCGTAGTGCACATAGAACGTGGTGCGCCCGACCCCGGCCCGGCGCACCACGGCCGCCACCCCGACCTTCGCCGGCGGACGCTCGGCACACTCCCGCAGGAGAGCCTCCCGCAGCCGCGCGCGGGTGCGGGCCGCCCGTGGATCTCCGGGGGCACGGCGGTCATCCCGCGACGAGCACGGCGGTCAGGGCGAGCGCGCCGGGCAGCGCCTGGGCGAACAGGATCCGGCGATTGGCGGTTGCCGCCCCGAACACGCCGGCGATCACCACGCACCCCAGGAAGAAGACCCGCACCCGGAAGCCGGTCGGATCACCGGCGATCAGCCCCCATACCAGACCGACCGCCAGAAACCCGTTTCAGAGCCCTTGGTTGGCGGCCATCGGCGCGGTGGCACGCGCCATGTCCGGCCCGAACCCGTGCAGCCCGCGCCCAGGCTTCTTCTCCCACAGGAACATCTCCATGACGAGGATGTACGCGTGCAGGGCGGCCATCAGACCGACCAGCACGTTCGCCAGTATCTCCATCGTCGACAGCCCCCACGGTTCGCTCACTCATGTCCTGGACAGGTGTCCAGGATCGTCGGCGCACGACTGTAGCTGGACGGGTGTCCAGGAAATGCTGTCCGCCTCGTCCCCACACGTGTCCTGGGCCACAGTCGCGATGCCGGTTGCCCGGCGACCCCGATGGGTAGCGATGCCGTGTTTTCCGTCGCCACAAGGGGAGTTGACGTGTCGGGCAGCCTCGCGCCGGTCGGCTGGAGGGAGAGCGAGCGGGGGATGTGGGCGGCCTACCGCCGCGGCGAGTGGTACGCGGACGGCGGCGAGGTCCGGGCCGCTGCCATACGTCGGCTGCTGCTCGCCCCGCCCCAGGCCGAGCCGGGATACCTCGCCCGGCTGCGCCTCGAGGACGTCCACATCACCGGCCGTCTGGACCTGGCCGAGGCGGTCGTCGTGGGAACCCTGCGCCTGAGGAACTGCCGGTTCGAGCAGGCCCCACATCTCGACGGTGCATCACTCGGGGCGCTGGAGCTGCGGGAGTGTGTGCTGCCCGGTCTGTCCGCGGTGGGCGTGACGATCGGCTGGAAGTGGGAGATGACCCGCTGCCGTCTCCACGGGCCACTGGACCTGTACGGCGCCGGCATCGGCGGCACCCTGCAGCTGACGGACAGCGAACTGGACGGCCGCGCCGATCTGCGCGACACCTCCGTGCGCGGCAGCGTCGTCCTGAGGGGAACCACGATCCGCGATCCGCGGGGAACGGCACTCCAGGCCAACCGGCTGCACATCGGAGGGGACCTCGACGGCCGCGGCGGGCTGGTGGCCGAGGGCACGGTCGACCTGTGCGACGCCCGGGTCGGCGGCGGCGTGCTCCTCGAAGGGGCGACGCTCAGCCGCGCCCACGGGCCGGTGCTGCGCGCCCACGGCATAGACGTGGGCGCCGAGTTCAACTGCTGCGCGGGGTTCACCGCGCACGGCCGGATCTCCCTCAGCAACATCTCCGTCCGCAGCCGGGTCTCGTTCGAGGACGCCGTCATCGACGTACCGGCCGGACAGCCCGCCCTGACCTGCCGTCGCTCGACGGCCTCCGAACTCCACCTCGGCACCCGCGAGCCGGTGATCGGCATCGTCGACGTCAGCCACACCCGCGTCACCGTGCTGCGCGGCACACCCGACAGCTGGCCGGGCGCCATACGGCTGGAGGGGGTCGTCTACGACAGCCTGCTGCCCCACCTCCCCGCCGCCGAACGGCTTCCCCTGCTCGCCCGCGACCCCGAGGGCTTCACCCCGCAGCCGTACGAACAACTGGCGGCCGCCTACCGCCAGCACGGCCGGGACGGCGACGCGCGCACGGTCCAGCTCGCCAAACAGCGGCGCCTGCGCTCCACACTGGCCTGGCCGGGCAGGGTGTGGAGCGGCATCCAGGACCTCACCGTCGGTTACGGCTACCGGCCCATGCGCGCCGTGTGGTGGCTCGTCGCCATCATGATCAGCGGCACCCTGCTGTTCACCGTGTGGCCGCCGCAGCCCCTCGACCCGGGCAAGCCGCCGCACTTCCAGCCCGCCGTCTACACCTTCGACCTCCTGCTGCCGCTCGTCGACTTCGGGCAGGAACAGGCGTTCAGCCCCCGCGGGGCCCTGCAATGGGCGGCCGTCCTGCTCGTCTGCCTGGGCTGGCTCCTGGCGACCACGGCCGCGGCCGGCGCCAACCGCATCCTGCGCAGAGCCTAGGAGTCGACAAAACCTGGAGGACTCCAAGAACCGATCAGAAGATCTTTGATGAGGCGACCGCTGAGGGTGAACGGGTAGTACAGGTCGACGACGCCGCCCGGGAAGTTGCCTTCGAGGGGGTGTGTGGTGACGTAGTGGGATGCGTCGACCTTCTGTGCGCCGGTGAGTTCGTCGGTGTAGGTGTACTCGCAGGCGGCGCGGGTCAGCCAGGTCTCGGCCCCCTCCGCCACGAGTACGTCCTGACCGACCTCGGCCGCTCCTTGCGCCCGGTGATCGTCACACGGGCGGCAACGCCGCAAGCCCGGAGTGAGGATGCGGGACACCCAACCGGCCAAGGCCCCGGACGACCACCGGGAGACGCGGTCATGCGCTCCCGGCAGTATCCGTTCGGCGCGCTCCTGCGGTCCGGGGCGACGGCCCGTTCGGGTCCGACCACGCCGGCCGTCACCCCCAGGCCGATGCCGATGCTGGTGGTCGCCGCCGTGCTGGAGGCGGCGTTGGCGACGCCGTCCAGGACGCCGAGGGACTTGCGCAGGGACGGCTGCGCGGGCGGGTCCGCGCCGTACGGGGTCCGTGTCATGACCGGCTCCGATCGCACCGAGGGGCCTGAATCCGGCCCGGTGACCGGAAATGAAACTGCCCGGGGCCTTAACAGGTCAACGCTGTTGACATAAGGTGGCCCGTACCCGACCGGCTGGGCCGTTCGACAGCCTCCCGATCCGTCGGCCGACGTACGCAACAGGGGAGAGCCGATGTCCGACCGAGTCGTCCCGTCCGCCGAGCGTCGGCGCCGACGCCCGACCAAGTCCGGCGTCGTCCTGTCCGAGGAACTGATCATCGAGACCGCGCTGCGGCTGATGAAGGAGCACGGCGCCGACGCTCTCACCGTCCGCCGCCTCGGCCGTGCCCTCGGCGCCGACCCCACCGCCCTGTACCGGTACTTCCGCGACACCGACGAGCTGCTGCTCGCCATCGCCGACGAACTCATCGGCCGGACGCTGCGCATATGGCGCCCCACCGGCGAGTGGCGTGCCGACCTGTGGGAACTGGGGCTGCGCATGCACGCCGGGGCACTCGCCCACCCCCAGGCGTCCGTGCTCAGTTCGTACCGCGTGACCGGCCGTGTGCACGAGATCGAAGCCGTCGAGACGATCCTGGGCGTCCTGCGCGGAGCCGGCTTCCCCGACCCCGAGGCCGTACGGATCTATCATGCGTTCGTCGACCAGGCGCTGGCCTTCGCGGCCCTCGACGCGGCCAACGCGTCCCTCCCGCGAGCCGCGCGCGAGGCGGAGGCGGAGGTGTGGCACACCAGGTACGCCCGACTGCCCTCCGACACGCACCCGCACATCGCGGCCACGGCCCGCCATCTCGTCGCCGACATGCGCCGCAGTTCCTACCCGGTCGCGCTCGACCTGCTGCTGTCCGCGGCGGCCGCGCGGCTGACCGGGACCACCCGTCCGTAGGCCCGTCACACAGGCCGGTTCCCGTACGTCGGACCCGTACCGAACGCCATGAGGAGGCCGCACCGAGATGACCCCGCCCGCCCGCACCGCCAAGCAGCGCAAGCAGGACACCCTGCACCGGTTGGAGCACGACGTCGACGCCTGGATCGCCACCGCGGACGCCGCCGGAGGAAGCCCGTACCTCGTCCCCCTCTCCTACCTCTGGGACGGCACCACGCTGCTGGTCGCCACCCCTGCCGCGAGCCCCACCGGACGCAATCTGCGTGAGACCGGCACCGTGCGCCTGGGTATCGGACCGACCCGGGATGTCGTCCTGATCGAGGGCGGCGTCGAGGCGCTGGACCCCGCTGTGCTGCCGCAGGAGGTCGGCGACGCCTTCGCGGTGAAGACCGGCTTCGACCCGCGTCAACTCACCACCGCCTACCTGTACTTCCGGATCACCCCGCGCCGTGTCCAGGCGTGGCGGGAGGCCAACGAGCTGTCCGGACGCGACCTGATGCGCGACGGCGAGTGGGCGGTGGCCGACTGAATCCGGGGGAGCGGGATACCCGGGGAACGTATGCGGGCGGGGCAGCGCCCGCCCCGGATCCCGTACGGAGGAAGCATGGCACTGGTGATGACGGGCGTCGTGGTCCTGGACTGCGCAGAGCCCGAGCAACTCGCCGTGTTCTACAAGGAACTGCTCGATGCCGAGGAGACCGACGCGACCGCGAACCGGGTGGAGATCCGCGGCGCCGACGGGATGCGGATGGCGTTCCGCCGGGACGTCAACGCCACCCCGCCGAGCTGGCCCCGCCCCGAGAACTCCCTCCAGGCCCACCTCGACTTCCTCGTCGAGGACCTCGACGAGGCCGAGCGCAAGGTGGTCGGCCTGGGCGGCCGCCCGTTGGAGGCCAAGGACGCGGCGGGGCCGTTCGAGGAACGCGGTTACGCCGATCCCGCCGGACACTCCTTCACCCTTCGCTTCACAAGGGCCGTTGCGCCGAAGCAGGGCTGAAGTCCGAGGGCCTGTCCGACCGTCGTGAAGGGTCAGTCGGGCCCTGGGCGGCGCGCACGGGTGTGCGGCAGAGCCGGTGGGTGTTGGTGTGCGGCGGCGTAGCCGTATGGGCGGGGCCGGGCTCGTTCGCGGAGAAGCCTTTAGTCCCGGCCGCCCTTCCCTGCGGCCGGCCACACCCCCGTCGACCGCTCGATCGCCTTCGCCCCCGTGCGGTCCGCCGCGCTGCGGGCGACGGCGAAAAGGGCACCCTGGAGCGCCGCGGCGAGCAGCACCTCGACCCAGCCGCGGTTCTTGTCCAGGGCGTCGGGCGCGTCGTCCTCGTGGCGTATCGCCTTCCAGGTCTTGCGGAAGGCAAGTCCCGCCAGTGCCCCGCTCGCCCAGCCCAGGGCGAATCCGACGGGCCGGTAGACGAGCGGAAGCTTCGCCTTCCTGCCCTGCTTTTCCTTCGCCACGTGCGTCTCCTCTGCTGCCTGTGGTCCTCTGCTGCCGCACCGGTGTCTCAGGGCCGTCCACCGACCGCGACCTCCTCGGCCGCACGCACCGGTTCCGGCGGGGTGCCGTCCCCGAACGGGTGGCCGCCCAACTGCTCCCGGCCGTGCGGCGCTAGCCAGCCGGCGAGGTCAGGGCCGAGCGGCACGATGCCGGTCGGATTGATGCCCGTGTGGACCCGGTAGTAGTGCCGCTTGATGTGGTCGAAGTCGACGGTGTCACCGAAACCGGGCGTCTGGTAGAGGTCTCGGGCGTAGGCCCACAGCACCGGGTCCTCCGCCAGCTTCCGGCGGTTGCACTTGAAGTGGCCGTGATAGACGGCGTCGAAACGCACAAGTGTGGTGAACAGACGGATGTCCGCCTCGGTGATGGTGTCGCCGACGAGGTAGCGCCGCCCGGTCAGGCGCTCCGACAGCCACTCCAGCCGGCGGAACACAGCGGTGCACGCCTCGTCGTACTCCTTCTGGTGCGTGGCGAAACCCGCCCGGTACACCCCGTTGTTCACGTCCTCGTACACGCCCCGCATCACGTCGTCGATCTCGTCCCGCTCCTGCTCCGGGTAGAGGTCGGGCGCCCCCTTCCGGTGCAGGGCCGTCCACTCAGTGGCCAGGTCGAGGGTGATCTGCTGGAAGTCGTTGGTGACCAGCCGGCCCGTGGGCACGTCCACGATCGCCGGTACGCTGACGCCCCCGGGGTAGCCGCTCTCCCGGGCCTCGTAGGCCTCGCTGAGGAAACGGATGCCGAGGACGGGATCGCGGCCGTCGGGGTCGAGCGTGAAGCGCCAACTGCGGTCGTCCTGGATCGGATCCACGACGGCCAGGGACAGCGCGTCCTCCAGGCCGAGCAGCCGCCGCGCGATCACGGCCCGGCTCGCCCAGGGGCAGGCCCGGCTGACCACCAGCCGGTAGCGGCCGGCCGCCACCGGCCAGCCGTCGCGTCCGTCCGCCGTGATGCGGTCGGCGAAGTGGCTCTTGGAGCGCTTGAACGCCTTCTTCCCGTACGCGCTGTTGCCGTCGGCCATGCGACTCCTCCTCACGCAGGCGTTCACCCGCACGCCGGTCGGGTTCCCCGTTTTCCGCCCGCACACCGTGTGAGACGCGCGGACGGGGGCAGTCGGCGGAGGTGAGTGGGACATCCTCGAACGCGGAAAGGGTGGGCGGCACGGCGTCGGCGGTGGCCGAGCCTACGCGCGGCGATGCGCCGGGATCCGGGCCGCCACGGCGCCGCCGGTCCGCGGACCGCAAGACGCATGTGACGGTCCTCGTGGCGCTCGGCGCGAATCTGCTGATCGCCGTCGCCAAGGCCGTGGGCGGCCTCCTTGCGAGCTCGCCCGCGCTGCTGTCGGAAGCGGCGCACTCCGTCGCCGACAGCATGAACGAGATCTTCCTGCTGGCCGCCCTGCGCCGAAGCCGCCGCCCGGCCGACCGGCGCCATCCCTTCGGCTACGGCAAGGAACGGTTCTTCTGGTCGCTGCTCGCGGCCGTCGGGATCTTCGTGATGGGCGGCTGTTTCTCCTTCTTCCAGGGCTTCGAGGCGCTGAAGGGTGGCGCGAAGGAGTCGTACGAGGGCTATGTGGCCGGGCTCGCCGTGCTCGGGGTGGCCCTGGCGTCAGAGGGCGTGTCCTTGCTGCGCGCCCTCCATCAGGTGCACCGGCACCACGCCACGGCCGGGCAGGGGCTGCGGGATCCGGCGCTGCGCACGGTCGTCGCGGAGGACAGCACGGCGGTCCTCGGCGTGCTCCTCGCGATCGTCGGCATGGTGCTGCACATGGTCACCGGGAACGTGGTGTGGGAGGCGTCCGCCTCGCTCGCGATCGGCGCGCTCCTCGTGTACGTCGCCTGTCGCCTCGGTCGCGACGCCCGCGATCAACTGATCGGCCAGGCCGCCGATCCGGAGCTGAGCCGCCCGATCCGTGGGCTGCTGGCGGAGCAGCCGGAGATCGACAGCGTGGAGGAACTGCTCGCCATGCAACTGGGCCTCGAGTCCCTCCTGGTGGCCGCCCGTGTCGACCTGGTTCCCGGACTGGACAGCGAGGAGGTCGAGGAGGCCGCGGTGCGCATCAAGTTCGCGATCATGCACGCCGTTCCGGAGGCCGACCAGATCTTCCTCGACATCACGGACGCCCCGACCCGCGCGGCGGTCCGCCGGATGAACGGCGTCGAAGAGGGCCCCGCCGCGACGGGGGAGCACGGCGGGGCCTGACGGACAGCTGCCCGGTCGGGAACGGATCATGCACGCGGATTTCCAGGAAATGGGGTGGGTCCCTGTAGGCCCGCGCGTTCCATCGGATCCCGCGGCGGTCAGCCGGACGTCGGGGGCGCGGCCCGGAGGCCGTCGACGACGAGGTCGAGGATGCGTGCCGCTCGTGCCTCGCCGCCACGTGCCGGATCGATGTGCCACAGAACACTGAGCTGCAGCAGGACGTCCTCCGGGTCGAGGCCGGGCTTGAGCGATCTCTGGGCGGCCCCGGCGTCGAGCAGTACGGCGATGGCGCCGACGAAGGGAGCGTAGTACTCGTCGTCGAGGCCACCGTCGGTGGCCGCGTGGATGACCTCGGCGACGCCGTACTTGAGCCGTCCGTAGCGGGCGACCTCATCGAACCAGAGCCGGAGAGCCACCAGCGGCGGATGTTCCTGGAGCAGTGCGGGCGCGAGGTCGATCAGGTGCTGGATGTCGTGCCGGTAGAGCTCCAGGACGAGCGATTCCCGGGTGGGGAAGTGGCGGTAGAGCGTGCCGATGCCGACACCGGCCTTCTTCGCGATCCCGGTGAGGGAGGCGGTGCTCGAGGCCGCGAGCGCTTCACGGGCGACGGTCAGGATCCGGGCCCGGTTGTCGAGGGCGTCTTTCCGGGTCGGCTTCGAAGGCAGCGAGTTCACGGGTGTCAGTCGTCCGTCCAGTTCGCATTGCTGCCTGGAGGGGACTCCGGTGCGTCGGTGCCACCGGAGGGGCCTCCGCTTCATTCTGGCACACCTCGACAGCGGCGCGCGCCGGCTCCGCCGCACCCTTCGGCCCCGGCACGGCACGCGGGCGGGGGGCACGTACTGGCACACCGCGTCGACGTCGAACGTTCACCTCGTACCGCCGCTGGCGCCGGGAATCGCCGGGTTGAGCCAACGCACCCGAGGGATCATTCTGGACGACATGGAGCAAGTCGCCGCTGCGGCGATCGTCGATGCCCGGGGCACGGTGACGGGATGGAGCGAGGGCGCCCGGCAGTTGACGGGATACCCGCCCGAGGAGGTCGTGGGCCGCGCGGCGCAGGACCTGCTGGCAGGGGACATGCCACCTCCGGCACTGACCGCCCTCACCGGCACAGTGGTGGTGCGGCACCGTGACGGTCACCCCTTGCCCCTGTGCCTGAGCGCGTACCCGGTGATGGGCGCGGACGCCTCCCCGCAGGGTTTCGTGGTCACCACCGCGCCCGCGTCGGCGGACGCGATCCTGGTGGCCCAGGCCTTCCAGCAGGCACCGATCCCGATGTCGGTGTTCGACATCGGGCAGCGTTACCTCCGGGCCAACGACCAGGCGTGCGAGATGCTGCAGGTCGATGGCGACAGCGTCGTGGGACGGTACTTCCTGGAGACCGCGGACGAGCGCGACGAGTCCGACCTGCGTTTCCACCACCAGCTTCGCCAGGTCACCGAGACCGGGTTCCCCGTGCACTACGAGAATTACACCCGCACCCCGTCGCAGCGCAGGGAGCACGCCTGGACCATCGACATATGGCCGGTGCACACGGTCCCTGACGAGGTGACCGCCGTCGCCGCGTCAGCCGTCGACAACAGCGAGCAGTACTGGTCGCGCCAGCGCCTGATCCTGCTGAACGAGGCCGCGACGGCCATCGGGACCACGCTGGACGTGTTGCGCACGGCCGAGGAACTGCTCGAGGTGGTGATTCCCCGGTTCGCCGACTTCGGAAGCGTGGACCTGCTCGACTGGGTCCTCGGCAAGGATGAACCGTCCGAGGAAGCCGGCGGCGACGTCGTCCTGCGCCGTATCGCCCACCGATCGGTCACCGAGGGCACGCCCGAGGCCGCCGTCAGGCTGGGAGGCACCGACACCTACGCGCCCCATTCCCCGCCCGTCCGGGCCCTGCGGGAGGGCCGGGCCGTGCTGCGTAGGGCCGGTGAACCCGACTTCGACCGCTGGGTGCAGGAGCGCAACGGCCGCGGCGTCGGCGACGCCGCGTACCGCAGGGGAGCCCACTCCCTGGTGACGGTACCGCTGATGGCCCGTGGCACCACGTTGGGCGTGGCGGTGTTCGTCCGTATCACCAACCCGGATCCGTACGCGGCCGACGACACTGTCCTCGCGGAGGAGCTGGCCAGCCGGGCGGCTGTCTGCGTCGACAACGCCCGCCGATTCGAGCGCGAGCGATCGACCGCACTGGCCCTGCAGCACAGCCTCCTGCCGCGCGGGCTGGCCGAGCAGGCCGCACTCGACGTCGCCCACCGCTACCTCCCGTCCGGATCGCTGGCCGGTTTCGGGGGCGACTGGTTCGACGTGATCCCGCTCTCCGGCAGCCGGGTCGCCCTCGTCGTCGGTGACGTGGTCGGGCACGGCATCCGCTCCTCGGCCACCATGGGCCGGCTGCGCACGGCCGTACGGACCCTCGCCGACGTCGACCTGCCGCCCGACGAGCTCCTCACCCACCTGGACGACCTGGTGGCGCACCTGGCGGCGGGCGATGGCGGAGAGGACGTCGGCGAGCTGGGCGCGACCTGTCTGTACGCGGTCTACGACCCCATCTCCCGTCGCCTGGCCCTGGCCGCCGCGGGACATCCGGCCCCCGCCATCCTGCAGCCCGAGGGCGGTGCCCGGCTCGTCCCGATGTCCGCCGGACCGCCGCTGGGCGTCGGTGGACTGCCCTTCGAGGAGACGGAACTGGACCTGCCGGAGGGCTCGCTGATCGCCCTGTACACGAACGGGCTGATCGAGGGCCGCGACCGCGACCTGGACCGAGGCGCCATCGAGCTGTGCCGCGCACTGGAGACCTCGAGCGACTCCCTCGACGATCTCTGCGACAAGGTCGTGAAGTCGGTGCTGTCCGACGAGCCCGGCGACGACGTCGCCCTGCTGCTGGCCCGCACCCGGGCGCTGGGCGCCGACCAGGTGGCCGCCTGGGACGTCCCGCCGGATCCCGCCTACGTCGCCACCGCCCGGCAGCACGCCATCGAGCAGCTGGCCGAGTGGGGTCTGGACGAGATCGCGTTCGTCACCGAGCTGGTCGTCAGCGAACTGGTGACCAACGCGATCCGTTACGGCGGACCGCCCATCCAGTTGCGGCTGATCCGTGACCGCTCGCTGATCTGCGAGGTGTCCGACGGCAGCTCCACCTCACCGCATCTGCGCAGGGCCCACGCCTTCGACGAGGGCGGCCGGGGTCTGCTGCTGGTCGCCCAGCTCACCCAGCGCTGGGGCAGCCGGCAGACCAGCGAGGGGAAGACGATCTGGGCGGAACAGCCGCTGCCTGCCTGACGCCGGGCGCCTGAGCTACTGGCAGCAGGGTGCGCGCCGCCCGCAGTGACCCGAGTTTCTGCGCGCGGTGCGCGCCCTGGAGGAGATCCTCCGGCTACCGGACGAAACGCTGATCCGGCTGCCCGGCCGGGGCCGACCAGCGACCCGTGCCTGACCGTCCCCCGGGCCGTTCGTACCGCTCCCTGGTGGAGGCCTCGGGCCTGCTGGAACGCCTCCCGGTAGACACGTACCGGGCCGCACGACGACAGCCGTGCGGCCCGGTGATCCGGCCCGCTCACTTCCCGGTCGGCTCCAGCACGAAGACGGGGATCTCACGGTCGGTCTTCTTCTGGTAGTCGGCGTACGGCGGATACGCCGCGACCGCCCGCTCCCACCACGTCGCCTTCTCCTCGCCCGTCACCTCACGAGCCGCCATCTCCTGGCGCTCGGGCCCGTCCTGGAGCTCCACCGTGGGATGCTGAGTGAGGTTGTGGTACCAGACGGGATGCTTGGGCGCTCCGCCCTGAGAGGCCACCACCGCGTACCGGCCCTCGTGCTCGACGCGCATCAGCGGAGTCTTGCGGATCTTGCCGCTCTTGGCCCCCAGGGTCGTGAGGATGATCACCGGCAGCCCCGTGTCCATGAGGGTCGTCCCCTTGGTGCCGCCGGAACTCTCGTACAACTCGACCTGCTCGCGCACCCACTGCGCCGGACTCGGCTCGTACTCGCCCTCAAGAGGCATGGCATCCGTCCCATCGTCGCGTACAACTGCTGTCACGTCCGCGGTCCCACGGTGCCGCGGGCCCCCGGACCAGGCGTTGCAGGATTCAACACCAGCCGCCCACGGTTTCATCCGTGGCACGCGCCCGGGAACCCACCCCGGCCGGTCGCCCTGAACAGGGACCGGCCAGAGATCCCTCCATACCGGGGGACGCTTTGCGTCAGTCCGGCCGCACCAGCATCCGCACCGCCAGTGTGACCATCACTGCGCTGGAGAGGCACGCCGTCACCAGCCGCCCGTGCCGCCCGGTCAACGCCCGGCCGAGCAGCGCGCCGCCCCCGGCCAGCGTCAGCTGCCAGCTCGCGGACGCGGCGAAGGCCGCGAGGACAAACACGCCCTGCTCCAGCGGCTGCACCGGGTCCCCGGCGCGGCTGCCGAGCACCAGCGCGGCAAAGTAGATCACGGTGGTCGGGTTGAGCAGCGTGATGCCCAGCAGCCAGAGATAGGCCCGCGCGGGCCCGGGCGGCGCGGTGCGCGCAGCGGTGGTGGTGCCCGCGGTGCGGTACTGACGCAGTGCGGCGACCGTGCCGCGCACGGCGAGGGCGGCCAGCACCAGGGCTGACACCCAGCGCAGTGGGACCAGGACCGGCTGGAGCGCGGCGGCCAAGGCGGTGCCGCCGACGGCCGCCACAAGGGCGTACAGCCCGTCGGCCGTGGCGACGCCCAGGCCGGCGCACGCGCCGGTCCGCAGGGACGTACGGGCGGTGAGAGAGACGAGGTAGGCCGCGACGGCTCCGACGGGCACGGCGATGCCGTAACCCGCGACAAGCCCCGCGACGAGCGCCCCCGTCACGACCGGGGAAGCGAGAGCCTCCGCGGACGGCACGGCTGCTGTCGGCCCCGCACCGGGCAAGCGGCGGCGGAGGTCGGCGGCAGAAGGGCTTCGCATGTCGGCATGCACGGATCCTCGGGGAGCCGCGGATGCGCAGGCAAGCGAATTACGATGGCCACTGCGGGCGCGCGCGACGCGTCCCCGGCGTTGCAGCGGCACGAGCCGCCCGGCCGACGACATGCTTCGGCCATATACGGCAACCGGCGGATCTGGCCGACCTTCGGGTCGCTCCGTAGGTGCCTCGGGCATCTAATGGTGATCGGCAAGAGCGAATCTTCGCGTGCGAGGTCATTCATCATGAAAACCGGTACAACCGTGTCAGAACCCGTTGCGTTCCCCCAGGACCGCACCTGCCCCTACCACCCGCCCACGGCCTACGACCCGTTGCGAGAGCGACGGCCCCTCACCCGGGTCACCCTTTACGACGGGCGTGACGTCTGGGTGGTCACCGGACACTCCACGGCCCGTGAACTGCTCGCCGACCCGCGACTTTCCTCCGACCGCCACCGCGCCGCGTTCCCGGTGACCAACGAGCGCTTCGCCGCCGCCCGTGACCGCAGGCTCACCCTGCTCGGCGTGGACGACCCCGAGCACCACACGCAGCGCCGCATGCTGGTTCCCAGCTTCACCCTGAAACGGGCCACAGCCCTGCGCCCGCGCATCCAGGAAACGGTCGACCGGCTGCTGTCGGCGATGGAGGCGGCGGGGCCGCCGGCCGAGCTGGTCAGCGCCTTCGCGCTGCCCCTGCCGTCCATGGTGATCTGCGCACTGCTGGGCGTCCCCTACGCCGACCACGAATTCTTCGAGGAGCAGTCCCGCCGGCTGCTGCGCGGCCCGTCCACGGCCGACACCCGGGACGCCCGGGACCGGCTGGACGGGTACCTCGAGGAGCTGATCGACCGCAAGCGCGAGAAGCCGGGAGACGGACTGCTCGACGAGCTGATCCAGGAGCAGCTGCGCGACGGCGCGCTGGAGCGGGCCGAGCTGGTCTCCATGGCCACGCTCCTGCTGGTCGCCGGGCACGAGACGACCGCCAACATGATCTCCCTCGGTACCTTCACCCTGCTCCGCCACCCCGAGCAGCTGTCCGAGCTGCGCGCCGATCCGGACCTGATGTCCGCCGCGGTCGAGGAGCTGCTGCGCTTCCTGTCCATCGCCGACGGGCTCGTACGGGTGGCCACCGAGGACATCGAGATCGCCGGCACGACCATCCGGGCCGACGAGGGCGTCCTGTTCTCCACATCCGTCATCAACCGGGACACCGCCGCGTTCCCCGAACCCGACACCCTGGACTGGCACCGCCCGTCCC
This sequence comes from Streptomyces sp. NPDC022910, assembly GCF_055561075.1. Taxonomy (NCBI): domain Bacteria; kingdom Bacillati; phylum Actinomycetota; class Actinomycetes; order Kitasatosporales; family Streptomycetaceae; genus Streptomyces; species Streptomyces sp. NPDC022910. Next base: position 41,906 of record NZ_JBVHHL010000036.1, read on the forward strand.
GCCACCACGTCGCCTTCGGGTTCGGCATCCACCAGTGCCTCGGCCAGAACCTGGCCCGGGCCGAGCTGGAGATCGCCCTGCGCACCCTCTTCGAACGGCTGCCCGGTCTGCGGCTCGCCGCCCCCGCGGAGGAGATCCCCTTCAAGCCGGGCGACACGATCCAGGGGATGCTGGAACTCCCCGTGACCTGGTAGGAGGCTGCGACCATGACCGGCGACATCACCATTTCCATCGACAAGGACGTCTGCATCGGGGCGGGCCAGTGCGCCCTCACCGCGCCCGGCGTCTTCACCCAGGACGACGACGGCTACAGCGAAGTGCTGCCCGGCAAGGCGGACGGCGGCGGCGACCCGCTGGTACGGGAGGCCGCGCGCGCCTGCCCGGTGAGCGCCATCACCGTGTCCGAGAAAGGAGGCTGAGCACGCTCACCGCAATGGTGACAACCCGTCACCTCACCCATCGAGGACGGCGAGGGCGAGCCCCCGCAGCCGTACGGGGTCGGCGATCGCCTCGTACGAGGTGACCCCGCCGTCCTCGACCGTGACCCGCAGCACCAGACGCAGGCGCCCGCGCGGGGCCACCACGACCCCCACCGCCCCGTCCACGAGCGCCACTTCGGCGAATCGGGCCCGCCTGCGCAGCAGCACCGTCTGTTCCGCCACAGCCCGCGCCCCGCGCAGCTCCGGTGCCCCGCCCGGTGGCAACGCCACGGCGTCGGCGCGTCGTACGACATCAGGGGCCAGCACCTCCAGCAGTCCGCCGAGGTCACCGCCGCGCGCCGCCGCCAGGAATGCCTCGACCACCCGACGGTGCCCGTCCAGTTCCTTGGCCGGCAGCACGGGGGCGCCACGCACCTTGTGCCGGGCACGGCTCGCGAGCTTCTTGGTGGCCACGGTCGAGCGGCCCACGACCGCGGCGATGTCCTCGAAGGGCACGGCGAACGAGTCGTGCAACACGAACGCGATCCGCTCGGCGGGGGAGAGCCTGTCGAGTGAACTGGCCCGCTTCCGGGCCCTGGCGGACGCGTCGCTCGCGGCGGCCCGGACCGAGCTGAGCGAACTGGCCTCCCGCCCGCCGGCCCCGCTCTACCGGTAGGCCCCCAGCAGGAGCCGGGCCGCGTGGCCCGCCTGTTCGGCGGGCTCCGCGGTGGCTTCTATGCCTGCGGTGACCATGGCGCCCTCGGCCAGCAGGTACAGCTGCTCGGCGAGGGGCGCGGGCAGTCCGGCGTCGGCCACCAGACCGGCCACGTAGGCTTTGAACGCCTGCTTGTGGGCACGCACCTGGGTCAGCACCCGGGGCGACGTGGCGCCCAGCTCGCCGTAGGAGTTGATCCAGGCGCAGCCGCGGAAGTCGGGCTCGCGGAACCACTCACCCAGCCAGTCGAACACCGCCGTGATCCGCTCCACGGGGTCGGTGTGCCGGTCCACGTGCGCGGCCAGCCGCTGCCGCCAGCGCGCGTCGCGCCGCTCCAGATAGGCCTCCACCAGCTGTTCCTTGGTGGGGAACAGCTGGTACAACCGCTTGAGCGACACCCCGGACGTACCGCGGATGTCGTCCATCCCGACGGTCTGTATGCCACGGCCGTAGAACAGCTTCTCCGCGGCGTCCAGCGCCCTGTCACGTGCGAGTTCACGGTCCATGTGCGGCCTCCTCCCAGGGCGTCCTCGGCTGGAGAACCAGCGTTCTCAACGGTAGCAGCCGCGCGATGCGGAAGGTCGTCCCAGGCCTGCCCCTACAGTGCACGCGTGACCGAGAACGCCTCGAAATCCTTCCTGTACGTCGTCGTCTGCGCCGCGGGCATCGCGCAGGACGTGGGCCAACTGATCACGGCCGCCCAGGAGCGGGACTGGGAGGTGGGCGTCATCGCCACGCCGCTCGCACTGCGGTTCTTCGACACGGCCGCGGTCGAGGAGCGGACGGGCCGCCCGATCCGGTCCGCCTGGCGCGCCCCGGGAGACCCGCGGCCCTTCCCGGACCCGGACGCGGTCGTCGTGGCCCCGGCCACCTTCAACACGGTCAACAAGTGGGCCGCCGGCATATCCGACACCCTCGCGCTGGGCGCCCTGTGCGAGGCGTACGGGCTCGGCGTCCCGATCGCCGTCCTGCCCTGTGTCAGCGAGGCGCTGGCGACCCACCCCGCCTACCGTGCCAGCCTCGAACGGCTGAGCGGGATGGGCGTCCGGTTCGGTGATCCGTACGCCGGAGAGGTGAGCGTGGACGGCCGGCGCCCGGAGTTCGGCTGGGAGCGGGCCCTGAACCTGCTCACCCCCGGTTGACCCTCTGCCCCGCCCCGACGTTCTAGTGTCGTCCCATGACCGGAGACCGTATCCTGCTGGCCGTTCATGACCACGGGGGCGAGGGGCCGCCCCTGCTGCTTCTGCACGGCGCCGGACGCTCGCTCGCCGACTGGGCCGCCGTCGCGCCCCTTCTCGCGGCGCGCCACCGTGTGCTGGCGGTGGACCTGCGCGGCCACGGCCGCTCGCCGTCCGGCCCCTGGAGCCTGCCCGAGGTGCTCGGCGACCTCGAGCAGGTGCTGGCGGCATGCGGGATCCCGGATGCCCTTCCGGTCGGGCACTCCCTCGGCGGAATGCTCGCCGTGCTGTACGCCCTGGAGCACCCGGACGTCACCCCCGCTGCCGTGAACCTCGACGGATTCGGCTGGGGGCGCCCGGACCAGTACGTGGGCCTCGATCGGGACTACGTCACCCGGCACCTGGTGAAAGTGAGGGAGTTGACTGCCGCGAGCCAGGGCAGGGAGCTGTCCGCGGACGGGCTCAAGGAACTCCTCGCCGAGCAGCGCGCGATGTCCGACCGACTGGGCATCCCCTACGAGCTGCTGGAGGCCGGCGTCCTGCGCTCCGTGCACGAGCGGCAGGACGGGGTCCTGGAGGTGCGGCCCGGTCGGCAGGAGGCGCTGCAGATGCTGGCGGCCATGGAATCCCTCGACCTCTTCGCCCTGTTCCGCAGGGTGACCGTGCCATTGCTCCTGGGTCGTGCCCAGCGGGCGGTGCCCGCGGTCCCCGGCCTGGACTGGTTCGAACCGATGATGGCCGCCTACGCCAAGGGGCTGGCGCGCGACCTCGCCGGACTGGTCGAGGAGCGCCCCCAGGTGACCGTTGCCGGGATCGACGCCACGCACGCCATGCTGCTGGAGAACCCCAGGGCGGTTGCGGAGGCGATCCTCGACTTCACCTGATCCCGGCCAGGTCGCCCCGGCGTTCACGGACAGGATCGTATCGAGACGGCTTTCCGGCGCATGCTCGCCGACGCCCGCTGGGCGGGCGACGGCACGCCGCCCGAGCCCGTAGCGCCCGTCGAGGGCGATGTCGGGCCGTCGCGCACGGCGCCGCTGCCCACGAACTGGGCTCTGCGCTGTCTGGAGGAGATCGTGCTGCTGGCCACCGCCCGGGCGCAGCAGTCGGACTCCGGCGTCGACGAGTGGATCCGGCGCGCCGGGGCACTGATCGCGGCGGACCTCGGTGCGCCGCACGGTACGGTCCCTGGCGGAGGGCGTATCACTCTCCCCGTCCCGTTTCGCGCACCTGTTCACCGATCAACTCGGTCACTCGCCCATGGAGGCGTTGCGCGAGGCCCGCTCGGGGCGCGCCGCCCGGCTTTTGGAAGTGACCGAACTACCGGTCGAACGCGTCGGTGCCGCCTCCGGTTTTTCCAGCCCGTTCCACTCCAGTCGTGTCTTCCGCCGGCGGTACGGAACCCCACCCGGGCGCGTACCGGTCCCGGCAGCGCGACGCGGAGAGGTGAATTTCCGGGGGAGCGAGCCGGACGGCCCAGGAATTCTCAGCACCGAACCCAGTTTGACTGACTTTTCGTCAAGTCCCCGCGGCCGACAGGAAAATGAAAGTGAGGAAGTCTCTTGTTCGGGCTCGGCGACCTGTGCAAAAGTGTCACCGTCGGCGCGCAGACCTTTATTTCAACTGCTGCGCATACCGGTGTCGTCGTTCGCCGCCCGCTTCAGAAGAGCTCTCCCGGGCGGGCGTTCGAAATACCGGGTACCTCGTGGACACTCCCTGCGTGCTGTCGGTCGGGCTGTGCCTCCATAGGTATGCACTAAAGGTATGTACTAAAGAACTTCTGCGTGGTCTTTGGAGGACCGTGGACGCGAAAGATGGGGTCCAGCAGAATTCCCCGGACTCCGCTCCGTCGTATGACGCGACGGACGAAGAACTTGCCGCCGAACTGAAGAAGTCCGCCGGGAAGAGGCCCGTGCACCATCCGGTCGGCGAACTGCTCGGCCGGCACTGGGAGGCCGCCTACTCCTACGCCCGGCTGTGCACGGACGGGGCGCATCCCGCCGGAATGCTCACGACGGCGGCATTCACCCGGCTTTTTGAGGATTCCGCGCGGCAGGGCGGACCGACGGCGGCATGGCGTCCCCAATTGCTCGTCACGATTCGTCGCCTGGCCGGTGAGTGGGACGCCGACCACCGGAGCGCGCTTCTGCATCCGGCCCTGCGGTCCGACCCCGGCAGCGGCGAGCGCGCCGCTGCGCGGCTGCTGCCTCCCGAGAACCGGCGGCTCCTGTCCCGCGCCTTCCAGCGGCTCCGCGAACCGGCCCGCTGTCTGCTGTGGCACTTGGAGGTCGAGCGCGAGGAACTCGCAGCGCCTGCCGCCCTGTTGGGGATCGACACCGCCGATGCCGCAGTGAAGCTGGAGCGGGCGCGCGGACTGCTGCGCGAGATCTGTCTGGACGTCCACCGCGAGTCCGCCCCCGATGAGGAGTGCCGCCGCTACGCGCGCCTCCTGGACGTCTCCCTGCGCCGGGACGACAACGTTCTCGATCCTGATCTGCGCCTCTACATGGACGGCTGCGCGCACTGCCACAACGCCGCCGAGCAACTGGACGGTTTCCACAGCCGACTTCCGCTCCTGCTCGCCGAGGGAGTGCTCGGCTGGGCAGCCCAGGCGTACCTCGACACGAAGAGCAAGCAGAGCGAGGCGGCCGAGGCACTGGCGACGCCCGCGCCCCGGCCCGTCGGAGGGGAGCCGCTGGTCGACCCGTCCGAAGCGCGCCAGGAGTTCCCGGTCGTCGAGACCCCGTCGCCCGCCGTGGCGGAACCCGGCGACGGTTCCGGCGAACCCGTGGCACCGGACGCCCCAGGCGACGGACTCCGGCGTTTCACGCACGCCGCCTCGGCCGCTCTCGGCCCGCGCTCCTCCGCCGCGCACAAGGCCCCCCGTCGCTCGCCGCAGCGTCGGCATCTCGCTCTCGCCGTGGCCGCGGTGAGCGCGCTCGTCGTCATACCGCTGGCCGTGTGGTCCGGGGCCCGGTCGGGCGGGCAGAGCACGACAGCCACGGGCACGCCCTCCGCTCGGCCCAGCCCGGGAGCGGCGAGCGGCTCCGGCTCCCCCTCGTGGGTCGGCGCCGCCGCCGACGTGCCCACGGGTGCCTTCGAGGGCCGGCTGCGCAACCAGGACAGCGGTCTGTGCATCGGCCTCGACCAGAAGAAAGCGGTCGTCGGCGCGGAGGCCGTACTCGTCTCGTGCACCTCGTCCGTGACCCAGCAGTGGGCGTACGAGACCGAAGGGCTGCTGCGCAGCGTCGCCGCCCCCGACCTGTGCCTCGACTCCCACCTCGGCTACTCGGTCGAACTCGCCGTGTGCGCGGGGGAGTCACAGCCGGCGGCGAAGAACGTCCGCTACGACTTCACCCTCCAGGGCGCCGTCGTGCCGCGCTGGAACCAGGACCTCGCGCTCACCCCCGCCTCGCCCGAGCCTGACGCGGGACTCGTGCTCAAGCCGCGCACGGAGGACGACACCCAGCGCTGGCTCACCGACGCCTCGAACTCGCTGCGGATGCAGTCGGTCAACTGGGGGACAGCGGCCGAGCCGACGGCCTCCGCCACCGGGAGCGCCGAGCCGTCCCGCACGTCCTCGACGGTGACCGAGAGGGCGCCGAAGTCGGCCACCACCGCAGGGTCCACCCCGTCGACGAGCCGTTCCTCGCAGGGACGGGACTCCTGCTCCTTCCCGTTCTGCGCGCCGAACGGCCAGGAGGGATGGGGCGGTTACAGGGGCTCGGGAACGGGCGGCGGCCAGGGCGGCAGGCGCTGACCATGGCCGGCTGCTGACCGGGGATCGGCCGCGCCGTCACTCCCCCAGCAGACTCAGCTCCGCCCGGATCGTCTTGCCCACGACGCATACCGGGGGCCGCACCCACGGACCGGCACGTGTCGGGCGGAGTCATGTGCGGGGCGGTCGGGCGGAAGTGATGCGGGCGTAGAAGTGAGGGACGGACCCTTGACGCCGCCGTGTGTCTCACCGTCAGAATCTGTTTGTTCACGATCAGTTGTGAGTACTTCTGGGCCCTGATGAGGGAGAGCCGCCATGACGGTCACTCGCAGATCGATTTTGATCGCCGGTACGGCAGCCCCGGCGGCCGGCGCGCTGCTCGGCGCCGGCGGTGCCGAGGTGGCAGCAGCCACGCGCACGCCGGGCCGCCGTACCGTCGCCCTGCGCGACGGCTGGCGCTTCGCGCTGGTCAACCCGGGCGGCATCACCGACCCGACCGGTGGTTTCGCCGACGCCGCCGCTCCCGGCTACGACGACTCGGGGTGGCGCGAGGTCGCCGTCCCGCACGACTGGAGCATCGAGCAGACCCCCACCACGGAGCACGGCACCACGAGCGGCACCGGCTTCTTCCCCGGTGGCCTCGGCTGGTACCGCCTCTCGTTCACCCTGCCGCCAGGTTTCGCCGGCAAACGGATCTCGGCGGAGTTCGACGGCGTCTACATGGACTCCTACGTCTACTGCAACGGTACGGAGATCGGCCGGCACCCCTACGGATACACGGGCTTCGCCTTCGACCTCACCGACCTGCTGCACACCGACGGCACCACCGAGAACGTCATCGCGGTCAAGGTCCAGAACCAGCTCCCCAGCAGCCGCTGGTACTCGGGCAGCGGCATCTACCGCGAGGCCCGCCTCGTGGTCACCGAGCCCGTGCACGTCGCACGCTGGGGAACGTACGTCACGACCCCGGACATCACCGAGGCGCGTGCCGTCGTACGGGTGCGGACCTCCGTGGTCAACCAGTCGGGTGGCGCGGCGGACGTGGAGGTCAGATCGCGGATCACGGACTCCGACGGCCGTACCGTCGCCCGTACGTCCTCCACGGTCACCGTCACGGACACGAAGTCGGAAACCCACGAACTCACCGTCCCCGAGCCCCGGTTGTGGGACTTCGCGACTCCCCACCGCTACACCCTGGAAACCGAACTGCGCGTCGGCGGCGTGAGCGCCGACACGTACCGCACGACCTTCGGCATCCGCTCCTACCGCTTCGATCCGGACGAGGGTTTCCACCTCAACGGCACCCACGCCAAGATCAAGGGTGTCGACCTCCACCACGACCAGGGCGCCCTCGGCGCCGCGATCAGCATCGACGCCGTACGCCGGCAGATGACCATCATGAAGTCGATGGGCGTCAACGCCTTCCGCACCTCCCACAACCCGCCCTCGCCGCAGATGATCCAGGTCTGCGAGGAGTTGGGCATCGTGATGATGGTGGAGGCGTTCGACTGCTGGCACACCGGCAAGACGACCTACGACTACCACCGGTTCTTCGACGACTGGTGCGAGAAGGACACCACCGAGATGGTGCTCGCGGCCCGCAACTCCCCAGCCGTCGTGCTGTGGTCCATCGGCAACGAGATCCCCGACTCCACCTCAACCGCCGGGCTCGCCATGGCCGACCGGATCATCGCCGCCATCAAGGCCGCCGACGACACACGCCCGCTCGTCATCGGCTCGGACAAATACCGCCGCGTCCCGGCCAAGGGCTCGGCGGCCGACCTCATGCTCACGAAGCTCGACGGACTCGGCCTGAACTACAACACCGCCAAGTCCGTGGACGCCCTGCACGCCGCCTATCCGCACCTCTTCCTCTTCGAGTCGGAGTCGTCGTCCGAGACCTCGACCCGTGCCACCTACCAGGAGCCCGAGCACCTCAACACCGGTGAGAACCACACGCCCGGCAGGCGCGCGACCTCCTCCTACGACAACAACCTCGCCTCGTGGACGATGAGTGGCGAGTACGGGCACAAGAAGGACCGGGACCGGAAGTGGTTCGCCGGTCAGTTCCTGTGGTCGGGCATCGACTACATCGGGGAGCCCACGCCGTACGACGTCTTCCCGGTGAAGGCGTCCTTCTTCGGCGCGGTCGACACGGCCGGATTCCCCAAGGACATGTACCACCTCTTCCGGAGCCAGTGGACGACCGAGCCCATGGTCCATCTGGTGCCGATGAGCTGGAACCACGAGGAGGGCGACACGGTCGAGGTCTGGGCCTACGCGAACGTCGCCACCGTCGAGCTGTTCCTCAACGGCACGTCCCTCGGGACGCGGAGGTTCGACGCCAAGACGACCTCGGACGGGCGCACATACCTGGAGACCACCGAGGCGACCGGCGACGACAAGACCTTCACCGACGGCCCCCATCCCGGTAGCTACACGAGCCCCAACGGCAGCGCGGGCAAGCTTCACCTCACCTGGAAAGTGCCGTACGAGCCGGGCGAGTTGAAGGCCGTGGCACGCCGGGACGGCAAGGTCGTCGCCACTGACGTCCTGCGTACCGCCGGCACAGCGCACACCCTCCGCCTCACGACCGACCGCCCGTCCCTTGCCGCCGACGGCCGTTCGCTCGTCTTCGTGACCGCCGAGGTGGTCGACGCCCACGGGGTCGTGGTGCCCGACGCCGAGCACCTGATCACCTTCGACGTGAGGGGCGGCTCCCTGGCGGGGCTCGACAACGGACGGGAGGAGAGCGCCGAACGCTACCAGGCCAGTACCCGAACCGCCTTCAACGGAAAAGCCCTTGCGATCGTGCGGTCCGGTACCGGGGTGGGAAACCTCAAGGTGACGGCTCGCGCGGACGGGCTGCGCACAGGCACCGCGACCGTACGCACCACCAGCGCGCCGTCGAGGGCGACCACTGCGGCGGCCGTGTTCCAGCCCGACCACCCGGCGGCCCCCGCCTATCCCTTCGCCGACGCCAGCTATTCCGGCCGTCCCGACACCCTGCCCGCCGCCATGCTCGACGGCGACCCGGCCACCGGCTGGTCCAACGCCTTCTACAAGTCGGCCACCGCCCTGCTGCCCGCCTTCAGCGGCGCCCGGCCCAAGGACTGGGTCTCGCTCGACTGGGGGCGCGCGCGGACCTTCGACCGCGTCGAGGTCTCCTTCACGGTGGACGCCACCCACACGCTGCCCGCCACGGTCGACGTCTCGGTCTGGGACAGCCACCGGTACGTCCCCGTGACGGGTGCCGCGGTGGATTGGGCCACGGCTTCCGACACACCGACCGTGATCACCTTCGACGCGGTGCGCGGCTCACGGCTCCGTCTCCTCCTGACCAGCGCCCACCCGGGCGGAGCCGACGGCGCGGTCCGCATCAGCCGGCTGGAGGTCCCCTTCGGCTGACGGCAACTCCCGCCGGTGCGCGGTCAGCGTGTACCGCCGGGCGGGTGAGAGCGGCTGCCGCACCTCGACGTACTCGCCGTGCGGAAGCCGCTGGACGATCCCCGTCTCGCGGCCGTGCTCCACCAACTCGCGGTCCCTGAGCTGGAGCCCGAGACAGATGCGCCGGGTCACGACGAAGACCGCGACCGGGACCAGCAGCAGGGCGAACCTGATGGTCCACGTCACCGCGTTGATCGACAGATGCAGGCACGTGGCCACGACGTCGTTGCCGCCGCCCGCCAGCGCGATGAGATAGACGCTGAGCCACGCCGCGCCGAGCGCCGTTCGGACCGGCCGGTTGCGGGGGCGGTCCAGCAGATGGTGCTCACGGCGGTCTTTGGTGATCCACGCCTCCACGAACGGGTAGACACCGATGAGGACCAGGAGGAGCGGGAAGACGACCACCGGGATCAGCACGCCGAGGACCAGCGTGTGCCCCCACAGGCTGATCTCCCAGCCCGGCATGACGCGCACCAGTCCCTCCGCGAAGCCCAGGTACCAGTCCGGCTGGGCGTTCGTCGACACCTGGTCGGCGCGATAGGGCCCGTACGTCCAGACCGGATTGATCGACGCCACCGCGGCGACGAGCGCGATCACCCCGAAGACCACGAAGAAGAAACCGCCCGCCTTCGCCAGGTACACCGTGAAGAACGGAGCGCCCACGACGTTGCGCTCGGTCTTTCCCGGACCCGCGAACTGCGTGTGTTTGTGGTACACGACCAGCAGGACGTGGGTGACGACGAGCGCCGCCATGATCCCCGGGATCAGCAGCACATGCAGGGAGTAGAAGCGGGACACGATCTCATGGCCCGGGTACTGCCCGCCGAACAGGAACATCGACAGATACGTGCCCACGATCGGCACCGACAGCAGCGCGCCGTTCACGAATCGCAGGCCCGTGCCCGACAGCAGGTCGTCCGGCAGCGAGTAGCCGAACAAACCCTCGAAGATGCCGAGGACGAGCAGCAGCCAGCCGAACAGCCAGTTCAGCTCGCGCGGCTTGCGGAACGAGCCCGTGAAGAAGTGCCGCATCATGTGTGTCAGCATCGCCGCGACGAAGATCAGCGCGGCCCAGTGGTGAATCTGCCGGATCAGCAGGCCACCGCGCACGTCGAAGCTGATGTGCAGCGTCGAGGCGTAGGCCTCGGACATCCGGATGCCGTTCAGCGGCACATAACTGCCGTGGTACGTCACCTCGGTCATCGACGGGTGAAAGAAAAGCGTGAGGTAGATGCCGGTCAGCACCAGTACGACGAAGCTGTAGAGGCACACCTCGCCGAGCAGGAACGACCAGTGGTCGGGGAAGACCTTGCGGAGGTACTGCCGGCCCAGGGTCTGGATGCCGAGCCGGCCGTCGAACCAGTCGGCGACGCGCTGCCCGGAGGAAGCCTTCTCGAGCCGTTTCCCGGTCGTCGTCATGCCCGCTCCTCCTCCGCCCCGGCCCGCTCGTACCGAGGTACGTACGCGAGCTTGTCGGGGTTGGTGACAATGTAGACGTCCGACACCCGGTCGCCCTCCGGCGTCAGATCCATGACCATGACCGCGTACGGCGACTCGCCCTCGAACACCACCGCGGAGTCGTCTCCGTTGACCCGCCGGTAGCGGACGTCGAAGTCAGCGCCGCGCCGGGTGGCGTAACCGGCCAGCAGGCGTGCCGCCTTGTCGCGGCCACGTACCGGCCGCAGTCCTGCCGCGGCCTTCCCGCCGCCGTCCGTCCACACCGTCACGTCCGGTGCGAGAATCTCCATCAGCGCGGCGATGTCCCCGCCCAGAGCGGCCCGGACGAACCGCTCGGTCGCCTCCTGCCGCACACGTGGATGAGCGCGATAGAGCGGGCGGCGGGCGTGGACGTGCGCGCGGGCGCGGTGGGCGAGCTGCCGTACGGCCGCGGGGCTGCGGTCCAGTACCTCCGCTATCTCCGTGTGGGCGTATCCGAACACCTCGTTGAGGACGAACACCGCGCGCTCCAGAGGGGTCAGCGACTCCAGCACGACGAGCATCGCCAGGGACACCGACTCGGTGCGCAGCGCGCGCTCGGCCGAGTCGTCGGGAGCCGCCTGGTCGACCAGTGGCTCGGGGAGCCAGGGGCCCACATAGGTTTCCCGGCGGCGGATGATGGCGGCGCGCCGGGCGAGCGCGTGGTTGACCGCGATGCGCACGAGATAGGCGCGCGGGTTGCCGATCCCGTCGCCGCCGCCGCGGCCCGTCCGGCCCGTCCACGACAGCCAGGTGTCCTGCAGGACGTCCTCGGTGTCGGCGACGCTGCCGAGCATGTTGTAGACGATCGCGAAGAGCAGCTCGCGGTGGTCGACGAACACCTGGGTCGCGGTGCCGGTCCCGTCGTCGGCCGCGATGTCGGTCCTTTCGGGCATGCCTGTGCCTCCCTGGGTGCGCTCACTACTGCGAGCCCGGGAGCCGGTCCGAATGTGACATGAGGCGGAGAAAAGTGACGTACGTCTCACCACGTCACGCCATCGGCGGCGGACGCCCCTCTTGGGCGCGAGTCCGTTCGCCGCCACCGGGGGCCGTCCGTCAACCTCCACGCCCTGCCCGTGAATGAGCCCGCACGGGAGGACGCGGCCTCGTGAGTTCCGAGTGACAGGAGATCACCTCGTGACGATCGACTTCACCGTGATGTACGCCGCGCACGACGCTTTCCGCCGCGACCTGGACGCCTGGCCGAGGCCGCCACGGACGGCACCGCCGTACATGTTGGTCAGCGGCGTCGGTATCGATCCGCCGTGCGGCGCCCTGGTGGACCTCGCCCGATCTGATCTCCTGCAGGACCGATGTCCACGGCGCCGTGGAGCGGCTGAGGTCCTGGCAGACATCACGCATCCGTAGCGCCGGGAGCCGCTCGGCCGGCCCCCGGGGCCGCCGACCGAGGGCGGGAGGATCGGGGTCGGCGGCCCGTTTCGCGCGGAAGAGCCGCCGTCCCGCGCGGGGCCCCAGGAAGGGCCGGTTCCCAGTGGACTACGAAGTACCGCGCGCCGGGAGCGTGCGTGGGGTGCCGACGGGAGCGCGTGGTTCACACGGGGCGCTTGGAATTTCGAAAGCCGGTACGAATGCGCACAGTTGACCCGTCGGCCTGACCACATTTCACCTTGGTGCCGATGTTGTTCAAGTGCCTTGTTGGCCGTCAGTGACGTGTGCAAGGGTGACCTTCCTGCGCATGGCAATGGCCGGGTCCGAATCGCTGCTCGTTATTCCGGGTCGTCGGCGAGCTCAAAAGGCTCATCCTCCGACGGCCGCCGTGCAGCCTTGGCCCGTGGTCTTTTCCCGCGCTGCGCCAAGAAGGTCCGCACCAATCCGGCTCCTTTCGGCGACCAGAACTCCGTGTGCCGCCTTGCGCCTTGGAAGGAAACCGCTCAGTGCACACCCCCCACCCCCCGCGTCCGCCCTACCCTCCCCGTCCCGGCATGGCACCCGGGGAGTCCGACGAGATCCTGGCGACCCGGCTCAGAGGCCGTCCCGTGGGCGAGGTCACCCAGCCCGTCGCGCTGCTGATGGCGCGCCACTGGCAGGCGGCGCACGACTACGCGGTCATCTGCCTCGCCTCGACGGCGGACATCGCCTCGATGGTCACCGCCACCGCCTTCCACCGGACACTCGGCCACCTCCAGCGCTCCGGATCCGCCGCGGCGCTGCGGCCCCAACTTCTCGTGGCGGTACGGGACACGGTCAGGGAGTGGTCCGCGGAGGACCGGATATCCGGGGTCGTGCCGGAGCTCAGGAAACCCGCGGTGGGCCGCGGTATGCGCAACGCTAAGTCTCTGACACGCGAAAACCGCGGTCTCGCCGAGAGCTCTTTCCACTCACTGCCCGGACTCGCCCGGTGTCTGCTGTGGCACACGGAGGTCGAGGCCGAGCACATATCCGTCCCGGCCGTTCTGCTCGGCATGGACTCGGACAGCGCGGCGGCCGCGCTGGAACAGGCGCGCGAGCAATTCCGGGCAGCATGTGTGCGCTCCCACCGGGAACTCGCGCCGACCGACGAATGCCGCTTCCACAACCGGCTCCTCGATGTCCCCATTCGTCGCGGCGGCGCCTTGCTCCCGGACGTACAACAGCATCTCCTGGAGTGCCGTTACTGTCGTTCCGCCGCCGAGCAACTGAGTCATTTCGAGGGTGGGTTGGGGGGACTGCTCGCCGAGGCCGTCCTGGGCTGGGGTGCGCGGCGCTATCTTGACTCCCGGCCGGGCCGCGCCCCGTACGCCGCTCGCACCGGGGGTGGATCCGGTTCCGGCCGCAGACGCGCGGGGGGCGGTGGACGGCACCGGCTGCTGTCCGGGATCCCAGCCCCGGGCCGTCGCATTCCGGTGGGGGAGCTGAATCCCAGGGCGCTTGTGACCGGCGTCGGTATCGCCACGGTGGCCGTCCTCGCGACGTTCCTCGTCGCCGGCATGTGGTCCGACGACGGTGGCGCCGACCCGGTCGCCTCCACGAGCGCGAGCAGCGGCCGCACGACTCTCTCGCCCAGCTCCTCCCAGGCACCGCCCGCCACGTCCGCACTCCCCACCGCCCCTCAGCAGACCCGGCTGCGCAACGTCGCCGCGGACCTGTGCCTCGACGTCCGCGGCACGGTCAAGTCCGGTGCGGGCACCAGGCTCGCGACGTGCTCGTCGGCGTGGACCCAGCAGTGGTCGTACGAGGGCGACGGTCTGTTGCGCAGCGTCGCCGATCCGGGGCTGTGCCTCGACTCCCACGCCACCGACGGGGTCGTCACGCTCGCCCGGTGCGTCGACGCGGGCCAGGCACATGCGAACGGCGTACGCTACGACCTCACCGTGCAGGGCGGGTTGCTGCCGCGATGGAGCGCGGACCTCGCCGTCACGCCTGCGAGCGCCGACCCGGACACCGACATCGTCGTCAAGACCCGCGACGGCTCAGACATCCAGCGGTGGACGACCGACGGGCAGTCGGCCGAACTCCAGTCACTGTCGATCGCGGGCACGGCCCGGCCGCGGACCATGCCGTTTCCACTGCCGCAGCCCGGTCTGCCGGATCTCAGCCTCTGAGGAGACGCTGGACGACGGTGTCCGGCGGCCCCGCAGCCGTGCAGCCGAGGCACCCGTTCTGCGCGGCCCGGCGGACAAACCGGTCAGCTGTTCGAAAGTTTCGTCCTGCCTCCCGCATGGCCGCCGCACCGCACTTCCGTGGCGCGCTCAGGCGCTCTTCGGCGGTGCGGTGCTCTGCCGCCTCACCAGGTGAGTCGCGAGCTCGATGCGCAGGGCGGACTTGCCGGCGTCCTGGGGGCGCAGCAGCATCCGGGCCGCTTCCTCGGCCATCTGCCGCAGCGGCTGGTGGACCGTGGTCAGCGCCGGGCTCGACCACTGGGCGAGTGGGACGTCGTCGTATCCGATGACCGACAGGTCCTCCGGCACACTCAGGCCCTTCAGGCGCGCCGCCTCCAGTACGCCGAGCGCCTGCAGATCGCTGCCGGCGAAGATGGCGGTCGGCCGGTCCGGGCGATCGAGCAGTTCCATGGCGTGTTCGAAGCCGCCCTGCACATGGAAGTCGCCGAAGCGGACGAGGCTCGGGTCGACCTCCAGACCCGCCATCCCCATGGCCGAGCGATAGCCGTCGAGCCGCGCGAGGGAGCACATCATGTCCTCCGGGCCGGTGATGATGGCGATGCGTTCGTGCTGGTAGTCGGTGAGGTGGCGGGTGGCCGCCAGGCCGCCGGCCCAGTTGGCGGAGCCGACGGACGGCACGTCCGGGTCGGGGTCACCGGCCGGGTCGACGATCACGAACGGGATGGCCCGCGACCGTAGTTGCTTCTTCACCTTGTCGGGAAGGGCGGAGAAGACCAGCACCACACCCAGGGGTCGCCGCCGCAGCACGCCCTCGATCCAGTCGGGCGCCGGCGCGTGCCGTGTGCCGCTCTCGGTGAGTACGACGCTCGCCTTGTTCTCCTTGGCGACGTTCTCCACGCCGCGGATGAGCTCCATCGCCCAGATGCTCTCCAACTCGTGGAAGACCAGCTCGATGAGCGGGGCCTGGGGGGTGCCCTGGGCGCGGCGGCGGTAGCCGTGGATATCGAGGAGCCGTTCGACCTTGGTGCGGGTCGCCTCGGAAACGTCGGAACGGCCGTTGAGGACTTTCGAAACCGTCGACAGTGACACGCCGGCCTGCTTGGCCACTTCGGCCAGGGTCACCCGGCCGTCGACCTCGTCGTTATCGCGCATGTCCGAAGGATAGGCCACGGGCCGCCGGTAACGGTTTGGTCGCGCGGGTGCACGTCCGTTGACCCGCGGGGATGCCTCCCTTACTGTCCGACAGCAGCGATTTTCGGCGACGATGCCGAAACTTTCGAAAGGTAGACGATGAAGATACGCGCGCGGTTGCCCCGTCTGCTCGCCGGTGGCGTGACGCTCGGCCTGGCGCTGAGCCTCTCGGCCTGTGGGAACGGGACCGGCGGAGGGTCGTCGAACGACGGGAAGATCCACGTTCTTGTCTACGGAGACGCCAGTAACAAGGTCGAGAAGCAGATCGTCGAGACCTTCAACAAGACGTCGGACGTCAAGGCCGTGCTCGACACCATTCCTGGCGCCGACTACCAGCAGAAACTGCAGACGATCATCAACACGCCGCAGGCCCCGGACATCTTCTTCAACTGGGGCGGCGGCAGCATCCAGCCGTTCGTCAAGGCCGATCTGCTGCTGCCGCTGGACGACTTCATCAAGGACGACCCGAAGCTGAAGTCCAACTTTCTGTCCAACGTGGTCGAGAGCACGGTCGTCGACGGCAAGACCTATGGCGTTCCGATGCGCGGTACGCAGCCGGTCCTGCTCTTCAACAACAAGAAGGTGCTGGCCGACGCCGGTGTGCAGGCGCCCAAGACGTGGGACGATCTGCTCAGCGTGGTCAAGAAGCTCAAGGCCAAGGGCATCACCCCGATCGCGCTCGGCGCTGGTGACCAGTGGCCGACGCTGATGTGGTTCGAGTACCTCTACGACCGTGTCGCGGGCCCGGAGCTCTTCCAGAAGGCCCTCGGTGGCGACAAGAGCGCCTGGGAGAGCCCGGAGAGCAAGAAGGCGCTGAGCATGCTCAAGCAGCTCGTCGACGCCGGTGCCTTCGGCACCAAGTTCGACTCCGTGAAGTACACGACCGGTGCATCGCCCGCGCTGGTGGCGCGGGGCAAGGCCGGCTTCGAGCTGATGGGCTCGTGGTACTACGCCCAGCAGCAGCAGGACGCGAAGGCGTTCGCCGCCACCGGCCTGGGGTACTCCAACTTCCCGACCGTGTCGGGCGGCAAGGGTGACCCGGCGGATGTCGTCGGCAACACGAACAACTTCTACTCGGTGCTGAAGAAGACGAAGCACCCGGAGGCCGTCGCGCAGTTCCTGAAGCTCATGTACTCCGACGAGTTCGTCAAGGCGCAGCTGGCCATCGGCAACCTGCCGACCACGACCAACACCGAGAACTTCCTCGACACCTCGGCCAGCCCGGCCTACTCGCACTACCAGTACGACTTGGTGAAGAAGGCCCCGTCGTTCCAGCTGTCCTGGGACCAGGCCTACCCGCCGTCCGCCGGCACGCCGATGAAGCAGGCCGTGCAGCAGTTCTTCGACGGTCAGATCGACGCCGACGGCTTCATCAAGGCCATGCAGGCCCTCCCCACTGAGTGAACCTCTCATGACCACAGAAATGACGAGCGTTCCTACCGTCGCCGGGCCCCAGAAGGCGGCCCGGCGGCGGCCGGAGGGCTCCTACAACGCCCGAGTGGGGCGCCCGAGCTTCGTCTGGGCGCTGCCCGCCACCGTGTTCTTCGTCATCTTCGCGATCGCCCCGCTGATCATGGTGGCGGTGCTGTCCTTCACGAGCTGGAGCGGTCTGGGCTCACCCCGGTTCGTCGGCCTTGACAACTGGAACAGGGTCCTCGACGACCCAGTGATGACCAAGAGCCTCTGGCTGACCCTGCTGGTCACCGTGCTCGGTGTGGCCATCCAGACGCCGCTGAGCATCCTGCTCGGCGTCTGGGCCGCCGGAAAGCAGCGCAACCGCGCGGTGCTTTCGGTGATCTACTTCGTTCCGCTTCTGCTGTCGGCCACCGCCGTGTCGGTGGTGTGGCGGTCGCTGCTCGACCCGAACTTCGGCATCCCGGCACAGGCCACCTGGCTGTTCGGCGACGGCAACCTGTTCGGCAAGCAGTCCACCGCGATCGGCGTGCTGGCTTTCGTGGGCGCCTGGCAGTACACACCGTTCCACACGCTGATCTACCAGGGCGCCGCCCGCGCGATCCCCGAGGTGCTCTACCAGGCGGCCGAGATCGACGGAGCGGGACGTTACCGCCAGTTCTTCCACATCACCCTGCCGCAGCTGCGCAACGCGATGATCACCTCGATGATCCTGATGATCGTCGGCGGGCTCACCACGTTCGAGACGGTCCTCATCCTGACCCAGGGCGGGCCGGGCACCGACACCACGATCAGTGCCTACTACATGTACCAAAAGGCGTTCAAGAGCTTCGACTTCGGCGCCGGTTCCGCCATCGCCCTCGTCCTGGTCGTCGCGGCGACCATCATATCGCTGGTCGTCGTACGCGTGTCCGGCTACGACAAGATGCGCAGCGACATGGAGGGTGTGTCATGAGGCGGCGCCCCAACTACCTGGCAGGCTTCGGTTCGCTGGTGTGGCTCTTCGTGGTCGGTCTGCCGCTGTACGTGATGATCGTGGCGACGGTGCAGCCCCAGTCCGGCTACTCCGAGAACGGTCCACTGTCCTTTCCGCACAGCTTCACCTTCGACAACTACACCAGCGCCCTCAGCTCGGGCTTCGGCCGGTACTTCCTCAACACGCTGATCGTCACCGTGTGCGTGGTCGGTCTGGTGCTCCTGCTCGTTCCGCCGCTTGCCTACGCGATCGTGCGCAGCCGCAGCAGGATCACCTCACAGGTCTTCCGGCTGTTCCTGCTCGGACTCGCCATTCCGGCGCAGGCCGTGATCGTCCCGATGTTCTACCTGATCAGCAAGGCCGGTCTCTACGACAACCTCATCGGGGTCATCCTGCCGACCGTGGCCTTCTGCCTGCCGATGTCGGCGCTCATCCTCAGCGGTGCCATGCGCGACATCTCCTCCGAGCTGTTCGAGGCCATGGCCATGGACGGCGCCACACCGCGGCGGATGTTCTTCCAGCTCGTGATCCCGCTCTCCCGGGGCGGGTTGTCCACGATCGTGGTCTTCTCCGCCCTCCAGGCATGGAACGGCTTCCTGTTCCCCCTGGTCCTGACCCAGTCGGACTCCACCAAGTTGGTCACCCTGGGCCTCTACAACTTCCAAACCGAACACGGCATCAACATCCCCGGGCTGCTGGCAGCCGTGGTGCTGTCCATGGTGCCCGTCCTGCTCGTCTACCTGTTCGCCCGTCGTGCCCTGATCCAGGGCCTCATGGGCGTCGGAGGAAAGTGACCGCCAACGTGGCAGTTGAGACCACCCCCGAAACCCCGCTCTGGAACGATCCGGCCCACGACATAGACACCCGGGTGTCCGCCCTGATCGGCGCCATGACCCTCGAGGAGAAGATCGCCCAGCTCTACGGCGTCTGGGTCGGCGCATCCGACGAGGGGGGTGAAGTGGCCCCCCACCAGCACGACATGGAGGAGGCCGTGGACCTCGGCACGCTCCTGCCGACCGGCCTCGGCCAGCTGACCCGTCCCTTCGGCACCGCCCCCGTCGACCCCGCCCTCGGCGCGCTCTCCCTGCTGCGCACGCAGGCGCGCATCGCCTCGGCGAACCGCTTCGGTATTCCGGCCGTCGCCCACGAGGAGTGCCTGGCCGGCTTCGCGACCTGGAAGGCCACCGCCTATCCCGTCCCGCTGTCCTGGGGCGCCACCTTCGACCCGGACCTGATCCGCCGGATGGCCGCCGCCATCGGACGGGACATGCGGTCCGTCGGCGTGCACCAGGGGCTCGCGCCCGTGCTCGACGTGGTCCGCGACGCCCGCTGGGGCCGCGTCGAGGAGACCATCGGCGAGGACCCGTATCTGGTGGGCACCGTCGGCACGGCCTACGTACAGGGACTCCAGTCCGCCGGAGTCATCGCCACCCTCAAGCACTTCGTCGGCTACTCGGCCTCGCGCGCCGGGCGCAACCTCGCCCCCGTGGGCATGGGCACGCGTGAGCGCGCCGACGTCCTTCTCCCGCCCTTCGAGATGGCCGTGCGCGAGGGCGGAGCCCGGTCCGTCATGCACGCCTACACCGACACCGACGGAGTGCCCGCGGCAGCCGACGAGGAGCTGCTGACCGGGTTGCTGCGGGAGACCTGGGGTTTCGACGGCACGGTCGTCGCCGACTACTTCGGCATCGCCTTCCTGCGCACCCTGCATGGGATCGCGGGCGACTGGGCCGACGCCGCCGGCGCCGCGCTCCGTGCCGGTGTCGACGTCGAACTTCCCACCGTCAAGACGTTCGCCGCCCCCCTCGTCGAGGCCGTCACCACCGGCCGGGTGCCGGAGTCCCTCATCGACCGCGCCCTTCGCCGGGTGCTCGCCGAAAAGGCCCGGCTCGGTCTGCTCGACGCCGACTGGAGCCCGGTGCCGCCCGTGCTGGCCGGTGCCGACCTGGACGACCCGGATGCGCTGCGCGGCACGGTGGACCTCGACACGCCGGCGAACCGGGACCTGGCCCGGGAGGTCGCCGAGCAGGCGGTGGTGCTGCTCGCCAACGACGGCACGCTGCCGCTCGGTCGGCCGAGCCGCATCGCGCTGGTCGGCCCCAACGCCGAGGAGCCGACGGCTGTACTGGGCTGCTACTCCTTCCCCCTCCATGTCGGCGTCCACCACCCGCAGACCCCGGCCGGGATCGCCCTGCCCACCCTGCGCGAGGCCGTGGAACGCGAGTTCCCCGGCGCTGAGGTCACCGTGGCGCGGGGTACCGGAATCGACGACGGCGACACGTCCGGCGTCGCCGAGGCCGTACGTCTGGCGCGTGAGGCCGATGTCGTCGTCGCGGTGCTGGGCGACCGTGCGGGACTCTTCGGCCGGGGCACCAGCGGTGAGGGTTGCGACGCCGACTCGCTGGCGTTGCCCGGAGCCCAGCAGCACCTGCTCGACGCGCTCCTGGACTCGGGGACGCCGGTGGTGACGGTGCTGCTCGCCGGACGGCCGTACGCGCTCGGCCGCGCCGTGGAGGAGGCTGCCGGGATCGTGCAGTCCTTCTTCCCGGGCGTCGAGGGGACCGCCGCCCTCGCGGGTGTGCTGAGTGGCCGGACGAACCCCTCGGGACGGCTGCCCGTCAGCGTGCCGCGAGGTCCGGGCGCCCAGCCCGCCACCTATCTCGGTGCGCGGCTCGCCCAAGCCAGTGAGGTGTCCAACCTCGACCCGAGCCCGGCCTTCGGCTTCGGGCACGGCCTGTCGTACACGGACTTCGACTGGAGCGACCTCGCCGTCGACGAGAAGGAGTCGGGCACGGACGGCGAGTTCTCCCTGGCCCTCACGGTACGCAACACGGGGGAGCGGCACGGTACCGAGGTCGTGCAGTTGTACCTGCACGACCCGGTCGCCTCGGTCGTCCAGCCGGTGCAGCGCCTCATCGGCTACACCCGGGTGGCGCTGGCCCCCGGCGAGGCGCGGCGGGTACGCGTGACGGTACCTGCCGACCTCGCCTCGTTCACCGGGCGCGACGGGCGGCGCGTGGTCGAACCGGGCGAACTGGAGCTGCGCCTGTCCGCGTCGAGTACCGATGCGCGCATGACAGCGATGGTCAATCTGACCGGTTCCGAGCGGTACCTGGACCACGCCAGGCGATTGCACGCCGTCTTCGGCCAGGAAACCGAGTCGGCTGGGTGAAACCCGAGTCGGCTGGGTGAAAAAGGAGGCGGTTCGGACCGGTCCGAACCGCCTCCTGCCGTGCCGGGCGACGACCGTCAGAAGACGACGTCCCGCGCTTCCTTGCCGGCCAGGAAGTCGGCCGTGTTCTGGACCGCCGCCAGGGCGATCCGGACCAGCGTCTCGCGGGTGACACCGGCGACATGCGGGGACAGCACGACATTCGGTGCCTTGAGCAGTCTGAGCGCAGGGGTGGGCGGCTCGGGGTCGAAGACGTCGATCCCCGCCCCGGCCAGGATTCCTCTCTCCAGCGCGTCCGCGAGGGCGTCCTGGTCGATCAAGGCACCCCGCGCCGTGTTGATCACGAACGCGGTGGGCTTCATCAGCGCGAGGCGCTCGGCGTCGAGCAGATGCCGGTTCGCCTCGGTGAGCGGCGCGTGCAGCGTCACGTAGTCGGATGAGCGCAGTAGTTCATCGAGTTCGACATGGCGGGCGCCGAGGCGCGCCTCGGTCTCCGCGTCCACACGCTCGGGGCCCGCGTACAGGACGGTCATGTCGAAGGCGACCGCGCGGCGCGCGACCTCCTTGCCGATGTGCCCGAGCCCGACGATGCCCAGGGTCTTGCCGGAGAGTTCGGTGATGGACTGCTGCAGCCGGGGCAGCGCCCAGTCGGCGTCGACGAGCGCGCTGTGCGCCGGCACCAGCTGCTTGGCCAGGGCGAGCATGAGCGCGAAGGTCTGCTCGGCCACGTTCTGCTTCTCGGCGCCGCTGGAGCCGATGTTGCACACGAGCACACGGCGGGCGCGGGCCGCGTCGAGGTCGACGTAGTCGAAGCCGTGGCTCGCGCACTGGATGAGTTCCAACTCCGGTGCGGCGGCGATGTGTTCGGCGGTGACCGGGCCGAGCCCGGTGACGATGACGTGCGCCGCGCGCAGCGCCGCCGGATCCTCGTCCGTCCGCTCCACCACGGTGACATGGGCCTGCCCGGGGAAGGCGGAGGCGAGCGCGGCGCCCGCCGAGCGCCCGCCGACGTGCGGTGAGACGACGGCCAGGACGTTCTTGACGTCGGTCATGAGGTTTCCTCGATCAGGTCGGCGGGGCCGAGTGTGGCGGGACGGGCGTGCCCGGACAGTGCGAGGGTGAGGTCGAACTCCGCGAGCAGACAGCGGATGACGTGCTCGACGCCCGCCTGCCCGTCGAGCCCGAGCCCGTACGCGTACGGCCGTCCCACGAGCACCGCCCGCGCGCCCAGCGCGAGCGCCTTGAAGACGTCGTCGCCGGTGCGTATCCCGCTGTCGAACAGCACGGTGAGCCGCTCCCCGACCGCCTCCACCACCCGCGGCAGGGCGTCCGCGGCCGCCACGGAACCGGCCACCTGCCGGCCGCCGTGGTTGGAGACCACCACACCGTCCATCCCCGCGTCGACGGCCCGGCGCGCGTCGTCCGGGTGCAGGATGCCCTTCAGGACGATCGGCCCGTCCCAGTTCTCCCGCAGGAACGCCAGGTCCGGCCAGGTCTTGGCGGGGTCCGCGAACATACCGACGAAGTGCAGCACGGCGGCGTTGAGGTCCTCGTGCACGGGCTTCGCGAGGCCCGCCTGGAACGCCGGGTCGGAGAAGTAGTTGGCGGTGCCCACCCCGTGCAGGAACGGCAGATACGCCTGGTCGAGGTCGCGGGGCCGCCACGCCAGCAGCGGCGTGTCGAGGGTGACGAACAGGGCCGTGAACCCGGCCGCCTTCGCCCGGGCCAGGAAACTGCGGGTGACCTCGCGGTCCTTGGCCCAGTACAGCTGGAACCAGCGCTCGCCGTCGCCCGACGCCTGAGCCACCTCCTCCATCGGCGTGCTGGAGGCCGAGGACAGGATGTACGGCACGCCCTGTGCGGCGGCGGCCCGCGCCGCCGCCGGCTCCGCGTCGGGATGCATGATCGACAGGACGCCGATGGGCGCAAGCGCCAGCGGCGCGGACAGGGAACGCCCGAGCAGCTCCACGGACAGGTCACGCTCGTGCACGTCCCGCAGCATGCGCGGCACGATCCGGCGCCGCTCCAACGCCGCCCGGTTGGAACGCGCCGTACTGCCGGTGCCCGCGCTGCCCGCCACATAGCCCACCGGGCCGGGCCCGAGCCGCTGCTCGGTGAGCTCCTCCAGCCGGGTCAGATCGGTGGGCAGCCGTGGTACTGCGCCCGTCGTGCCGTTCAAATAGATCTCGTACTGGAAGTCCGCCCAGTGCTTCGCCATCCGTAGGTCCCGCCTCTCGTCCCTGAGACCGCGCTGTACGCCGACGATCCTCACGACCGTGACAAGACCCGTCCACTGTGGTGCGCACATCGTGCGGCTGGAATCATCACTCTGTGACAAACCAGCCGTCCAAGGTCCGGATCCCCGTCCTGTCGTACAGCGCGCGGCCGGGCTGCCGGTCGAACGAGCGGGCGGCGGCCTCCGCGTCGGGGCCGCTGATCTCGAAGTCGACCGCCTCGAGCACGTCGGCCGCGACCGACGGATCGTGGATGCCGAACGCCTCGGGATCGACCTTTGCCGACGACCGGTCCCCGCTCCACATGCCCAGGTGACCGCCGTCCACGATCACCAGCTCGCCTGACGGGCACGTGATACCGCCCAGTGTGAAGATCCCTCCCATGACCGGAAGTCTACGAATCCCGCGACCGGGCGTAGGTGGACCCCGGTGGACCGACTACGCGTGCCCCGCTCGTGCGCCGACGCGGACCACTGCCCGGACCGGGGCGCCGTCCGCGCCGGGCAGGTGCAGCGGGAACAGGAACACCTCCACCCGGCGGCCGTCCCGCTGGGCGGCGAGGACACGGTCGAGGCCGGTGAGGTTCTCGGCGATCACGCCGCCCGCGCCGCACAGCACGCGATGTGCGGGCAGGTCCGGGTCGCCGGCCGGATCCACGCTCAGCGCGTCCACCCCGACCGTGCGGACGCTCGCGTTGACGATGGCCTGCGCCGCCTCCGGCGTCAGCCAGGGATGCGCCGGATAGGCGTCGGTGCCCCAGTACGCCGACCAGCCGGTGGCCAGCAGCAGGATCGCTCCCGGCTGGAGCCGCAGCAGGCTCAGGGCAGGCGCGAGCAGTTCGGGCGTGATCGATGCCCGGGCCGACAGGCCCCGCACGTCCGCCACCACCGCCGGACCCGCGAACCGATCCAGCGGCAGCGCGTCCAGCGTGGGCCACTCCGAGTTCACGTGGTACGGCGCGTCCACATGCGTCCCGGACTGCGAACCCATGTGCAGGCTCAGGACGTTCACGCCGTCCGTGGCCACCCGCAGCGCCCGCTCCACCTCGACCTGCGGGTCACCGGGATACACGGGCATCCCGGTGACCAGGGGCACCGACAGGTCGAGCCAGGACTCCATCAGCCGCCCTCCACCGCGAGCGCCGGAGCGGTCTCTTCCCGCGCGCCCGGCCCGGTGATCGGCGGCACCGGCGCCTCGACCGTACGGGCCAGCCGCGCTCCCTGCGGCCCGTACGCCGCCCGGGGCTCGGGGAAGAGCCTCAGCAGTGACAGGAAGAGGAGTGCGGCGACGGCCAGGGACAGCGGCAGGCTGATGTCGACGCCGTTCGCCAGGTTGCCCAGCGGACCGACGAACTGGCCGGGGATGTTGGTGAACAGCACCCCGATCACCGCGGAGACCCACCAGGCGGTCATGCCACGCCAGTTCCAGCCGTGCGCGAACCAGTAACGGCCGCCGCGCTGACGGCGGTTGAAGACCTGAAGCGCGTCCGGGTCGTACCAGCCGCGCCGAGTGTAGAAGCCGAGCATCATCACGACCATCCACGGAGTGGTACAGGTGATGATCATCGTGGCAAAAGTGGAGATCGACTGCACCAGGTTCAGCCCGAATCGGCCGATGAAAATGAACGCGATCGACAGGACGCCGACCACCAGCGTCGCCTGGACCCGCGACAGCCTCGGGAACACCGACGAGAAGTCCAGGCCGGTCCCGTACAGCGACGTCGTGCCGGTCGACATGCCGCCGATCAGCGCGAGCAGGCACACAGGCAGGAAGAACCACGTCGGCGAGATGGCGAGCAGACCGCCGACGAAGTCCGGGGCCACCGGATCGACGTACTTCGGTTCTTGCTTCGCGATGATGCTCGCGGTCGCCAGACCGAACACGAACGGCAGCAGCGTCGCGATCTGTGAGAGGAACGCGGCACCGACCACCTTGCGGCGCGGCGTGTCCGCGGGGATGTAGCGGGACCAGTCACCGAGGAACGCGCCGAAGGACACCGGGTTGGACAGCACGATCAGCGCGGCGCCGATGAACGACGGCCAGAAGAGCGCCTGCGTCCCGGGATCCGCCGAGGCGGTGAAGACACCGGCGTACGACGGGTCGAAGTCGCCGGCGAAGGCGATCGCCCCGAGCAGGAACAGCACGGTCGCCGAGGTCACCGCGATCTTGTTGACGAACAGCATGAACCGGAAGCCGTACACGCACACCGCGAGCACCAGACCCGCGAACAGCGCGTACGCGACGACGTACGACAGGTTGCTGCGCTCGAGGCCGAAGAGCCGGTGCGCGCCGCCCACCAGGGCGTCACCCGAACTCCACACCGAGATCGAGAAGAACGCGATGGCCGTGAGCAGGGAGAGGAACGAGCCGACCACGCGGCCGTGCACACCGAGGTGGGCGGACGAGGAGACCGCGTTGTTCGTGCCGTTGACCGGCCCGAACACCGCCATCGGGCACAGGATCAGCGCACCCGCGACCACGCCGAGGACCGTCGCCGCGAGCCCCTGCCAGAAGGAGAGGCCGAACAGGATCGGGAAGGCGCCCAGGACGCAGGTGGAGAAGGTGTTCGCGCCGCCGAAGGCGACACGGAAGAGATCGAGCGGGGTCGCGGTGCGATCCGCGTCGGGGATGCGCTCGACGCCATAGGCCTCGACCTCGGTGAGGGACGGGGGCGCGGCGGCGGGGGAGATGGCGTTCTCGGGCAACGGGGCTCCTGCGGGAGAAGTGCGGCGGAGCGCGTTCGTGGCGCGGCGGGCGGACGGCACCGGGCACTGCCGGGGTGTGCGGGGTGACGTGGGGCCGTCCGAATGGGGTCTGCCGACGCTAAGGCCGGTCCCTGAGACCGCACCAGTGGGCGCTTCATCCATCTTTCACGTGCCCAGTGGACCATTCTTCCACTACGCCCCCATGGGTCGACGGACCTTGCGCCGAGTGGACGGCAGGGTCTCGAGGGGCGTTTCACCTGGTCGCCTGCCTATCTCTGACCAACCTTGACAATGGGCCACTCAAGTTTTATTCAGTCTATGGAGGCAGCTCGCGGACGACGGGAGCAGGCCCCCTCGGCACTGCCAAGGAGGCGCTCACGCGGGTACTCGCCGGGCGGACCCTCTGACAAGAGCGACGACGAGGAGGGAGAGCCCCCATGGCACGTCCGGTCGGTATCGACCTCGGCACAACGAACTCGGTGGTCGCGGTCCTCGAGGGCGGCGAGCCCACCGTCATCACCAACACCGAAGGCGCCCGGACCACACCGTCGGTCGTGGCCTTCGCCAAGAGCGGCGAGGTGCTCGTCGGCGAGGTCGCCAAGCGTCAGGCGGTGACCAACGTCGAGCGCACCGCGCGCTCCGTCAAGCGCCACATGGACGACCAGTCCTGGCGCTTCCCGGAGAGCGGCACCATCGACGGCAAGAAGTACACCGCGCAGGAGATCTCCGCGCGTGTGCTGCAGAAGCTGAAGCGGGACGCGGAGGCCTACCTGGGCGAGGACGTCACCGACGCCGTGATCACCGTGCCCGCGTACTTCGACGACACCCAGCGGCAGGCCACCAAGGAGGCCGGCGAGATCGCCGGTCTGAACGTCCTGCGGATCATCAACGAGCCGACGGCGGCTGCGCTGGCGTACGGACTCGACAAGGAGAACGACCAGACGGTGCTCGTCTTCGACCTCGGCGGCGGCACCTTCGACGTGTCGCTGCTGGAGATGGGCGAGGGCGTCATCGAGGTGAAGGCCACCAACGGCGACACCCATCTCGGCGGCGACGACTGGGACCAGCGGATCGTCGACCACCTGGTCCAGCAGTTCAAGAACGCGTACGGCGTCGACCTGTCCAAGGACAAGATGGCCGTGCAGCGACTGCGCGAGGCGTCGGAGAAGGCCAAGATCGAGCTGTCGAGTTCGTCCGAGACGACCATCAACCTGCCCTACATCACGGCCTCTTCGGAGGGCCCGCTGCACCTCGACGAGAAGCTCACGCGCGCTCAGTTCCAGCAGCTGACCGCCGATCTGCTGGATCGCTGCAGAAAACCGTTCCACCAGGCGATCCAGGACGCCGGGATCAAGGTGTCGGGCATCGACCACGTGATCCTCGTCGGGGGCTCGACCCGTATGCCCGCGGTGACCGACCTGGTGCGGGAGATGACCGGAAAGGAGCCGCACAAGGGTGTGAACCCGGACGAGGTCGTCGCCGTCGGCGCCTCGCTGCAGGCCGGTGTCCTCAAGGGTGAGGTCAAGGACGTCCTGCTGCTGGACGTGACCCCGCTGTCCCTGGGTATCGAGACCAAGGGCGGCATCATGACCAAGCTGATCGAGCGCAACACCACGATCCCGACCAAGCGGTCCGAGATCTTCACCACGGCCGAGGACAACCAGCCGTCCGTGCAGATCCAGGTCTACCAGGGCGAGCGCGAGATCGCGGCGTACAACAAGAAGCTCGGCATGTTCGAGCTGACCGGTCTGCCGCCGGCCCCGCGCGGTGTCCCGCAGATCGAGGTGTCCTTCGACATCGACGCCAACGGCATCATGCACGTCAAGGCGAAGGACCTCGGCACCGGCAAGGAGCAGAAGATGACCGTCACCGGCGGCTCCGCACTGCCGAGGGACGACATCGACCGCATGGTCCGCGAGGCCGAGCAGTACGCGGAGGAGGACCACCGCCGCCGCGAGGCCGCCGAGACCCGCAACCAGGCCGAGCAGCTCGTCTACCAGACCGAGAAGCTCATCAGGGAGAACGGGGACAGGATCCCCGGTGATGCGAGGAGCGAGGCGCAGAGCGCCATCGCCGAACTGAAGGAGGCGCTCAAGAGCGAGGACACAACGGAGATCCGGCGCGTCATGGACAAGGCCGCCGCCGCGGCGCAGAAGATCGGCAGCGCCCTGTACGAGCAGGCGCGCCCCGAGGGCGGCGCGGCCTCGGAGCAGGGCACGGCGAGCGGAGGCGGCCGGGCCGACGACGTCGTGGACGCCGAGGTCGTGGATGACGACAACACATCACAGGCGGGCTGACCATGAACCCGAGTCGGCCGCAGAGCACGGAGTTGCGGCGCCTGCTGGACGAGCGCACCGCCGACCTGCAGCGGGTGAAGGCCGAGTACGACAACTACCGCAAGCAGGTGCGGCGCGACCGCTTGGCGGTACGCGAGATCGCCGCGGAGAACGTGCTGCGGGCGCTGCTGCCCGTGCTGGACGCCGTCGAGGGCGCCCGTCGGCAGGAGGTGATGACTCCGGGACTGAAGGCGGTCGCCGCCGTCCTTGATGCCCAGCTGGGCTCCCTTGGGCTGCAGACGTTCGGGGAGGAGGGCGAGCCCTTCGATCCCGCACGGCACGAGGCCGTGACGCATGTGATCTCCCCGGACGCCGACCGGCTGACCTGTACCGAGATCCTGGGCCCCGGCTACCGGGTGGGCGACCGGCTGCTGCGCGCCGCTCGCGTCACGGTCACCGGCCCGCCCCCGTCCGGTGGAAGCGGGGGAGCGCACGAGATGGCAGGGGGCCGGGACAGCGGGCAGGGTGACCGACGCCCTTGACGCCGGACGGTTCGGCTCAGTCCTCCCCGGCCGTAGTGTCCCCAGGCTCAGTGTCCGGTCCCTGGGCCCGGACCCGCTGCACGTGCTCCAGCGACTCGCGCAGCTCAGTGAGCCAGTCGTCGGTGTGCCCCTGCACCAGGCGCACACACCAGGCGAGCGCGTCGCTGCGGCTGCGGGCGACTCCGCCGGCGATGAGCGTGTCGAGGACCTGACGCTCGGGCTGGCGCAGCCGGGTCATCACGGGCGCCGCGATGTGGGTGAACAGAGCGCGTTCGCCGCCGCACTCCACGCCCCAGGAAACCTTCTTGCGGAACCGGTGCTCCGCCTCGCGCGCCACCGCTATCCGATCCTCACGGGTGCGCTCGCGGAACTCCTGGATACGGGCACCGACGGCCGCCTCCTTCTCGGCGGGCGAGGCGCCCTCGGCCAGCCGCGGCTCGGGGATGCGGCCGACGACCGTGATCTCCTCACGGTCGACGGTGACCTCTTCCAGGCTCTCGAACAGATCGTCGGGCAGACGGCCGGCGAACCAGCCACGAAGCTGCTCTCGTTGCGTTGCGGTAATCATGTAATGATCATTACTTTGATCCGAGGCAGAAGCAAGAGTGGGCGGGGCGTGTTTGCCAGGAGCTGAAGACAGCGCTTGCCGCCGACGGGAAGCGGAATGTTTCAGGCCGATTGCCGAGCCGTGGAAATCCGGCCAGGGGGTCGCTTTCGGCGGTCGGGATCCGCGCCGTTCCGGGGCCCATGCGTTCGAATTCCGTGACTTCACGCCACTGATTCAATACTCAAAGTTACCGAAACGAAGGGGGTCGATGTGAGTTTCCGGTCCGGACTCGGCAGACTCCCGCTCGCCGAACCGGCACCCGACCGGACCGACTCCGGCCTTACGTGCCACGGAGCCGGACCATGACTCCGACACGAGCGGAAGGATGCACACAATGCCGAACACCGCGCGCTGGGCAGCGACCCTCACCCTGACGGCCACCGCCGTCTGCGGCCCCCTCACCGGGTCCGCCCTCGCCGCCCCCGCCTCGCTCTACGCCCCTTCTGCGCTCGTCCTGACCACGGGCCACGGCGAGAGCGCCGCTCTCGCCACACCCCAGCGCGCCGTCACACTCACCTGCACCCCGACCGCCTCCGGCAGCCACCCGGACGCCACCGGGGCCTGTGGCGAACTACGCGAGGCCGGCGGTGACTTCGACGCCCTGTCGGTCAGAGACGGCGCCCTGTGCACCAGGCAGTACGACCCCGTGGTCGTCACCGTGCAGGGGGTCTGGCAGGGCAAGCGCGTCGCCTATGAACGCACCTTTGCCAACGAGTGCGTGAAGAACTCCTACGGGAGCGCCGTCTTCACGTTCTGAGGGACGCGGATCGCGCGGTCCCCGCGAGTGCCGATTCAGGGCTCGTGACTGGGGAGTGCGAGCCCTGGCGCGGTAGCCACGCGATCTCGCAGTGGGGGTCGGCCGGACGGAGTGGGGCCGTCCGGCCGGCCCCCGGAATCAGTCGCCCGTGATGAACCAGCGTCCCACTTCGCGGTAGCCGGAGTCGTACGCCGATGTCGACCTCCAGAACGAACTTCACGTGTGCGCCTCCCCTGCCGGTGATCCGGTTGCACCTTCTTCCAGCGTTTCATCGAAGTGCTGCTCGAGACGTGGCAACTCGGACAGTGGCGGGAAGCGGATGAGCAGGCCCGCGGCACGCAGCAGGTGATGGATGGGGTGCCGGTCCGAAACGAGGCGCAGGCGCCCGCCGCGCTCCCGCGCCCGGGCCTCCGCCCGGCACAGCACGCGCAGGCCCGAGCAGTCGAAGAAGACGACCGGCCGCAGGTCGACGAGCACATCGGGCTCGGTGCGGCCGGTGGCCGCATCCAGGTGCTCCGCGACGCAGCCTGCCGTCGCCATGTCGATCTCGCCCGACACCTCGACCACCGTGAACGGGCCGAGGGTGTAGCTACGGGCGAAGGGGTTCGCCGCCACCGGTTCCATGTGCATGCCGGCACCGCCTCGGCAGGGGAGTGCGCATTTGATCTGCGTAGCTACCCAGGCCCGGGCCCAAACATCCCTGCGGCCGCCTCGGCAAGATCAGATTCACTCGACAAGGTGAAGCACGGCTCATCGACCGCCTTGCGGGCCCGTCATGAGACCGGACGCCGCAGGCTGTGCCCCGGGTGCGAACTGCCGGCACTCGGTCGGCTACGTACTATGAGCTCCGGACAAGGCAAGGGCGCCGACGACACCGGACACCGACAGCAAGAGGTGAGATGGAGATCCGCCGAGCGCTCGCCGGGGCCGCCCTGCCCAGCACTGAGGTCGACGTCGTTCTCCACCAGCAGCGGCGCGTCGGCCCTTTCCGTGAGCGCCTGATGCGGCTGGAACAGGCCGGCGAAGCGATCGCCACTGGCTGCGCGGTCGTCCATCCCGAACTCGCCCTGCCGGGCGGCCCTGTCGGCGTCCACCCCGCCCTGCTGGAGCCGGTCCGTGACGCCGTGAGCCGACCGGTTCCGCAGCCACCGCCGGTCGAGGCAGGCCCTCCGGGCGGCACCGCGCCCCTGCGCGGAGCCCTGGCCGTCGCCCTGCGCCGCGTCCGCGCCGGGCTGCGCACCCGCGCCCGGGGCGACTGATGCGGACGGAGAGACAGCGCAGCACCGCCGTACAACGCCCTTTGTTGCCGCCCCGACAGAAAGCAGGACATGTCCTCCACGCCCTCGTGCCTCCTCACCGCCTCCGAGCTCCCGAGCGAACCCGTCGACATCCGGCTGGTGGTCACCGACATGGACGGCACGCTCCTCGACGGCACCGGACGGATACCGGACGGCCTGTGGCCGCTCCTCGCCGAGCTGCGCCGGCGCGGGGTGCTCTTCAGCCCGGCCAGCGGTCGCCAGTACGCCACGCTGGCCCAGCAGTTCGCCGAGGCGGGCGACGGCATGGTCTTCGTCGCCGAGAACGGCACCTACGTCGTACGCGACGGCGCGGAGCTCAGCGCAGACCCCCTGGATGCCGCAACGGCCGCCCGCATCGTCGGGACCACACGGCGGCTCGCGGCCGACGGAGTCGACGTCGGGGCGGTCCTGTGCGGCAAGAAGTCCGCCTACGTCGAGCGGACCGACGAGGCCTTCGTGGCCGAGGCGAAGAGGTACTACACCCTGCTGCGCACCGTCGAGGACCTCACCGCCGTGGACGACGAGTTCCTCAAGGTGGCCCTATTCGACTTCGGATCCGTGGAGCGGTCCACCGCTCCCGCCCTGAAGCCGTTCACGTCGACCCACCAGGTCGTCGTCTCGGGCGAGCACTGGGTCGACATCATGAACCCCTCCGCCAACAAGGGCGCCGCCATACGCAGGCTCCAGCAGGAGCTG
Source organism: Streptomyces sp. NPDC022910 (assembly GCF_055561075.1). Taxonomy (NCBI): domain Bacteria; kingdom Bacillati; phylum Actinomycetota; class Actinomycetes; order Kitasatosporales; family Streptomycetaceae; genus Streptomyces; species Streptomyces sp. NPDC022910. Next base: position 74,286 of record NZ_JBVHHL010000036.1, read on the forward strand.
GGCATCACGCCCGCGCAGACGATGGTGTTCGGGGACTACCTCAACGACCTCGAGATGCTCGATGCGGCCGAGTGGTCCTTCGCCATGGCCAACGCCCACCCGGACGTGCTGCGGCGGGCACGCTACGTGGCGCCGCGCAACACCGAGAACGGCGTCCTGCGCACGATCACCGGCATGCTGCACCTGCCCACCTGCTGAGCGCCGGCGCGGCCTCGCCGGTTCACACCTCGGGGCGGCGCCGGATGCGGGCGGCGAGGACCGCGACGTCGTCCTCCGCGTGCTGGGCGTCGAGATGGGCCAGGACGTCGGCGAGCAACTCGTCGACGCTTCCTCCTGGCCGCAGCCGCAATCCGGCGAGCCGGGTCAGGGAGACGTCGATGTCCTCCTCGCGCCGCTCCACGAGACCGTCCGTGAACAGCAGCAGCGTGTCTTCGGGGGTCAGCGCCCGGGTGGCGAGTTCATAGCCGCCGAGCCCCGTCCCGAGCGGAGGCCCCACCGGTACGTCCAGCAGTTCTCCGGTGCCGTCCCTGCGGAAGAGGGCCGGCGGCAGGTGTCCCGCGCTGGTCAGCGACGCGTTGCCCCGAGCCGGATCCACCTGCACGAGCAGGCAGGTGGCCGGACGGCGGGTACCGTCCTCGGCGACCGCCGCGTCCAGCCGGCGCAGCACCCGATGAGGCGGCAGGTCGGTGGAGGCGATGTAGCGCAGCATCGAGCGATAGGCGTTCATGTCGACCGCCGCGTCCAGTCCGTGCCCCATGACGTCGCCCATCACCAGCAGGGTCCGTCCGAAGTGCAGTCGCACGGTCTCGAACCAGTCCCCGCCCACCAGTGTCCCGCCGCCCGCAGGGAGATAGCGGGTGGCCAGGTCCAGGTTGGGATGCGGTCGCCCCGGCTCGGAGAGCAGCGCCCGCTGGAGGCGGAACACCGTGTTGCGCATGGCCGTGTAGCGACGGGCGTGCCCGAGGTGCACGGCCGCCAGCCGGGCCGCGAAGTGGGTGACGGTGGTGCTCCGGGCCGTGAACGGCGGACCGTACCGCACCGCGAGCAGCACTCCGTACAGCCGGCCGTGCCCGAGCAGCGGAACGCTCATGACCTGCCGCCTCACCAGCCCGGACGGGTCCATCGATGCGGTGATGGGATGCCCTGCGTCCAGCGCCTGCACGCACAGCGGGCGGGCCGCACCCCACGATTCGAGCAGCTCGGCCCGGCCGGCCGTCGCCACCCGGTCCAGGTCGGGGTCGGAGGTGGGTGGCGCCCAGGGAACGTCCTCGGGCAGCAGGTCCACCGCGGCGGCGTCGCACACCCGGTCGCACACAAAGGCGGCCAGCTCCTGGCACGTGATCTCCTCGTCGAGCGTCGTGCCGATCGACTCGAGGGCGTCCACGCCGTACGGGGGGTCTGCAGCGTGCCCAACGCCCACAGCGCACCTCCGCGACTACACCTCTCCGGCTCCATCCACGCACGTCACCGTTCGGCCCACACTTGCGGCACCTCCCGCTCAGAGATCGTTCACCAGCACGGCCGCCCCGTCGAAGCGCCCCGCCTTCAGGTCGCACAGGGCCCGCTGCGCCTCGGACAGCGGGTACGGGTGCGTCGTCGCCCGTACGCCGTACTTGACCGCGAGGTCCAGGAACTCCCGGCCGTCCTGACGGGTGTTCGAGGTGACGCTGCGCAGCTCCTTCTCGTAGAACAGCTCGCTCTCGTAGTGCAGCACCGGGACGTCGCTCAGGTGGATGCCCGCCACCGCCAGCACCCCGCCGCGGTCCAGAGCCCGCAGCGCCACCGGGACGAGATCGCCGACCGGTGCGAACAGGATCGCCCCGTCGAGCGGCTCCGGCGGCGCGTCGTAGGAACCGCCCGCCGACGCGCATCCGAGGCCCAGCGCGAGCCGCCGGGAGGCCTCGTCCCGTGTCAGTACGTGCACGGTGGCTCCCTGCGCCACGGCGACCTGCGCGCACAGGTGGGCGCTGCCCCCGAACCCGTACAGGCCGAGACGCCCGCCCGGCGGCAGCGACGTCCGCAGCAGCGCCCGGTAGCCGATGATGCCCGCGCACAGCAGCGGCGCGAGCACGACGTCGTCCACGTCCGCCGGGAGCCGGTAGGCGAAGGCGGCCGGTACGGTCGTGTACTCGGCGTATCCGCCGTCGGTGGTCCAGCCGGTGTAGCCGGAGTCCGGGCACAGGTTCTCGGCCCCGCGCAGGCAGTACCGGCAGGTGCCGTCCGTGCGGCGGAGCCACGCGACGCCCACCCGGTCGCCGACCGCCCACCCGTTCACCGCCGCCCCGGCTCCGGCCACCTCGCCCACGACCTCGTGCCCGGGTGTCACACCGGGACGGCGCACCGGCAGGTCGCCCTCGGCGACGTGCAGATCCGTCCGGCACACGCCGCACGCCCGCACGTGAACCAGCAGCTCGTCGGCTGCCGGCACGGGGACCGGCCGTTCCACGAGCAGTAGCGGCTCCCGCTCGACGGGACCCGGCCGGTCCACCATCCATGCACGCATCGCCTGTGCCCCGTCCTGTCCAAGTCCGTCCCCGTTCCAGTGTCGGACAGGACCGCCGTTCGGCGCGCGTCGCGGCCGGGGCGTGGCTAGCGTGAGCAGGAAACCCCAACCGTCGCACGCAGAAGGTGGAGCGCCATGGCGGTACAACCCGAGGGAATGCCCTGTTGGGCCGACGCGATGTTCAGCGATGTCGAGGGGCTGACGACTGCTCCGTAATTCATCGGTAAATGTCAGCCCTTCTCAGCATGTATCATGATCTCGTGAAGCTTTCCGAGTGGGCGGCGCGCAATGGCGTGCACTACCAGACCGCGTGGACGTGGGCGAAAGAGGGCCGTATGCCGGTCCCTGTACGCCAGACGCCGTCCGGTACGTGGCTGGTCGACGAGCCCGCCATGGAGGCGTCCGGGCGGGTGGTGGCGTACTGCCGTGTCTCCTCGGCTGACCAGAAGTCGGACCTTGACCGGCAGGTCGCCCGCGTGGTCCAGGGGGCTACCGGTCTCGGTCTGCCGGTCGCGGAGGTCGTCACCGAAGTCGGCTCGGGACTGAACGGGCGCCGCCGCAAACTGCACCGGCTCCTGTCCGAACCGGGCGCGGCCGTGATCGTGGTCGAGCACCGCGATCGCCTCGCCCGGTTCGGCGTCGAGCACCTGGAGGCCGTGCTGTCAGCGTCCGGGCGGCGCCTGGTGGTCCTGGACCCCGCCGAGACCGCCGACGACCTGGTGCGGGACATCACCGAGGTGCTGACCTCGATGTGTGCGCGCCTGTACGGGCGGCGGGCGGCGAAGAACCGTGCCGCCCGTGCGGTGGCCGTGGCGACCGGTGAGGCCGCCGAGTGAAGAGGTTCCAGCCGCAGCCCGGCTTCGTAGTCCAGGCGTACAAGTTCGCCCTGGATCCGAATGCCGGTCAGGAGGCCGCTTTACGGTCGCATTGCGGTGCGGCGCGCGCGGCCTACAACTGGGCTGTGGGCTGGGTCGAGGCGTCGTGGTGGCAGCGGAAGACGGAAGAGTCCTACGGGATTCCCGAGGCGGATCTCACCGAGTGGCGGCCGTGGTCGCTGCCAGCGCTGCGGAAGGCGTTCAACGCCGCCAAGCACACCGACCCGCGCTTTGTCGGGTGGTGGGAGGACAACTCCAAGGAGGCGTACAGCACCGGCTTGACGAACGCTGCTGCCGCGTTCGACAACTACGCGAAGTCCAAACAGGGCAAACGCAAGGGCAAGCGGGTAGGCATGCCGCGTTTCAAGTCGAAACGCAAAGCCCGCCTGGCCTGCCGGTTCACCACCGGCACGATCCGCGTGGAGGCGGACGGCCGCCACGTCACCCTGCCCCGGCTCGGTACGATTCGCGTGCATGAGCCCACCGCCAAGCTCCTCGGGAAGGTGCAAGCCGGGAAGGCCCGCATCCTGTCCGCGACCGTCCGGCATGAACGAGGACGCTGGTTTGTCGCCTTCCAGGTCGAGGCCGCGCGGGAGATCCGCCGCGTCGCCCGCCCCGACGCGGCAGTCGGTATCGACCTCGGCATCAA